>JAIRPR010000117.1 GCA_031256895.1 Coriobacteriaceae bacterium
CGACACCGACGAGTAACGCTTGGCCGACACCGGCGAAGCCCGCTTGGGCGATGCCGAAGCGGAACACATGGCTGAAAGCCTTGAACGCAGTCGGGCCTGATCGCGCTCGGGCCCGAACGCAATCAGGCCCGATCCCGTCCAGAAAGGCACAGGCAGGATTGATGCCTTTTGCATGCTGCGCAATCCAAAGGCAGCAAGCGTGTCCGTAAACGAGAAGGAGAAGGCCCGCAGGATGGGGGTTCCTGCGGGCCTTTTCTGTTCTTGCTTCGGGCATCCTTGGAAGGCGATGCCCGAAGCAGTGTCACAGCTCAATCCTGTCCGACCTCATCCATAAAGGACAAAGACCGAATAGCTGAGGGCATACAGTATGTACCTGAAGCAGAGGCCTCCCACCAATCCGCACAGGACGCCGCCCGAGACGATGCCGATAAACGCACCACCCTTCTGCTTGTTCAAGAGGAAGGACGCAACCATGGGCACCAATGCCCCGACAACCACGACGCCCACCCAGAAAAGCAGGGACTCAGGGCCTGTCGCGAACTGCGCGAATGCGCTCGCAGGATCGTTTATCGCTTTGGTGGGCTCGGTCGGATCGAAGTAGAACTCGATGCTCGCGAAGCTTCCCGCTGCCGACGAGAAGAAGAGGCAGTAGGCCAAGGCTGCCACAGCAGTCAGGGCGCCGCCCACGAACGAGGCTTTGATAGCCAGCTGCGCATCCTCGCTCTTCTTGACCTCCAGAAGCAAGGCACATACCAGGCTGCCGAACAACATGGCATTCGACAGATAGTACAGCCAGAGCAAAGGCGTATCCCACGCGGGGCGCGAGGCCACATTGTAGGAGTGCGCCATGACCACGACCAACGCAACTGAAACGAAGGCCGCAACCCAGCCCGCCCAAGACGGCAGGCGATTGGTCTTCGCAAGGATGGCATAGACGACAGCTATCAGGCAAAAGACGACCATAGCGATCATTTCTTGTGTGATGCCGCTGCTCAGATGTCCAAAACCGTTGAATGCCCGTTCCCAGCGCTGGAGGTGCGTGAAGGATGCCACCCCGCCAATCGCCGCAATGATCAGGGCAATGAGGGGCGCTATGAACTGGATTTCCGTGCCTTTCTTCAGAGCGGCCAACACCCCGCCTACCCCGAAGATGCCCGCGCTCAGTGTCACGCACAAGGTGAAAGCCACCAACTCATATTGGGTTTCCATTATTCTTTCCCTCCTTGCCATTGCTCGCCTCGCAGGATGTAGAGGAAGTTCGGCCCGTTGCCCACGTTGGGGAGATGATGCACTTCGGTCTTCTCGTCAAAGGGCTTCACGGGCGAATCGCAGCCCTCGCCGATCATGTCTTTGAGGACGTAGCGCTTGCGCACCATGGCCTCGTAGCTCTTGTCGTTCAGGTCGCAGCCAGGCGCCTCGAAGGTCATGATGCCTTTCTCGATATCTCCGAACCATCGGGCCCTTGCCGAGCATTGGCTCACGCATTGCGGCAGCAATCCCTGGCTTATCATGTGTTCACACAAGGTGCACTTCTCAACGATACGCTCTTCCACATTGAGGTAGCGCACACCATAGGGGCAGGCCATGACGCAGAACTGGCAGCCGATGCACTTGTTCTTGTCGATTTGGATGGTGCCGTTCTCCTGTTTGGCCGAAGCACCGGTCGGGCACACCTTGGTGCATTCCGGGTCATCGCAATGCTGGCAGGACACGGTGAGGAAATAGGTGTAGATGTCGGGCCATTGTCCGCCCTTGGTGCGGGGGTGCGGGCCTATACGCAAAGTCTTGTTCCAGAAGCTGCCGATAGGCACGTCGTTCAGTATCTTGCAGCCGACCGAGCAAGCAAGACATCCGATGCATTTGTTCAGGTCGGTCGCTATCGCGTACTGAGTCATGGCTACAGCCCCCCTTCATAGATAGGCGCCCATTCCTTCAGGCGTGGGTCGGTTGCGCTATGGATTATCTCGGTGCCGTCATCGCCGCAGGGCACGGGGTTGTTGAACGGGGAGTTCTCGGGCGTGGCCTTGTAGATCTTGACGGCGTATGCGCGCAGGTTCGACGACCCATAGATGCGGTCTTGGGCGTATTGGTCCACGATACAATTGATGGCGCTGAGCTTGAACCCGCGGTCAGCCTGCTCGAGCTCGGGGTACCACCACGAGTGCTCGCAGTTCGCAACGCCGGGGGCGATGCCGTAATAGAGGTCGGCCACCTGGCGCACCCGGTTGGTGACGCCGTTGTAATCGGTCTCTATCCAGACCCAATCGCCCTGCTTGATACCGAGGCGCTCGGCATCTGCCGGGTTCATCTCGCAGCGCGGGACAGGATGAAGCTCGCGGCAGAAGGGGATCTGCCGATGCTCGGAATGGAAGTAGGTGCCTTGTCTGCGTCCGGTGGTCAACAAGAAGGCGTGGTCGTCCTCATAGCGTTCGGGCTCGGCCTGGGGGGAATGCGGTGCCGGTATCCAGCGGGGGAACTCCTCCCCCCTGCCCGGCCACCAAGCCTCAAGCTTCGTGGACCAGATCTCCTGCTTTCCCGTGCACGTGTTGAAGCCCTGTTTGGGGGGGCCGGGAGGGCCGAAGCCGCCAACGAGGCCGCCCGTTTGATAGCGCCTATAGGTCCCCCATTGGTCCGGATAGACCTTTTTGGCATCCCACCAGCCATTTTTCTGGAACATCTCGACATATTCGCTCCACTTCTCGGTTGGCGGGAAGCCTGCGATGTCATGTTCGCACACCTTGTCGATGATGTCTTTGCTCGGCCACTTCTCCTCGTCGGTGTCGCCGAAGTAGAAAGGCTGGCCCATCTCTTTATACAGACGGATATAGTGCTCGTAGTCCGACTTGCATTCGCCCGGTGGGTCTATCACCTTCACCGTCGCCCCGATGTGGCCGCACGCGCCCTGGGACTTGCGCGGTGCGCTCATCTCGAGCCAATGGGAGGCGGGGAAGACAACGTCGGCAATACTGTCGACCTGTGGGGTGTGCCACACGTCTATGGAATAGAAGAAGTCCAGCTTACAAAGGTTGTCGTAGGTGAATATGTTGTTCGCCTGGTTCAGGAAGTCGCCCGGTGCGCCAACACCGCACTTGATGGGATAAGGGCTGCCTGTCGCAATGGCATCGATGACGCTTGCAGGGTCAGAGCCGCCAACCACGCCCGCGCCCATCAGGTCGAAGGTGTTATGCGTGTTGGAGCAGATGGCCTTTGTGGCATCCGTTGCCATGGGGTTCGCGGTGGCAGAGTTGCCGATCATCTCGCCGAAGGGCGCCGTGGTGCCTCCGCGCATTCCGCCCGGGGTGTCCATATTGCCGCACATGCTGGCAAGGAGGTCGTTTGCACGCTGGTTCTGCACACAGTTGCAGGCATGTTCGGGCGCCAAGGTGTATTGGATGCCGCCATTGCCGTAGCCAGACGTAGGGTCAATGCGGGTCGCGTAGGTGATGGCGGCCTTCTTCAGCGTTTCTGCGCTGACGCCTGATATCTCTGATACCT
>JAIRPR010000144.1 GCA_031256895.1 Coriobacteriaceae bacterium
CAAGCCCGGCAAGCCTGGCAAGCCCGGCAAGCCTGGCATGCCTGGCAAGCCTGGCAAGCCTGGCAAGCCTGGCATGCCTTCACGGATTCGCCATTAATAATGCAGTACCCTGATTGCCCTGAGCGATATTCCCTCGCTTCAATAATAGGCGCGTATGAGCCTCCAGGGGAAGCCCGTCACACCTTCCAGGGCGTCAAGCACTTCGTGGGGGTCGTGTCCTTCGTCTTCCAGGTTGAAAGCCTCAATCATGCTGCGGTAGAAGCCTTGTGGCATACGGTAGTCAAGGCTGTCGAGCGAGCCGTCCTTCCCGCAGCAGGGAAGGGCTGCCTTCAAGGAACCGAACCCTGCCTCAGCTGAATAGGCGGCGTCCATGGCCTCTTGCCACCATCCCAGAAGGCTTTCCCCGCAAAACGGGCAACAGACGTCCTCGAAGCCGCTTCCGGCATCGGCGAACTCGATGCGGTCAAGACAGGTGGCCTCAAGTTCCCTGCCTTCGAAGGAAAGACGGCCTATGGCCGCCTGGTGGTCGGGCTGTACGATGTTTTCGCAGTCGACAGGGATGAAACGGTACAGGATGTCTGACATGTTGTCTCCAGGGGGTCGTTATCTCATCGAGTCAGGTGAAGCCAGAAGGGCTGCCGTATCGCGCAGGACCTTTCCGATGGAATCATGGATAACCAGGTCGGCATCGCGGTCGGCGGGGGTCGGCGTCTTGTTTATCAGCACGAGCGCATTACCCTTGAAGCAGGCCAGGAGGCCGGCCGCCGGATAGACCGCAAGGGATGTCCCGCCCACGATGAGCACTTGGGCTTCCTCTATAGCACGGATGGAGGCCTCCATGACCTGAGCATCCAAGCCTTCCTCATACAGCACCACATCAGGGCGCACCATGCCTCCGCATGCCTGGCACAGGGGAATGCCTTCTTGCAACAGGATGAAATCCAAAGGGTAAGCCTTGCCGCAACCCAGACAATACTGATGCCAGTTGGATCCATGCAGCTCAAGCACCTTCCTGCTTCCTGCAGCCTGGTGCAGCCCATCGATGTTCTGCGTGATGACCGCCTGCAAAGCCCCTTCCTGCTCCCATTCGGCCAGAACCTTGTGCGCGTCGTTGGGCAAGGCGTCCCGGGCGATGAGATTCTCCTTGTAATAACGGAAGAACAGTTCGGGGTCGCGCATGAAGAGGCTGTGCGAGAGAAGGACCTCGGGCGGGTGCCCATAGGCCTCGCGGGCGGCATAGAGCCCCGCCTCCGAACGGAAGTCGGGGATGCCGCTTTCGGTCGAAACGCCTGCCCCGCCGAAAAAGACCGTGTTGCTGCTCTGCCGAAGCAGGCCTGCAAGCCTTATCCTGTCTTCTGTGCCCCTGTTGCCTTCCGTACCCATTCCTGCCTCATCCGATCGCGGTGACCTATCCTTGGTGGTGCCTTGTCAGCATACCACCGATTCCCATCCAAAAAACGCCTCATGGCCAAAAACTCAGGTATTGCAGATGACGAGCGGTGGTGGTGCAGTAGCTTTGCGGTACAATAGCGCTATGTCGATGAGACCCCACATAGCCAGCCCTGCTGCCCTTGCTGCACCCGTCATGTCCTGCAGCCTGCCTTTGCGGGAGGCCCTGGAAAGCCTGGGCGAAGAAGGGCGCAACGCGGTAGTGGTGCTGCCCTCGCACGAGGCGGTGCTTGCCGCCAGGCGCAGGTTCGCATCGACCCCTTTTGCCTTCGGCCTCACGATAAGCACCCTGGAGTCCTGGGTGGCCGACCGGTGGGAGCTCTATGGAGAAGCCAGGCGCTTTCCCACACCCTTGGAGCGCACGCTGCTCATGCACAGATCCCTCGCAGATTGCAAGAACATGGATGGCTTCGCCCTCGAGCCGACGCCTTTCACGATAAGGATGCTGGCCGCCATGGCGCACGATGCCCTTCCCGCCTTGGTGAGGCCTCGGGCGACATGCGCTGCCGACCGTGCGGAAGCCGATCTTCCCCTGACCAGGGCAGAACGGGACGCCGTCTTGGTGTTCGGGCGCTATGCCGGGCTTTTAGAGGCTTGCGGCATGTACGAATACTCCCAGGCGACCGAGAGGCTCAAGGCTATCGATTGGCCGGCCGTGCCCCTTGTCATAGCGGGAAAGGACTCGTTCACCTGGGCGGAGAGGAACCTCATTGAAGCCTTGGCGAAACGGGCGCCCGTTCTGGCGTTGACCCAAGCCGTTGCCACCGAGGCAGACGAAGGGCCGGCCGGCCTTTCCCTGTCAGCGGGAGCAGCCGAAGGGCGTGCAGTCGAGCTGGAAACGCTTCTTGCCCACGTCTTCCAACCGGACCCATCCGATCCCGTATTGTCCAGCGGGGCATTGCGCCTTCTGCTCCCTTCTGGCCGCTATGCAGCCCCCTTGTTGATAGCCCAGACGATGGCCTGCCTTGCTCAGGAGGGCATGGGCGAGATAGCGGTCTGCGCACGAAACCCCGAGGGGCTCTTCGCCACAGTGGCTCCCTACCTTGTCAACCATGGCTGCATGGTACAGCTGAAAGCCCGGAAGCGTTTCAACGAGACCGACCTCGGCATCACCTGGCTTGCGCTCATGCAGGTGTTCCTTGAAGGCGACTGTCCCCTTTCCCTGTTCACCGACCTGGCCTTAAGCCCTTTCTCAGACATCCCCCGTCATAAGGCCTTCGAGCTTGATGCCCTCTGGCGTGGAGACCGCAAGGCCGACAAGCACACCTGCCTGACGGCTTTGGCAGATGCCAGCAGGTTCTTTGCCGCGGTATGCGCAGCTTTGGAGAGGGGTTCCCTCACCGATGCCCTGGACGTGTTCGACGAGGCGGTCAATGCGCGTTTCGCAGGGCGCGAGGATTACCGCGTCGAGCAAAGGGCAGCAGGGGCAAATGCCCGTTCTTGGGCAGAAGCCACGGCGGCATTGGGCGTAGACCCCCGGGAATCGCTTCCTTACCTTGCGGAAATGGGGCAGGCATGCCTTGTTTCAAGTGAGGCCGCCCCCTTGCGCACGGGTACCGACAGCCTGGGATCGAATGGCACAGCCGCATCATGTGCAGCCCCGCATTCCCCGGAAAGCACCGCTGCATCATATGCCGCCCCGCCTTGCCCGGAAAGCACCGCTGCATCATGTGCCGCCCCGCCTTCCCCGCAAAACACCGCTGCTGCACAGGCCCTTGATTCCGCCCCATCTTTCCCGGAAAGCACCGCCGTACAGGCCCTTGCCGCCCCGCCTTCCCCGCAAAGCACCACCTCACCACGTGCCGAGAAAGCGGCTGCGCAGGTGCACTTCATGGCGCTTGGGGATCTTGCGCAGGCAGGCCCCTGCACATACGATGCCGTGCTGGTATGCGACCTCGACAACCTGTCATACCCCCTGCGCGACGAGCCCGATGCCCAAGCCCGCCTCTTTGAGAAGCTCGGCCTCGATCCGGGAGATGACCCACTCGAGAACGCCCGTAGGGAGTTCTTCAGGGTGTTGTCGGTGCCAAGGCGCCTTCTGCTGTGCGAGCGCACCCTGAACACCGAAGACGCAAGCCCTGCCTACCCTGCGGTCATGCTGGAAGAGGTGCTTGACTGCTATCGTGACGATCTGGCTTCTACCAAGGGCGTCGATAAGGCGACCGGCATACCCCAGGTGCTGTTGCCGTTCGCGGCTTTTGCGGGGGAACAGCATCTCTATCAGGATCTGGCCGTCAGCGACACTGTCCAGACCTTGTATGCGGCAACGGGAACGCCCTGCAGCCCCCGGGAAGCCAGACAGGTGCAGGTTGCTTCGAGTCTATCGCCATCGGCGGTCGAAAGCTACCTGGAATGCCCCTATAAATGGTTCGTCATCAGGCGCTTGCGGGCTGAAGGGCTCGATGCGGGCTTCGGTGCGCTCGAGATGGGGAGCTTCGCCCATCATCTGCTCAAGGACTTCTACACCGCATTCCAGAAAGAAGGCTACGGGAAGGTGGGCACGAACAACCTGCCTGTTGCCCGTGCGCTCATGGATGCCCTGTTCGACCAGCACCTTGACTTGCAGAAGAGCCTGAAACGCGACAACAACCCGCTGATCGCGCTCACGCCTTTGGAACACGCCGAGATAGCCGCCTTCAAGAAGCGGCTCTTGCGCTTCCTTGATTGGGAGGCCTTGCTGCTTCCTGGCTTCACGCCGCGCTATTTCGAGCTTGACTTCGGCAACAACGAGCCCTTCGTCTATGCGGGGGCTTCCTTCAATGGGAGCATCGACCGCATCGATGTGGATGCCTCCGGGCGGGCGGTGGTGATAGACTACAAAGGGTCGCTGAGCGCCGATTACGCCTTCAATTCGTGCTCAGGGCTTCCCTGGGCGGCCGAAAGCGCCGCTTGTGGACCCGGGGCCGAAGGCTCCGCTTGCGGCCACGGGGCCCCCGCGACAGCCGCTGCGAATGCCCCCGCGGCGGCCGCTGCCGCTGCAGCAGCGACAGCCCCCCTGGCGGCCCCTGCAACAGCCGCTGCCCCTGACCAAGCGGCCTTCACGCAGGATTCCGCGGCCTTATGCCCGGTGTTGCCCCACAAGACGCAGGCCTTGCTATATGCCCAGGCAGCCCGCAAGCTGTTGGGCTTGCAGGTGGTCGGTGCGCTTTATGTGTCCTATGGCAAGAAGGCTCAGGTGACCGGCATCTATGACGAAAGAGTGCTGGGGCCTTCAGACCTGCCGGGTATCGATGTGGGGCTTTGCAGCGCGGGATGCGCTCAAGGTGCCGCCACCGAAACCTATGGCAACGCCGGAACAGCCCCTATTGGTGTTGAAGCGCACAAAAACGGGAAGCAAATAGCTGATGGCGGGCTTGCTGACTTGCTGGACCAGGTAGAAGACGCCATGGCGCCCGCCCTTGCCCGCCTGTTTGAAGGGCATATCGAACCCTTCCCCCGGGGCAAGGACCCTTGTGGGTTCTGTCCGGTCAGCACCTGTCCGCAAAGGAAGCGCCCATGAGGCTCGATTCCTTGACAGAAGGACAACGCCAGGCAGTCACCAGGGTCCAAGGGCCGCTCTTCATAGCCGCCGGCGCGGGTTCGGGCAAGACCCATACGCTCACCCAGCGGATAGCCTACGCCCTTTTGCACCCGCAGGAAAGCGGCGTGGAAGACATAGGGGCCGTTTTGGCAATCACCTTCACCGAAAAGGCTGCGGGAGAGATAAAGGCGCGGGTGAAAAACGTCCTTCGCCAGGAAGGCATGGTTGAACAGGCACTCAAGGTCGATGGAGCATGGATATCGACCATCCATGGCATGTGTTCCCGCATCCTGCGCGCACATGCCCTGGAGCTCAGGCTCGATCCCGGCTTCGGCATCATCAGCGATGTGCAGCGCGACGACCTTCTGACTGAATCCATCAATGAGGCACTGGGAAAGGGCACCGAGGTCATTGGGCGCAGCTCCTATGCCCGGCTCTTCGATGAGTTCGCACCCCGCAGCTTCGGGTACGGGGCATCCTCGGTCGACTCGATGCTCAAGGCATTGCTCGACAAGGCCGCCACGTTGAAGGGGGGCCTCGACGATGTGTCCTTTGGGCCGTCCGTTCCAGCACCGCAAGCCTTGGCTCGCGAGCTTTTGGCTGCTTTCGCTGACCTCATGCCGCTTCTTTCCCAGGCAGGAAAAAGCTCCAGTGCAGAACAGGGACGGATCCAGGCTGCCGATGCACAGGAACAGCTGCAATCCTACCTGCAAGCCTATCCTGTCAGCCATGGTGAAGCTGCCTCATGCCCCGATGTCCCCCGAAGCCCGAGCCCCTTGGAGGAAACGACACAGGGCATCCCTCGGGAAGACCACCTCCAACACCTCGATGCCCCTTCAAGGCCTGGCCCTTTGGAGGCCTTCGCGCAACTGCTCGATTCCTTGGCGCTGATCCCGTGCAGGTTCGGGAATGCCGAAGTGAAGGCCGCCATCAAAGGCTACCAAGCCGTCCATCGCCGCATCGTTGCAGAAGCGGTGATCGGCCTTGCCGCCCCGGCAGCAGAAGAGCTGCTGGCCCTTGCCCGGGAAGTGCAGGCGATCTATGAAGCGAAGAAACGCTGCTCCAACGTGTTAGACAACGATGACCTCCTGCTTAAGACCTTGTTTGCCTTCGATGCCCATTCCGACATCGCGCAAGCCTACGAGCAGCGCTTCAAGATGGTGATGGTCGATGAGTTCCAGGACACGTCCCAGATCCAGATAGACCTCATCGAGCAGCTGGCCGGTCCTCGCAGTGCGCGCCTTTGCACGGTGGGCGACGCACAGCAATCCATCTACCGCTTCCGCGGCGCCGATGTGAAGGTCTATGAGGCACACAAGAAGAGCATGCATTCGCCCCAAGTGGGGGCGTTGGCTGTCGAGCTTTCTCAGAACTTCCGCTCGCACCAGGATGTCCTTTCGTTGGTGGACTGTGTGTTCGGGCAGCCTCAGGTGTTCGGGGACGCCTTCATGTCACTCAAGCCTGACAAAGCCCGCAACTCGCGTTTCCTGGGTCAAGGCCCAAGGGTCGATCTGGCCTTGGTGACACGTCCATCCCAGGCAGGCACCGGGCTTACCTCCGCGCATGCCGTCATGGCAGAAGCTGTTGCGATAGCCTCCCGTTTTTCGCAGCTTGCCAAGGAAGGGCATGAGCCGAAGGACATGGTGGTGCTGTTGGGGAAGATGTCGAACGCCGTCATCTATGCTCAGGCACTGCGTGACGCGGGCTTCGAGTGCGTGGTCACCGGGGGCTCGCTTTTCAGCCAAGCCCCTGAAGTGAACCTCATGGCGCGTCTGCTTGAGATGTTAGCAAACCCCCTGAACACAGCGGCATTGTTCGAGGTGCTTGCCAGCGAGCTCTTCCTTCTTACCGCTGACGACTTCCTCGGGCTTTCCACCGCTGAAGACCCAGAAGGCGGTGAGTGGCGGCGTTGCAACCTGTACCAGGGCTTCGCCCGCCTCGCCTTTGGCACCCCCGACGAAGCCGCCCCGCAGCCTGAGCGGCTTCGTTGTGCCGCCCGTGTCTTGCGGCGCGCCTGGGAAGAGGTAGGGAAGAAGCCTGCATGTGCCCTCATCGAACAAGTGCTGCTCGAATCAGGCTGCCTATCCCGCTGCGAGGGAAGAGGCGTCGATGGGCTTGCCTGGGCCGGAAATGTGTTCAAAGCCCTCCGTATGATCGAACGCATCGAGAAGGAAAGCGGCTTCGGCATAGCGCAGACAGCCAAAGCCTTCGCCAACCAGCTGGCCTTCGGCATCAAAGAAGCCCCGGGCGCCTTGTCTGGTGAAGGCAGCCAGGCTATCAGGATAATGACCATCCATGCTTCGAAAGGCCTTGAGTTTCCCCTGGTGGCCTTAGCTGCTCTGTCCGGATCCCTGTCAGACAGGGGCAAGCTGGCGCTGGAGGCAGGCAGCGGCAAGGCTTACGCTTCCCTCGCATTGGGCGAAGGCCTCGAACGCTATCCTGGCCTCAAGAAGCAGTTTACGGGTTTCGGCACCTCCGACGACCATGACGAAGCCCCCTCCACAGAGCTGTTGGCCAATGCCGCGACCGGTGCTGCCTTCCGGGCAGCTTTGAGGTCTTACGCTGCTGCCGAAGAGTTGGCCGAAGCCCGCCGCAAGCTCTATGTGGGGCTCACACGCGCGAGCGAGGCCCTTATCATTGCCTTATCGGTCAAGATCCCTGCCAAGGACCCCCTTGCGGCTTATCGGGGAGTGGTAGACGACATCCGGCAAGCCTTGTGCGGCGAAGACGACTTCCCTTGGGGTGTGGCAGAGCTTCCCTTCGGAGGCACCCGTCCCGCCCGTTTCGAGCGCATCGAGCTGAGCCGCGATACCGTGCTTCCTTGCAGCGAGGCAGGTAACCGTGCGCAAGGGAATGGCCTTGACTTGTGGCCGACAAGCGGGGGCACGTCGGATGCGCCTCTTGCCCTGTACCGCAGAACGCTTCGTGAAGGCGTGTTCTCCTATTCGTCCCTGGCCTCTGCCGCTGAGCAGGAGCTTCCAGGACCGCAAGGCAAAAAGGGAAAGCCCGCACAAGAAGGAAGCTTGCCAAGTGATGGCCGGGGAGCGCAGGGCATTGCTCCTGCCATAGGGCGGCCTGTGTTGACGGATGGCCGCGCTTGCGACACCGGGGAAAAGACCCTGGAAGGCGCTGGCTGGAAAGGGGAGGAAGATGAGGGAATCGCCTGGTCAGAAGAGGACGAAGGATATAGAGGCCGCCGTAAGGAGGATTCCGACAAGGCAAGTGAGCTGGGCAGCGCCTTCCATCGCCTTGCCCAGTTCGAGGCAGAGACCGGCCAGTCGCCTTCCGACAAGCGCATCAAAGCCTTGTCGGATGCCTTCAGGCTCTCTGAAGCCCAAGGCCTGCGCCTGCGCAAATCCCTTGCGACATGGTTCGGAAGCGGGCTGCATGCCAAAACCCAGGGGTTTGAACGCCGCCGTGCCGAGATGCCCTTCTTCATCGCATTGGACGGTTTGGCCATGGAAGGCGAAATGGACCTCTTCTGTTCAAACGAGGCGCAAGAAGATGCCCTGATAATCGACTTCAAGACAGGGGGCAGCGCGCATGAGGCCATCGATGCCCTGGTCGAAAAGCATCGCCTTCAGGCAAGCTGTTATGCGCTGGTGGCACTTGAACAGGGGTATAAGCATGTTGAGGCGGTCTTTGTGCGTGTCGAGCACCCGCAAGGGCCATCCGTGCCGCACGCCCTGGCAACCGCAACTGCCCCCGTTCCCCCCGCTTCGCCTGGGGTGCAGCCTTGCGTGACTTCTCCTTGGCCTCAAGCTGAAGGATGCAGGCCTTCAATGCCCGAGATCCCGCAAGCCCCGGAAAAGACGACTGCCCCTTCAGCCTACGAGCCTCAAACGGTGGCCTATTCCTTTACCGCTGACGACAGGGAAGGCCTGCGCAGCCTTATCCTTGCCGCAGCCGGGCGCCTCCGTTAGTGCACATGGTTTCGACGGGCAAGCCTGCCAGCAAGCCTCATCCTTGTGGCAGCCTCGCGTCCCCGTCAGCGCAAGCGCCTGCGACAGACCGCTCATCGAAAAGCCTCATCCTTGTGGCAAGGCAGTGCCATCGCGAAGCTGGCGCCTCTCTTTGCGCAGCTCCTCATAGACGCGCATGACCTCCAGCTCGTATTCCTTGCGGTTGCCCTTCACCACGGTGTCCAAGATAAGGCCGCAGCTCAAGCAGAGGATCCCCACGAACATCAAGGCCACCGCCAACAAGGCGGAAGGCAGCCGGGGCACCAGGCCCGTCTGGCCGAACTCTACGACCACCGGGATGCCGGTGACAAGCCCTAGCACGCAGAATATGAAGGCAAGCAGGGAAAACAAGACCATCGGCCGGTAGTCCTTGAAAAGGGATGCAATGGTGCGCAGGACCTTGAAGCCGTCAGAGAAGGTGTTCAGCTTGCTCTCGGACCCCTCAGGCCGGTCCCGGTAGTTGATGGGTATCTCCCTGATGCGCCAACGCTTGTCGACTGCGTGGATGGAAAGCTCGGTCTCTATCTCGAACGAAGGCGAAAGCACCGGGATGGTGCGGGCGAACACCCGGTTGAATGCCCGGTACCCGGTCATGACGTCCTTGAAACGGAAGCCATAGATAGCCCTGATGAGAAAACGGACCAGGTTGTTGCCCAGGCCATGGAACGCCCGGTCGTTCTCTTGGCCGTAGGTCCCGTTGGAAAGGCGGTCGCCTACCGTCATGTCGGCCTGATCCTTGGCCAGGGGCAAGAGCAGCGAACGGGCGGCTTCTGCGGGATAGGTGTCGTCGCCATCGACCATCAGGTAGAAGTCGGCATCGATGTCACGCAGCATCTGGCGCACCACGTTCCCCTTGCCTTGCCGGGGCTCGCTCTTCACGATGGCTCCATGGTCGTAGGCGATATAGGCGGTGCCGTCCTTCGAGTTGTTGTCATAGACGTAGATGCGCGCCTCGGGAAGGGCACGCTTGAAGTCGTCGATGACTAGGCCTATGGTGATGGCCTCGTTGTAGCAGGGGATAAGCACGGCCACTTCCCCGGGGATAGCCCCCTGTGTCGGGGCGGGCGTATGGTCTGGTGCAAGCTTGCTTGTTGTCTGTTCGGTCACGGCTTCATCTCCACTGGCCTCTCAAGCAGACAGGCTCAATGCCCACCGCACAGCGGGCGTCCTGTCTGCAAACCAACCCTCCCGGCCTGCCGTTGGGCTGCCCGGGAGGGGTTTTTCAGTGGGTATATTGTACTAGACCTCTTGTGTCAGGATCCTGCCATCCTGGCTTTGCGCCCTAAACCTTTACCAAAAGAACAGCAAAGGGGCAAGCCTGTGCGTGCGATTGCCTGCGTGGGCGCTGGCTTTGCGGGTCACGGCTCGTACGGATGCCGCCTTATGCGGGCGATTGCCTGTGTGGGTGCCGCCCTGCACGGGTGACTGCCTGCACAGGTGCCGCCCTGCACGGTACAGGCATGTAACGACAACTGACTGTACGTGATGCCAGCACAAAGGGGCAGGCCTATTCTGGCAAGTGCCTTCTGCAAAGGTTTCTTGCCTCATTGCATACGGACGCAAACCTTGTACTACTTAAGTATTGCTTCTACCAAGCCGTGACAAGGTAAAACCAGGAGTGCAGGAACAGAAGGGTTACCCTTCGCGGGCATGGGCGCGACAAGGAGCATGTCACGCCCTCTGTCACGCCCTCCGTCACGCCCAGGTGAAACAGCTGCCGCTGGCTGACTCGCGAACAGCAATACGGAAGCAAGGTCGCGCCTTCTGTCGCTTTTTCTCTGCCGCCCCCCTGCCGAAGCCCTTGCCCTTTAGCTTAGGGGGTCCCGGGTCGAACAACCTTTGGTTGCGCACGCTACCATTCATGTGCCCGAGGGCATAGGTCATAGCCGTATGTTTTGCTATCATGGAAGCACAGTGGGGTGTCGGCCTCAAAGGAAAGTTCACGGAGGACTCAGAGAACCCACCCCACTGAGCCTTGTCATCGAAGGCTGCGGCCAGGCCATCATGCAGGTTCATGGGTTCATGGTTGGGGGCTTTGGACACACGGGCGCGTTCACAAGCGTTCCACAACCACCCCTGAAACCAAAAAACCCTCTTGCAAGGCAGCAAAAAAACACCTATACTAGCTGCTTGCGCCATGGTGGGTATAGTTCAGTTGGCTAGAACGCCAGATTGTGGCTCTGGAGGTCGTCGGTTCGAGTCCGATTATCCACCCCAGGCGCTATGGTGCGAAAAGGCAGGCAGACCCAAGCTGGGGTCTGCGTGCGATCGGCAAGGAAGCCAAGTCTTTCCTGCCGGATAGCGGTACCTAAGGCAACAGCCCCGCAAGGCGGGGAAGCCTGAACGGGAACCGCGCAACTACAAGAGAATATCGTGTTTTTTCTGGGCCGTTAGCTTAGTTGGTAGAGCAGGGGACTCTTAATCCCAAGGTCCGGGGTTCGAGT
>JAIRPR010000158.1 GCA_031256895.1 Coriobacteriaceae bacterium
ACAAGAAGTTCAAGCACATGATAGACGTCGTGGTGGACCGCGTGGTCCTGAAGCACGAAGCCGTAAGCCGTATCGCTGAAGCGGTCGAGATGGCCACGCGGCTTGCGGAAGGGCGCGTGCTGATCCAGATACTCGACGAAGAAGGGAAGCCCTATGTCGAAGCCCCCACCTCGTCAGGGGCGACCGGCGGCCTGCGCGAAGGCGAACATGTCTTCTCTTTGGCACTCGCCTGCCCTGAACACGGCCATTCCCTCGACGAGCTGCAACCGCGCGATTTCAGTTTCAACGCCCCTTATGGCGCCTGTCCCGATTGCCTGGGCATCGGCAGCAGGGAAGAGGTGGATCCAAGCCTCATTGTGCCCGACCCCTCGCTCTCCTTGGACCAGGGCGCCATCGCCCCTTTTGTGACCGGCAACTACTATCCTCAGGTGCTGCGAGCTGTCGCAAAGCACCTGGGGGCCTCACCGAAGACCCCTTGGGAGGATCTGCCCAAAAAGGTCCAGGATGCCTTGTTGTTCGGCCTTCCCCAGCAGAAGGTCCGCATCGACTACACCACCGTGGATGGGCGCGAGACCTATTGGTACCTCGATTGGGAAGGTGCCTGTGCCGCAGTCATGCACCGCTATAAGGAGGCCGCCAGCGACACCCAGCGCGAGCGCTTCGAGCAGTATTTCTCCATCATTCCCTGTCAGACCTGTGAAGGAAAACGCCTCAAGCCCGAGATACTGGCGGTCACCGTGGGGGGGATAAGCATCCACGATGTCACGAAGATGAGCGCACGCGACTCACACCTCTTCTTTGAAGGATTGAGGTTCGTCGGCGCTGAAGAGGCTATAGCAGCACCTATCGTGAAGGAGATAAAGGCACGTCTGCGGTTCCTGGTCGATGTCGGCTTGGACTACCTGACGCTCGAACGCGCAACCGCCAGCCTTTCCGGTGGTGAAGCCCAGCGCATCCGGCTGGCCACCCAGATAGGGGCTGGCCTCATGGGGGTTCTCTACATCTTGGACGAGCCTTCCATCGGCCTACACCAGCGCGATAACGAGCGCCTTATAGCTACTCTAGAGCGCCTGCGCGACTTGGGCAACACGGTCATCGTGGTCGAGCACGACGAAGAGACCATCCGCCATGCCGATCATGTGGTCGATATGGGCCCGCGGGCAGGGGAACATGGAGGGGAAGTGATAGCTCAGGGAACCCCCACCGAGATATTGGAAGCCACCGGTTCATTGACCGCCGACTACCTCAGCGGCAGGCGCGGCATTCCGGTCCCTGCCACAAGACGGTCGCCACAGCGCGGCCACATCGTCATAAGCGGGGCAACCGAGAACAACCTGAAAGAGGTGGATGCCTCTATTCCCATAGGCGCCCTCACGGTGGTGACCGGTGTCTCGGGGTCGGGGAAGTCGTCACTGGTGACCGATACCCTGGCCCCGGCGCTTGCCAACCGGGTGAACCGCGCTCGTCGCCGCATGGGGAACTACCGGAAGCTTTCAGGTGTCGAGCTCCTTGACAAGGTGATAAACATCGATCAAAGCCCAATCGGGCGTACCCCGCGCTCGAACCCCGCTACCTACATCGGCCTTTGGGACGACATACGGGCTTTGTTCGCTTCGACCCAGGAATCAAAGGCCCGCGGCTATTCGGCCGGGCGCTTCTCTTTCAACGTGAGCGGCGGACGCTGCGAGGCCTGCAAAGGGGATGGGCAGCTCAAGATAGAGATGCATTTCCTTCCCGATGTGTACGTGCCGTGCGAGGTGTGCGGAGGCAGACGCTACAACCGTGAGACCCTGCAGGTCACCTACCGGGGCAAGAATGTCTCGGACATCCTCGAGCAGACCGTCGATGAGGCTTTGGCCTTCTTCGACAAGATACCTTCGATCAAGCGCAAGCTGCAAACCCTCCACGATGTCGGCCTCGGTTACATCCGCCTTGGCCAGCCAGCCACTACGCTCTCGGGCGGCGAAGCACAGCGGGTCAAGCTTTCCAGCGAACTGCAGCGTCGGCAGACGGGCAAGACCTTCTATATCCTGGACGAACCGACCACGGGGCTTCATTTCGAAGACGTGCGCCAGCTGTTAGAGGTACTCCAACGCCTTGTCGATGCGGGCAACACCGTGCTGGTCATCGAACATAACCTTGATGTCATCAAGAGTGCCGATTACGTGTTGGACTTAGGCCCCGAAGGCGGTGACCGGGGCGGAAAGATAATTGCCGCCGGCACCCCCGAAGAGATAGCCTGCACCCAAGAAAGCTATACCGGAAGCTTCCTTGCCAAGATACTCCCTTAAGGAACCCTCACCATGAGTTGCCTGGTGTGTGAACACTGCCCCCCCGAAGGTTATTGTTCACACACCAGCAAGAATTCACGGCTTTATGGCTTGAATCCAAAGCTTTGTCTTGCGCTCGGATTTAAGCGGCAAGCCCAAAATGACAATATGTTTGAGGCTTCGGTAGTTATCACCTTTTATCGATAACCACCGAAGAACCATTTGTTTTACCTGTTCGTCGTCTCATTGCCTCATGTGTGAACACTGATCCCTTAAGCTCTTGATATTTGGAGGTTGAGAGTTGCGTATTGCAACGAAGGCTGATAACCGTTATTCTTCTTTCACCCGTTTCAAGCAAGAGTTACATGCCACAGCTGCCATGCAAAGCGGTGTGCAAAGTGGTCAGCAAGCGAAGCGCGAGAGATACCTTTCGGGTGCCTAACTACCTAGAGTGCATATCGATTCAAAAAGAGGAAGAGCCTGTGCTACTGCGACTTGCCCAAGGTGCCGACCTTGGCCGTATCATGGAAATACTAGCCGATGGACGTGAGGCCTTGGCTGCCTTGGACATCGACCAATGGCAGAACGGCTATCCCTATCAAGAAACCATCGCCCGCGATGTAGAACTGCGAGAAAGCTACGTGGTGGAAGACAACGACGGCAGGCTTCACGCGACCGCTATGATAGGCTTCAAGGAAGAAAATGATTACCTGCTCATCGAGGAAGGCGAGTGGTTGACTGACTCAGTGCCGGGCAAGCCAGCATATGCCGTGGTGCATCGGGTGGCGGTTGCACGCGAGAGCAGGGGCAGGGGCTTGGCCGCATTCGTGTTGCGCGAAGCAGAGAAGCTTGCCTTGTCAGCCGGCTGTCAGAGTGTGCGCATCGACACACATCCCGGCAACACCCCCATGCTCGGTCTGCTGAAGAAGCAAGGCTACACCCGCTGCGGCATCATCTATATCTCCCATGCCGGCGAATCGACCCCCGAACGCATAGCCTACGAGAAGCTCTTGGCCTCATCTGCCCGTTGATCCAAGGCTTCCTGAGATCTCCGATAGGCTTCCGTGAGAACGAGGCTTGCTCGGTTTTGTGAGAAGGGTGTTATTGAACTTCAGAGAGTGTTGTCGATGGATCCTCGATAGAGCGTTGATCCCAAGGTAATCTCCTGTCAGAACCACGTCAGGGCATCATCTTGCCATCAGCTTGCCTCTGCTTTGCCATCATCTTGCCTTTGCTTGGTCCTTCTGACACCCACTGCAAAGCTTCGCTACACCCTTCCTACACCCTTCCTACAC
>JAIRPR010000167.1 GCA_031256895.1 Coriobacteriaceae bacterium
TGTGCTACCGGATGCGTTGCCGGATGTGCTGCTAGATGTGCTGTCAGGAGCGACGGTGGGGGCGCTGCCGCTGGTGCCCCC
This sequence comes from Coriobacteriaceae bacterium, assembly GCA_031256895.1. GTDB lineage: Bacteria > Actinomycetota > Coriobacteriia > Coriobacteriales > Eggerthellaceae > WRIS01. Next base: position 82 of record JAIRPR010000167.1, read on the forward strand.
GCCGGTTGTCGGGCTGGTGCCGGTGCCTGGGTTGGAAGGTGAGCTGGTGGGCCCCTGCGGGGGGGTGACCTCTGTGGGCATCTCCCCAGGGGGGGTGTTTTCCGCAGGGCTTTCCTCCGATGACCCTTCTGTCTGTGCTCCTTCATCGGCAGGTGCAAGGGGGCTGGTGTAGCTGTACAGCACTATCAGGGTGTCGCCTTCCAAATAGATCTCTTGGGGATAGGGGACGAACTCGTCCACGTAGGCTGCTTCGGTGGCCTCTTGCAGGTTGATGCCTTTCAGGGGGACGCGTGCAAGCTCGATGGTCTGTGCGCCACGTGCTTGGGCAACGATGACGCTCGCCTGAGAGGCAAGGTAGATGCAATCGCCATCAGTCTTGACGACATCCCCCTCGTCGATGCCGGCCACCTGCACATTGGTTGTCGAGTAATCGCCAGATGTCTGGACAGCATCATCGGCAGAGGCGTTCATGGCAGGGCTGCTCATGGAATCTGTGGCTCCGAGGTCCTTGGCCGACCCGACGGATTCCAGGGCACCAAAGTTGCCGGAGGGGAACAAGGTAACGTTGTTTCGACGCAATCGCTCCACTGCGGCATAGACATCTTCATAGGAAGATGCGGTGCTGGTCGCGGTCAGCACCGCATCCTTGCTCCCGGAAGGTGTTGGTGGCTCATCGGTCTTGCCAGGCTGGCCTGAAGCACACCCGCCCAGCATAAAGAGGCAGAACAACGCGATAGCCCACAAGGCAAAAGCATGTCTTCCCGCCTTGAAGGCCGTGGGTGAAGGAAGAGGCTTTCGGGCTTCGGTAGGGTTGTTGCCACATGCCCCCCATGCCTGTGCGGTGGTCGCCCGCTGTCGCCCGCTTTGCAGGGGTGCGTCTGTTATGGGGCATTGCTTCGCCGTTCGGGCAGGGGTTCGAGCGCTCTGGTGCTTCATGGTACCCTCCATTGGTCGTCTCAGTTGTTTCCCGGAAGCTACCTGTCGGCCTTCTGGGCTTCTGTACCTAATACGATCGGTCTCGGGAAAATGTCGGGGAAAAACTCTCGAAAAGCGGGGAAAGCCAGGAAAATGCCGGAGCAATGCCATCGTAAAGCGGGGAAAGCCAGGAAGATGCCAGAGCGATGTCACCGAAAAGCGGGGAAAGCCAGGAAGATGCCAGGGAGGAAGGGCTGGAACGCCTTTCTTGTTGGCACTGCTCAGGAGCTTGCGCGGAGTTTCTTGTTGGCGGCAGTCAGCAGTTGGTGCTACTCCCCTTGTTGGCAACAGTCAAGTCCTGGCGCGGCCTTTCTTGTTAGCTCGGTCAGGAGCTGGCGCGGCCTTTCTTGTTGGCACCGGTGATGGCGTTCACGACACCAGCAACTATGCTGATGACAATGCTGGCGACGAATGCACTCCCAAAGCTTGCGATGTCGAAGCCTACCTGGAAGATGCCGTTGGCAAGCCAAGTGGCCACATAAAGCATGAAGGTATTGACCACCAAGTAGAACAAGCCTAAGGTTAACACGGTGATGGGCAGGCTGAGCGCCTGCAGGACAGGCCTGACGGCCATGTTGACCAACGATAGCACCAGGGCGAACAAAGCAATCGCCCCCCAGGACTCGTTGCCACCGATGATGTCGATGCCGGGGACAAGCCAAACGGCAGCGGCCACTGCAACGCCGGTAGCCAACCACTTCAAAACAAACCTCATAGACACTCCAGTCAAAAACGGCACACACAGACGAAGCCCGCATTGCCGTTCTGTCGAATTACCGTTACTATTGTAAGCACGGCATCCGAACCGCCCACAAAACAAGTGCAACGGTCACGAACTTGTTACCCATTCTTCATAAGGCAACAGCAGGCAGGCATGGGAACAACAGACGCCCGCGTTGGCCAACAGGCGCCCGCGTTGACCAACTGACGGGCGCGGCAACAGCAAGCAGGCATGGGAACAACAGATGCCCGCGTTGGCCAACAGACGCCCGCGTTGACCAGCTGACGGGCGTGGCAACAACAGGCGCCCGCGTTGGCCAACGGACAGGCATGGCAACAGCGGACAAGCGCGGCAACAGCAGGCAAGCAAGGAAAAGGAACAGACACAGCTATGGCGAACGAGGTCATCGAACAAGGAAACGCCCTGTTGCCCAGTCAGGCATGCCCCTTCCAGGCAGAATGCGGAGCCTGCCAACTGTTGGCAACGCCCTACGCCCAGCAGCTTGCTGCCAAGCAAGCCCAGATAGAAGCCCTTTTCTCGGGACTACTCGCGACACCGGGCACCATACGTCCCCTTATCGGGATGGAAAGCCCCTTTCATTACCGAAACAAGGTGGCCTCGCCTTTTGCCTGGGGAAGAAGGATCGGTGTTCCATCCCCTGGAAGTCCGCGTACGGGAAAGGAACAGATCAGGGAGACCTCTGGGCAGCGAATGCCTGTTCCTGTCGCGCACAAAGGCAGCAAGGGAGCGCGCCGCGAGATACTCTGTGGTATGTATGCAGCCCATTCCCACCGGATAATACCCACCAAGGGGTGCCTTATCGAGAACGAGACGGCCAACTCCATCATCTGGGCTATACGCGACCTGATGCCGACTTTCAGGCTCGATCCCTATCAAGAGGACGCAGGCACGGGCTTCTTGCGCCATGCCCTGGTGCGCGTCGGCCATACCACTGGGGAAGTGCTGGTCACCCTGGTGACGAACGGCAGTGTGTTCCCTCGTTCGAAGGACTTCTCACGTGCCCTGGTCAAGCGCTGCCCTGCCATAACCACCATTGTGCAGAACATCAACACCCGTGCGACCAATGTGATCCTTGGCGGTTCTGAAACGGTGCTCTACGGCCCCGGGTTCATCTTGGACCGTTTGTGCGGCCTGAGCTTTCGTATATCATCGGCTTCGTTTTACCAGGTGAACGCATTGCAGACCGAAACACTCTATCGGCGCGCCCTAGAGATGGCAAAGCTTTCCGGAACGCAGACCGTGCTTGACGCCTATTGCGGCACGGGAACCATAGGCCTAGCAGCAGCCTTTGGCCTCCCTGGGCAAGGGACGGCATCAGCCGTGGGACGGGTCATGGCGCCGCCAAGGGGCACACGGCAGGAACTCCCGAAACAGCAGCAGCAGCAGCAACAGCAGCAGCAACAGCAGCAGCAACAGCAGCAGCAGCAGCAACAACAACAGCAACAGCAACAGCAGCAACAACAGCAACAGCAGCAACAACCATCCCCCGGGCGCCAGACATCGACCTCCAGGCAAATCGGGGCGGGACGGGTCATCGGCGTCGACAAGGTTCCGTCGGCCATCCATGACGCACGGATGAATGCGAAGCACAACGGCGTGCGCAACGTCGAGTTCGTCGTTGATGATGCGGAAGGCTTCCTGCGCGGCCTCGCCGATGCCCGAAAACACGAGGGGGAAGGCCTCGCAGCCCGAGCACCGGTCGATGTCGTGCTGATGGATCCGCCCCGCTCAGGTGCCAGCAGGGGCTTCCTTTCCGCGCTTTGCGCCCTTGCCCCCTTGCGCGTCGTCTACATATCCTGTAACCCGCAAACCCAGGCGCGGGACATCGCCTTTCTGCTACAATACGGTTATCGGATAGAAGAAGTCCAGCCTGTCGATATGTTCCCGCACACCAGGCACATCGAGAACATCGTCTCTCTGGCACTGCCTCCGACCTAAGGGCAGCGGCATTCCCCGGGAAGGTCAGGCGACCTAAGGGCGAAGGCAATCCCCGGGAAAGCCTGAGCGACCTAAGGGCAGCGGCATTCCCCGGGAAGGTCAGGCGACCTCAGGGCAGGAAGCCTGGAGACGTTCCGGATGGCATGAGGAAGGTTGGTTTTTGTGGAAGAGAAGAAGCCCGCTGAAGGCCATGAGCTGATAGGCCGGGTCATAAGAACAATAGAGGAAAGGGGCTTGGCCGGCCCCGAATCGCCTGTCCTGTTGATGGTTTCGGGCGGTTCTGATTCGACCGCACTGGCTTATCTGGCGACCGAGCTTTCTGCAAGCGGCATCATCGGCCCTTTGGGCATGCTCCATGTGAACCATCAGCTGCGCGACGAAGATTCCGACCGGGACCAGGCTTTTGTCCAAAACCTGGCAGAAGCGCTCGATATACCCCTTTTCATCTGTGCCATCGATGTCGAAGCAGAGGTGCGGCGCACGGGCGACAACGTCGAAGCGGTGGCGCGGCGGGAACGCTATCTTGCGGCGAACGAGGCGCTGGAGAGCCTCTGTCGGCATACGGCGTCACCTTTGGCCGACGGGCGCATCTTCACCGCGCACACCCAGGACGACCGCGTGGAGAGCTTCTATATGCGATCCATCGTGGGCACAGGCCCTGGCGGCTTCCGCTCGATGCGCTACACCAACGGGCCGGTGGTACGCCCGCTGCTCGATGTGTGCCGCAAAGACCTGCGCGCTTACATAGGCGAACGGGAACATGCGGGCAAGGCGGTGGTGTGCGACCCCAAGGGCGAGCTTTGGTGTGAAGATGCGACCAATTCCCATACCGACCGCTTCCGCGCCTTCGTGCGCCACGAGATAGTGCCCCGCGCACAAGAGCGCAACCCCCAGCTCCTTGAGACCTTGTGCCGCGTCATGAACCTCATTGCTGATGAGGATGACATGCTGGACCGCCAGGCCGACCAGATGGAGGCCACCAAAGTGGATTGGCTTGCCAAGGAAGGCCCGGCAGGGATAGCCTACGAGGCCGGCTGCGTGCTTTTACCGGGGTTTGCCCAGCTTCCTCTTCCGATGCAGAGGCGCGTGTGTACGGGGGTGCTGCAGAAGATGCTCGGCCCCGACGCACGCATAGAGACCTCTTCGGTGACCGAGGTGCTCTCGGGCTTCAAGGAAGGCAGGCCGCTTGGCGGATATTCGGGAAACATCCAGGGCAACCTGGCCATAAGTGCGAACAAGCAAGGCTTGCGGATAGAGCCGATGGAGGCATACCGTGCCCGCCGGAAGAAGTCAGCCGTTTCTCCAGGCCCTGCAAAGACGGACGGTCCCGCCGGTCGCGCCGGTTCTGGCGATTCGCTCGATCCCGCCATTGCCGCCGAACCCGCCTATCCTTCTGATCCCGCCGATCCCGCCATTGCCGCCGAGGCAGCCGGTCGCGCCGGTTCTGGCGATCCTGCTGAGTCCCTTATCGTAGACCCGCCGACGGCATCTGTCCAAGCCAGCAAGGATTGAGCGAGTGCCATGCAGACGGATGCCCCAAAGCCCCTCGATGTCATACTGGCAAGTGCCAGCCCCCGCCGCAGACAGTTGCTCGATGAGGCGGGGCTGAGCTTCACGGTGCGCATTGCCGAAGTGGACGAGTCGCTCGATGCCGATGATCGGGCAGTGCCGGAAGAGGCAGCCAAGAAGCTGGCCGAGAAGAAGGCCGGCGCGGTCGTGCAAGAGCTGCTCGCGGAAGGCTTCTGCGGCACAGCCGCGATAATCGGCGCCGACACCATGGTGGTCCTGGGGGACGAGGTGATGGGCAAGCCGCGCAACATCTCCGATGCGACCGGCATGCTGCGAAGGCTCTCAGGAAAGACCCACCGGGTGGTCACGGCGGTCTCATTGTGGGTGCTTTCAGCCCCCGAGCCGGAAAAAGTGTCCCTCGGTCTGCGTACCTTTGCCGATGTGAGCCAGGTGCGCTTCAAAGCCCTCAGTGACCAGGACATAAAGGACTACCTCACCTGCGGCGAGTCCTTCGACAAGGCGGGGGCCTATGCTGCACAAGGAAAGGGGGCAAGGCTCATCGAGCACATCGAGGGCAGCCTTGACACGGTGATAGGCCTTCCCGTGGGACGCCTGAAAGAAGAGTATCCCGACCTCTGGGCGTAGGCCGAATCAGATCCCCATCGGCAGCGAGCAGCCCCTTGTTCCGAAGCGAAGAGCTCATCTCTACCTCTGGGCATGGGCTGCCCAAGCTGCTGTCTGCCTGCGTAGCATCCGCTGCTCAGGTCGGCGGTCATGGCTTCCCTTGGACGATAGCGTTTCGGTTGCCTTGGGAATCCTTCGTTTGGGGAACTGGGGGTGCGGTTCAAACGCGATTTAACGCAGATACGTCGAATGGGGGGCTTTCGTGGAGTTATTGTTGCGAATATGGCACTGAGGCTTGATTTGTAGTACGGTTTGTCTGTGCTAGGTGCCTGTGCTTGATTCGAAGCAGGTAGGACGAAACCAAAAGTTGGGCCTTACCGGGACACAGACAGACCTGCCGCTGCCAGCGGTCGCATATTTGCTTTAAGCGGTGAATTCTTATTGCCGGGAGCCACTTCTACCCAGAAACCTGCTCCCCTGGCCACTTTGGCCCCAAGCCTTACCTACCCCTCAAGGCTTGGGGCCTTCACGTTTGCCGGTGAGCTGTTGGCGCGACCGTGCGCGCCCCGAGCCTTACCTGCCCCTCAAGGCTTGGAGCCTTCACGTTCGGGCTGACCAGAGAAGTCTGCTCAGGAAACCCCTTCAAGCCCTGCCTCCGTGCCGAAGGGCCCTGCCGCGTACCGGCATGCTCACCTTCATCCTGGCAACCCCTTCACTTCAGTCAAGGGGCTAAAAGCATGTGCTTTTCCTGGCCCAAAAGGCAGGCCCATTGGCCCACATATATGTGCAAACTTTGGTTTTAATGGCAGAATACCCCGAAGAATCAGCAAAAAAAAGATAAATGGGCCACTTCGCCGTCCACAAAAAAAGGAACATGCTATAATTCAGGCATAGCTGTGCAAAGACGAACGATGTGACGGGAGCGACTGTGCAATTTTCGTGGCTTGGTGTTGCGGTTATGGGCGGTCTGCTGATAATCGGGCTTGCCGCCAGTGCAATATTGAGTAAGGACAAGGACCAGAAGAAGGCTGTTGTGGCCGCCTTTGTCGCGCTCATACTTTTGTGGGGCCTGTTCTATTTCGTCGTCATCCAAAGCGCCCAAAGTGCCGCGTTCCCCTATTTCGTCATTGCATGCCTGGTCGTTCCTATAGGCCTTTATGCGCTCGTCATGGCTGTTATCGGGAAGAAGCCTGCCGCATCGAAGTCGGGCAAACGAAAGAAGGATGCCCTGGAACTCCCTTACGGTGCCCCCAAGGCGTCTATGCAGGCAGCGGCACATCACATGAAGTCGCCTGCTTCCTCGCAAGCCCCGCGTGTCTCCCAGCCAGCCCCTCTTGCCGAAGGCTTCCGGCCTATCGGCACTGCTGAAGGCCAAGGCGGCCCTGTTGCACAGAAGCCCTTCGCAACCCCCCTTGCCCAAGAGCCTTTCGAGGCTCCAGAGGCTGTCCAAGTCCCGGCAGCGCCCAAAAGGGCTGCTGGATCGATGCCCGCTGCATCCAAGGGGCGTGCCGATGAGGTGGCTGCTGCTCGCGAGGGACGCCTGCCTTCTGAAAGGCCTGCCCGCGGAGTACATGCTGCTGTGCCGGAACCGGCTCCTGCGCCCGAGGCCGCGCCCGCGCCCAGGCATACACGCAGACATGGCCTGCAGCCAGTACGGGTACCCGAACAGGAATTGGTGCCCCAACAGGCCACTGCTCCCGAGCCAGAGCCAGCACCCAGGCCAGTTTCTCGCCCAGAGCCGGCACCAAAGCCCGAGCCCAGGCCTGTGCCCGTTCTTGAACCAGAGGCTGGACCGGTATCCAGGTTAGAGCCTGCATATGAGGCAGAGCCAGCCCCCAGGCCAAGGCCTGTGCCCAAGGCAGAGCCAGAGCCGGTACCGGCAGTTGCGGCGGCTCCCAAGCCAGAACCCAAGCCAGAACCCAAGCCGGTTCCCGAGCCCAAGCCTGCGGCTGCCGCTTCGGTCGGCTTCGAGGCATGCTATGCCAAGGCCGAGGCATTCAAGGACAAATCACTGTGGGCGGTTTCCGCCCGCCTCTTCGAGGAAAGCGCCTACCTCACCGAAGAGCTGCCCCTGATACATAAGGCCGTCTTCGCGGCCATCTCGTCGTACTTGAAGGCCGATATGAGCGCTGATGCCCAAAGGCTGGCATCGGCGCTTCAAGAGAGCGGGACCTTGAACCAGGTCGAGGCCATGAAGGTCGCCGCAGTATTGAAGATGTCATGATGATAAGCCAACAAGCGACATACCGGCCAAGGAAGGCGTCGCTCGAAGGGGTCCGCCGTTCGGTCCCCAGCAGGTCGCGCCGCTCGCCCATGGCCGTTCCGTTCATCCTGGTATGCAGCGTAGCCCTTTCACTTTACATGGCGTTGGGGACCGACATGCCCCTCATGGACAGCGACCTTCCCGGTCCGTCCGACATCTCTTCCGGTCAAACGGTGCAAAACGACCCCGATCCCAGTCAGGGCAAGCCGAGTCAGCCGGAAACCCCATCCGATAGCCAGAAACCGGCCATAACCGAGCAGACGGTGGTCATTTCCGAATACAAGGCGGTCTCGCAGAGCACCAACCAGGCCCGTGCAACCAACATCGCCTGGGCGGTGCAGGCCATAGACGGGCGCACCATAGCACCGGGCGCGACCTTCTCGTTCAACGATGCGGTGGGCGATACCGAGGCAGACGAACGCTACCTGGAGGCACCGGTCGTCGATGGCGCCAACATGCAATATGCCCGAGGCGGGGGGATATGCCAGGTGTCCACAGCGCTCTATATCGCTGCACTTTCGGCCGACCTGCGGATAGATGAGCGACACCCCCATACGGTGGCGGTCGATTACGCCCCGCCAAGCCTGGATGCAACGCTTGACTACGGAACGCTCGACCTGAAGATAACGAACACTTCCGCCTATCCGGTGACCATAGTGGCAACAGCCCAAGGACAGACGGTCACGGTAGGCCTGAAAGGCCATGCCCTTGATAACGGCCTTGCCATCGAAGCCATCTCGAAGGTGATAGGCTATTACGACGCTGCCGGCAATTCCCAGGATCTGAACAACCTGGGCAATATCGCCCCCGGAGAGATGTACTGCAAAGCTGAATCGTACCGGGTGTATTACCTTAACGGGGTAAAGACGAAGGACGAGCTGCTGGCCCAGGACACCTATGTGGTTTATGAAGGAACGGCAATTAAGACGACGGAAGGCGGGGTCGATCCAACAAAATAAGACCTGAAAAGAATACAATGGACAGCACAAGCAGCAAAGGCAGCACGGATTGGACAAGGTTCAGCAGTTCCCCGAACAGGTGGACACAAGGGCAAGCCAGTAAGCGAGCGGACCGCCTTGCAGGTAAGCTGAATGAAACGGGTATGAAAGGTTAATGGGAAGGAAGACAATGGAAACTAACGAATCAATATTGACCCGCGAAGTCGTCGCCATCGACGACCGCAAGAAACTGGGAGGAATCAAGGGGCTATGCGTCGATTGTGACACCTGTGCGGTGAGCCATTACATCATCAATAGCGCAAACACCGGCTCTGAGCTGGTCCTGCCCTTCGATAAATCGGTTGCGCTGGGGGATACCTTCATGACTATCCAGAGCCGCAACGACATCATTCCTACCAGCGAAGAAGAAGCGAAGAAGGCACTGCAAGGGGGCTTTCGCCTGATAGGTGTCGAAGTCTTCACCCGCACCGGCAATAGGCTGGGCGTCATCGAGAGCTTCGAGTTCGACCCTGTCTATGGCACGGTCACCAAGATACTGCTCGGCAAGCGCAGCTCGTTCGGTTCTGAGAGCTTCGTGTTCTTCTCGCCCGACTTCGTCTTCATCGACGATGGCGAGGCGACGGCCTCTGAACTGCGTACCGGCGTCAAGAAGGGCGCGAAGAAGAAGATCGTGCCGGCACCCAAACCCGCCCCGCGCCGCGAGCGCAAGGCGACGCCGTACGTGAGCATCGATTCCAGTGCTGAAGGCACCGTCCAGTTCGACGAGGTCGATGAAGAGGCGGCTCCTGAGGGCTTGCTTGCAGCGGAAGAGTCCGCAGCAGGCCAGGCCGATGCCGATGCCGATATCAAGGCCTTCCTGATCGGTGCGGTCGTCAGCGAGGATGTCGAGAGCAAAGACGGGGCCTTCAAGGTGGCCAAGGGCGACACGCTGACCAAAGCGCTTGTCGATGAGGCCCAGAAGCACGATGCCCTGCTTCTTTTGACCATGAGCGTTGAAGTATAAAGGCTTTCATACTATACTGGGCTTTGGCTCTCAGAGGGTCATAGCCCTAAGCAGCCGTTGATAAAAGAACGGCTATGCAAGGCCTTCAAGAGAATAGTGGTCACCGGCAACCCTGCCGCCATCATGGGGTCTCAGCCCAAGGTTGAGGCTACAGATGAGCAGCAAGCAGGGATCATCCGGATTGCGCTTTCATCAGGGACGCAGGCTATACGGCCTGTCATCCTGGGATTCAGCGAAAAGGAATATAGCCGATGACGCATAACACCCATGAGACCGGCAGCCTCCCGAAAGGAGGGCTGTCGGTTTTTTGAGCAGCGGTGCCCGAAGCCCAGCCGCCCGGAAGCCCGTGCGGCAAGCGTCCGGAAGCCCGTGCGGCAAGCGTCCGGAAGCCCGTGCGGCAAGCGCCCGGACAGCAAGGAGCCCAGCCGCCCACCCGACAGGACGGCAAGCGTCCGGAAGCCCGTGCGGCAGCGGTGTCCGAAGCCCAGCCGCCTGGACGGCAAGCGTCCGGAAGCCCGTGCGGCAGGACGACAAGCCGCCCGGGCATCCAGCCGCCCGTGCTGCAAGCGGCCGGAGAAGCCCTGCTGCCCGACCGTCCGGCTTCAGGGCCTGTAACAACCGAAAGAACCACGAAAGCCTGAAAGTAGGAACATGAAAGAATACAACCCCCATGAAGTGGAGCCCCGTTGGCAGAAGACCTGGGAAGAACAAGGCCTCTACCAGGTCAGTGAAGATCCTTCCAAGCCCAAGCGGTACGTGCTTGAGATGTTTCCCTATCCATCGGGCGACATCCACATGGGACACGTGCGCAACTACACCATTGGCGATGTGATCGCCCGGTACTCGAAGATGCGCGGCTTCGACGTGCTCCATCCCATGGGTTGGGACGCGTTCGGCCTTCCCGCTGAGAACGCAGCCATAAAGAACAAGAGCCATCCTGCAAAATGGACGTATGCCAATATCGAGACCCAAAGGGCGTCCTGTAAACGCATGGGCTTCTCCTATGACTGGGACAGGACGGTCATCGCCTGCGACCCCGAATACTACCGTTGGGGCCAGTGGATATTCCTCAAGATGTGGGAAAGGGGATTGGTCGAACGGAAGGACTCGCCGGTCAATTGGTGTCCGGGCTGCGCCACCGTGCTTGCGAACGAGCAGGTCATCAATGGGGCCTGCTGGCGCTGCCACGGCACGGTGGAAAAGCGCGACCTCACCCAGTGGTACCTCAAGATAACCGATTATGCCCAAGAGCTGCTCGACGACCTGGACCTGCTTCCCGGTTGGCCTGAGCGCGTCAAGCAGATGCAGGCCAACTGGATAGGCCGCTCTGAAGGCGCAGAGATAGACTTCATCCTGTGCGATGAACAAGGCAACACACCCGATGACCCCCAGGAAGACGATGTCATCACGGTGTTCACCACCCGCCCCGACACCCTGTTCGGGTGCAGCTTCTTCCTGTTGGCTCCCGAATACCCCGGTCTTGCAGGCCTGGTGCAGGGGACTGCCTACGAACAAGGCGTGCACGACATAATCGCTGCTGCTGAAAAGGTCAGCGCGGTCGAGCGTTCCCAGGGCGACCACGACAAACAAGGAGCCTTCACCGGAAGGTATGTGGAAAACCCCCTGAACGGGGAAAAGGTGCCCGTTTGGGTGGCCGACTACATCGTGTCCGATTACGGTACGGGTGCTGTGATGGCGGTCCCTTGTGGCGACCAGCGCGATTTCGAGTTCGCCCGCAAGTACGGCCTGCCTATCATCCCCATCATCCTTCCCGAGGACGATCCGCTCTACCCCGAGCTTGCGGGGGTCGAGGAACGTGTCCGCACCAGTGTCGATTGGGAGCGATCCTTCGAAGCCGAAGGCGTATTGGTGCAGTCGGGCAAGTACACCGGGATGAGGGGGGGCAAGCACTCGCCGGCAGTCGACGCCATCATAGCCGATTTGTCTGAAAAGGGCGCCGGAAGGCCAACCGTGAACTTCCGCCTGCGGGACTGGCTCATATCCCGCCAACGTTACTGGGGAAACCCGATCCCCGCCATCCATTGTGAGGCCTGCGGGCTGGTGCCGGTTCCTGAAGCCGACCTCCCGGTGCTGCTACCGCTTGACCTCGATATAACCAAGGGGGAAGTCCTGGCAGACCATAAGGCCTTCTTCGAATGCGCTTGCCCGGTGTGCGGCAGCCCTGCCCGCCGCGAGACCGACACGATGGACACCTTCACCTGCTCATCGTGGTACTTCTTGCGCTACACCGACCCCCATAACGCATCAAGCGCCTTTTCCCCCGAAAAGGCGAACCGCTGGATGCCGGTGGATAGCTACATAGGCGGTATCGAACATGCCATCCTGCATCTGTTGTACTCGCGTTTCTTCGTGAAGGTGTTGCGCGACATCGGCGTCCTGGGCTTCTCGGAGCCTTTCGAGAACCTGCTGACGCAAGGCATGGTCAAGCTGAACGGCGAGACGATGTCGAAGTCGAAGGGGAACACCGTTGCCCCCGAGGACATGATAGCCACCTATGGGGCCGATGCCGTGAGGGCATTCATCCTGTTCATGGCGCCTCCCGATAAAGACCTGGAATGGGAGGAAGAAGGACTTGCGGGGATACACCGTTTCTTGAACCGTGTGTGGCGCCAGGTACACGACCTGGTCGGCCGTGCTGGCGACCAAAGCCTTTACCAAGGTGCAGAAGGCGCCAGGGACGAAGGGCGCCTCAAAGCCCTTGCCGCAACGCTTCTGCGCGAGCGCCACCGCGTGGTGGGCAAGGTGGCCGACGATTTCGACCGCAACTGCTTCAATACAGCGCTGGCGGCCATTATGGAGCTCTCGAACACCACCGGCGAGTACCTGCGGAATGTGGCGCCGGATCTGCGGCAAGCAGACGAAAAGCTGCGCGCGCAGGACTTGGACGTAGCAGAGGTCCTGGTGAAGCTTTTGGCGCCTTTGGCTCCCCATTGGGCAGAAGAGCTGTGGCAAGGGCTGCTGGGCAATGCGGAATCGGTGCATGTGCAGGCTTGGCCAGGTTTCGACCCTCAGCTCGCACGCGCTGAGGAAGTCGAACTGGCGGTACAGGTCAACGGCAAGGTGAAAGCCAGGATAATGGTTGCTGTTAATGCCGAAGAGGAAGCGGTGCGCGAAGCCGCTTTGGAAGCCGTCGCCGCAGCCATAGAGGGAAAGGCTGTCAAGAAGGCCATCGTCATTCCCGGGCGCCTGGTGAACATCGTGCTGTAAGCCACCTCGCGCTTCCGCTCCATCCAAGTATCCTCGACCAAGCCCTCAATCCCCGGTTCACCCGGGGATTCTGTTTGTCTCGCGTCCTCGGCCCACCCAAGAGGCATAAGATCGCCCAATCACCCACTCGCCCAACCACCCACTCACCAAATCACCCGCTCACCAAATCACCCGCTCACCCAATCACCC
>JAIRPR010000065.1 GCA_031256895.1 Coriobacteriaceae bacterium
GAGTGGTCTCGGTTCCATCCATCCCTGGTGTGGGGCTTGAGTCCACAATCACATAGCAGGGGTGCTGCAGCTGGGTCTCTTGCTGGAAATAAGCCCGGGAGATATAGCCGTACGTGGAATCCTCGGCCACAAAGCGCTGCCCATTACCGTTGACGAACAAGACATTCTGGGGGAACCCTTCGGATCCCATAGCCCCAGACATCAGCGGCATGCTCATGTCGAGCGAGCCGATGAAGCCTGCCAGGTCGGCCCCAATCTCGATGCCCATGCGGATGCCGTCACCGGTGTTGGTCGGAGCGCTTGCCAGCATCTGCGGCTGCGAGAGGTCCCAAAGGCCTTGGGGGTTGAAGGCACGGCACATGTCCTCGTTGTGGTCATAGCCTGATGTCGCAATGACCACGCCCTTCCTTGCCTTCACTGCAATCGTCGCTTTTCCTTGTTTCGCACTCACACCGACGACGCCCTTGTCCCCATCGACAAAGAGATGCTCTGCGGCTGTGTCGTACTCAATGACGGTTCCGGCGGCCTGTGCTCCTTCTCGCAAGGTCTCGGTGAGCTGGGCGCCGCCGCTCATATCACTGAACTTAGGGTTAGAGAAGTAGTGGATGCGCTCTGCCATGAGGTCTTGCGGGACATACGGTACCGGAGAAGGCGCATACAGGTGGTCGAGCGATGCACCCAGTTCGACGAGTTCTGCGATATGGTCTTTTGCATGGGCGGCATAATCCTTGATAAGCACAGGGTCGACCATGCCCTCACCACAAGCCAGCAGCCACTGCTCGAATTTGTCGGTCGTATCGTTCTTTGAATTCGAGAACTCTTTTTGCTGCGGCGTATCGGCCGCATGGATGACCGCCGCTGAAAGTGCCGAGGTCCCTCCCGTCGAAGAGGCCTTTTCCAACAAGATGACAGAAGCGCCGTCTTGAGCAGCCTGGATAGCGGCAGAAAGGCCAGCAGCCCCTCCCCCGAGCACTACGACATCAGCTTCCTTGTCCCAGGTGCTCGGCAATGCCCCTGAGGCGCTCGATGCCGCACTCTGCCCCGTTGGGGTCTCAGCCTTTGGGGCACAGCCGCTCATCACTCCTGCTACCCCTACCCCGGCCAGGGTTGCCGCCGTCAGAAACGCACGACGGGAAAGCTCGGCCTGTTTTGATGGCCTCCCATTGCTTGGTTCCATTCCAAATCCTTCCTCTTTGTCATAGCTTGCCTCTCTCTTCTGACAGCACTGATGTTTATCAGGCTTGGGCAAGCGAACGATAGTTTAGGCACCGGGGCTCCCAAGGGCATCACAAGAAAGATATGAGATTGCGAAACCCCTTATGAAAGCACCCTTCAAAGCGAGATGAGCGGTTGCGGGTTCTTTGTTCATGCCATAGAATATGATGATGACCACAAAGGAGACCATAGCTGTGCATCCACCCTCACACCCGCAGATGTCGGATGACCCCCCAAACGATACCAGGGCGGTCGTGCTTCTTGCGGCCATCGGCATGTCGTGTTATCAGGCAGTGCCTTGGGTCTCTTTTGTGTCCATACATTCTGTCGAAGGCGTCTTGGCGTACGCCTTCCCCTTCGAGCCTTTCTTGCTGTCAATGCTGGGGCAGTTCATCGCTATCATGCTTTCCCTTTCCGATCCCCTTCGGAAAGCTTTGGGGAAGGTTCTCGGCCGCCCTTACGTCTTGGTCCTGTTCGCCCTTTTCTCGGGGACCTGCTCTGTCTTGAGCTTCATGTCTTCCTCCCATCAGATAGCCCAGGCGGCATCATTGCTCAATGGGCTGGCCAATACACCGCTCTTTTTCGCCTGGGGTACCTTCTTCTGCAATAGACAGCCTCGGATCTGCGCCATCACCATTGCGCTTTCCTTTGTGGTCTCTTGTCTTATCGCCTTAGGCATCGGAATGCTGGGGGCATATGCGATAGTGGGGGCCATCGTAGCCCTGCCCGCCTTGTCGATGGGCTTTTGGCTTGTAGTCATGGGTCTGGGAAGCCGTCACGTCAGACTCGCATCGCATGTCCAGGCTTTTTTTGTTGGCCCAGACATCAATCACGCAGCACGTTTCGCGGGGCCTGCGATGGGCGCCTCTTCCCCTGCTGTCACTGATCGTGACGATGCCAAACTTGACCGGGCCGCCAGCCTTGCCTCAAATCTGGCGCATCATCTCGGGGACTACTTCACGCGGCTGCGTTCGAGCATCGAACAGCTCTTCGATCGCAATCTGACACTTGCGACATTTGCCGTGTGCGTCTTTGTCATCTATCTCATGGAGCAGTTCGTGTTCTCGGGGGACAACAACCCTCCCGGATATCTGCTCATCACCATAGGGGTAGCACTGTTCATCCTGTTGGTCTTTGTCCTTTATAGCGGTTTCGGCCGTCGCAAGGATCCCGATGCCTTGTGGCCTTTGTTCATATTGCTGATGTTCGGTGCGCTTTTGACCATACCGTTTCTCTGGGGCAGCTCTTCGGATACCGCTGCCAATATCTCTATCGTCGCCTCACGATCGCTCACAACCCTTACCTGGATAGTGCTCACCACCACCATTGGCCGCCATTCTTTGGAGCCTTTCCGTGCCTTTGCCATCGGCACCCTTATTGTATCCCTCATTCCCTGGATAACGGCTTTCGCGCTGTCTATGGCTGCGACCGCCTATTTCCCATCGCTGGTGAGCCATGTCGAAGTGCTTTCCCTGATGTGCGCCTTCATCCTGATGGGAAGCATCACCGTTCAAGTCATGCGGCTCTACACTTTGAACAAACGCTTGCTCCAGGATGCCTTAGCCTATGAAGGTGCGGATACCGGCGGATCGAACAGCGGATCGAACAGAAAATTGAACAGCGGATCGAACGGCAGACCGGCCAAAGGCTTACGGGATACGGAAGGCTCCCTGTCGGCAAGGAAGGGTGGCAGAGGGCTTTCCGAAAGAGGAAAGGCTTCCCGAAGCAATGGATCCTCTTCCCCGGTTGCCTTGGATAGGCACCACAAGAAAACGGGGGGCTTTGCCGGAAGCGACGGGCAACAGGAAGACCCACAGGATGCGGCTTTGAACGCTTTTCAGCTGCGGCTTGAGCAGATTGCCCAGACCCACCACCTCACGGCCCGGGAGACCGAGATACTCGCATACATCGTGCAAGGCCGTACGCTCCCCGAGATATCCGAACGGCTGATGGTCTCCCTCAACACCGTGCGCACCCATTACGGCCACGTCTATCAGAAGCTCGATGCCCACAAGAAAGGCGAGGTTCTTGACCTTTTCGAGCAAGGATTCGATAAGCGGCATGCCGCACCCCGGATGAAGCCATGACGGCGTGTCGGCAGCCCTGGGATGTCTTCCAGGGGGATTCCGATCCCCTCTCAGCCGGGGTAGACGCCCCTCGGAGGTTCGCTGTGGAATAGGTTGCACAAGTAGTTGATCGATGCACAATGTGCCTTGTGGCACGCCCCTCGGAGGGTCGCTGTGGGATAGGTCGCCCAAGGGCGGGCAACCGAAGGAAAGGCTTCTCCGGGCTGACAAGGCGGTCCTTTTGGCAAAACGCCCCTTACCTGTGCGGGTGGCTGACCGGATCTGTACCTTACCTCTTATCGGCAGCACCGGGAAGGCCGAACGCCCCAGGCACCTGTGCTGCCCGCCGAATGGCAGCCTCCATGGCCTCTGTTGCCATGACCGCCACCCAATCGGGCAGGGCATCGACAGGGCCGGATGCGAAGGTGAACACGGCATCGCCGTCGTGCGAGGTGTGGACAGGCTTGATGGCGCGGGCATAGGCATCGTTCACCACTGCCGATACCCTGGTGGCCTGCGCCTTGGTGAGGCTTGCGTTGGTGACCACGATGCCCAAGGTGGTGTTTGCGGGGGCTTGCGGATGAAGAGGGCTTTGTGGAGCAGCAGCCTGCGACATGACGGAAGCCTGCGGGGAAGCAGCATCCTGCGACATGACGGAAGCCTGCGGGGAAGCAGCAGCCTGCGACGTGTCGGAAGCCTGCAGGGAAGCAACAGCCTGCGACGTGTCGGAAGCCTGCAGTGCTGTTGTTTCAGAAGGACCTGCCACAAACGCTGCAGAAGTCTCGAAGCCTGTATCAAGGGAAGCCCCCTGGGGCCCCCTGCCTGATGATTGCGCATACAGCCAGAAGGCATCAAGGGGGTCCACGATGTTCCCATCATCGCCCCGACAGCCAGCCAGCCAGGCCCCATCGGGGGCTTTCACGTTGCCGAGCGCGTTCACCACGGCCAACGCGCCCACAACCAGTTCACCGCAACGCAATACCCGGATCCCGAAGCCTGACTTCATCGCATTTCCTGGCCCTAAGAGCTTGCCGACCGATGCACCGGCACCGACGCCTACGTTGCCTTCCTCAAAAGCAACGTGATCGAGGGCTGCCTCGGCAGCTTTCCTGCCCATGGCTTTGTCGGGGTGCTTCGCATGGCCTACCGCCAGGTCGAAGATGCAGGCACCGCACACGATGGGCACGTAGGCGCCCGCAAGGGGAAACCCAAGGGAACGCTTCGCCAAGGCATCCATCACACCCGAGCTTGCCTCCAGGCCGAAGGCGGAGCCTCCCGCCAACACAAGGGCATGCACCGCCTCTATCATGTTTTCAGGACGCAAAAGGTCTGTCTCGCGGGTGGCGGGGCCTCCCCCGCTCACGCTTGCGCCGCATACCGCGCCCGCAGGCGCCAGCACCACGCTGCAACCGGTGCCCGCTTGGGTATCGGTGGCATGTCCGAACCGGAAGGCGGGCAGAGAGCCCAAAACGGCTTCTTCAAACTTCACGTTGATTCCCTTTTCTCTGGCTGCTTCAATTCATAGGTGCCATTGTACCAGATAAGGCCT
>JAIRPR010000069.1 GCA_031256895.1 Coriobacteriaceae bacterium
ACGCTTGACCCCGCAGGCCACGCGGAGTTCCTTGCCCTGAAAGCGGCGGCGGGCGTGTTGGGGGCTTGGCGTTTGTCAGGCTGTACGGTGTATGTGACCCTGGAGCCCTGCATCATGTGTGCCGGATTGATGCATCAGGCACGCATCGACCGCTGCGTGTACGGGGCACCAGACCCCAAGGCGGGGGCTTTAGGGACCTTGTACCGGATACATGCCGATGAACGCCTCAACCATAACTTCATAGTGGAGGCCGGCATCTGCAAGGAAGAATGTGCCGCCCTGCTCAGCAGCTTCTTTGCCCACAAACGGACAAAAGGCAGCCAGAACGAAGGCGGGGTGGGTAAATGAGCAGCAAAGGAAGACAGAAGGCCCAGGATGTGGGGTTTCCGGAACCATTCCCTGAGAGGCACTTTCCCGAACGAGACAGCATAAGGCTACTCGCGCCCGCTAAGACGAACCTGTTCCTTGCTATCGGCAAACGCCAAGCAGATGGCTATCACGAGGTGGCAACGGTCATGCATGCCCTCGATTTGCATGATGTACTGTATATGGAATCCTACGTCCTGCCCAGCCCCCAAAGCCGGTGCGGATTGCAGACCCCTTACGGTTCCCCTGTTCCTTGCGGTTCCCCAGCCCTGGAAGGACCCCTTGTTCCTTTATGCCCTCTGGATCAGGAAGGCTTCGCCGCCCCTTCTGGTTCCCAGACACCGGAAGGCTTCGCCGCCCCTTCTGGTTCCTCGCTCCAAGAAGCCCCTCCTTTCCTTACCGGGCCCTTTCTCCCTCAGGGCGTTTCCTTTATCGAGGGCGCTCAAACTCCCCTGGGGAACATGCCCATCGAAGGAGCGAACCCCAAGGGCATCTCTTTTACCGAGGGCGCACAAAGCTCGGGAGGCCTTCGGATAGAGCTGACTGAGAGTGCCTGTGAAGGGCTGGCACCTTTGGGGATCTCGGCTGAAGAGAACCTGGCAGTGAAGGCAGTCAGAGCCCTTGCCCGATCGATCGGGCATAATCGGCATGAATTGGTGCACATTCATCTGGAGAAACATATCCCTTCACAAGCGGGCTTAGGCGGCGGCTCATCAGATGCCGCCGCAGCCTTGATGGGCGCAGCCCGACTCTGGGGGATAGCGCCTGACAGCCCTATGCTCAAGGCAGTCGCAGAAAAGCTGGGAAGTGATGTGGCCTTCTTCCTTTCGGGCGGCTGTGCGTACATGACGGGTACGGGATCGACACACGATCACAGCCTGGGCCCCCTCAATAGCCCTGTCGTGATCATCAAGCCAGAAGGCGGGGTCCCAACGGCGGCAGCTTATGCTGCCTTCGATAGGAAGCCTTTGGCAGTCCCCACCCATCTTGTCCGTAAAGCCCGCACGGCAACGCATGCCCAGGATGTCCCCCTTTTCAACAACCTTTCCCTGGCAGCAGAGAGCATCCTTCCCGAGCTTACGACAATCCGCCTGTGGGCGCAGGCCGCACTGGGCGTCAAGGGCATCTTGCTATCGGGCAGCGGTTCCGCCACGATAGCGGTATGTACCGACCTCACGGCTGCCGGATCGCTCTCAGCAGCCGCTCAAGCCAAGGGTTGGTGGGCGACAACGACGACCTTCAACTCCCAAGGCGCTTCCCTCGTGTTCCCTTGAAAAAGGAACAGATGTTTCACGTGAAACACTTTGGCGCTACGGGGTGCATAACGGACCTTTCTGAAATAAAGGAACAGATGTTTCACGTGAAACACTCTGGTGCTACGGGGTGCATAACGGACCTTTCGCCAATAAAGGAACAGATGTTTCACGTGAAACACTCTTGCGCCGCAGGGTGGTCTTCCTGCTTCGTTCAGTCAGCCCGATGACCTCACATGTTGGAGCTTGTCAGCTGCAAGGCATGCTCAGGGCAGGCGCGGGATAAACTGTTTTGCCTCAGTGCCGGGTCGATCCCCTCAATGCTGTCGTCACCGTTCACGCACCAGCCGGAATGCAAGGCTTTATGCCCTGAATCCAAGCGTTTGTCTTGTGCTCAGATTTCGGGACAAATCTAAATTGATGATTGGATTCATGCGTGCTTCGCCTTATTGATTGGGGTATGAACGGTAACAAGCTGTCCGGAAGAGCTGTGGCTTTGTGGCTCTGAGGCGTCGTGCCCTGCCTTCCCCATGTTAGAATGGTTCAACAAGAAAAAAGGCGATCGGCCAAGCCGGTCGCAGACAGAATGTGAGGAGCATCCATGTCCATCGAGCTTATCATCATCTTAGTGATTGTCGTCCTTGTCTTACTTGCGATAGCCGCACTATACAACAACCTGGTCACTTTGCGCAACATGGTCGATAATGCCTGGGCACAGGTAGACGTCCAGCTGCAGCGCAGGTTCGACCTCATCGCCAACCTGGTGGAGACGGTCAAGGGCTATGCGGCGCATGAGAAGGGCACCTTCGAGGAAGTTGCCAAGGCGCGGTCGCTTTATATGGGTGCGAACAGCCCTGCCGAGAAGATGGAAGCAAGCAACATGCTCACCAGCACCCTGAAGACCCTGTTCGCGGTTTCAGAGGCATACCCTGAGCTCAAGGCCAATACCAACTTCTTGGAGCTTCAGGCAGAGCTGTCAAAGACCGAGGACAAGATCTCCTATATGCGCCAGAGCTTCAATGACACCGTGATGAAATACAATACCGCCATCCAGACCATTCCTGCGGTGTTCTTCGCGGGCATGATGGGCTTCACGAAGCGCGAGAGCTTCGATGCGGTGCCAGAGGCAGAAGTAGCCCCCAAGGTCCAGTTTTAGGATTCCCCCATTCCCGACAGCGGTGATGCCCCAGGGTCTCGCAAGTTGGAAGAACCTGGTTCCCGATAGGCGCAGTGTCTCCGGGGCATGCTTGAGGGGATCCCCCCGTTCCCGACAGCGGTGATGCCCCAGGGTCTCGCAAGTTGGAAGAGCCTGGCCCCTGAAAGGCGGAAATAGCCCCTCGGGTTCAACTTTCAGGGGGCTTATGGTTCTCTGAGGCCGCAGCCTTTGCAGCAGCAACGCGCTTTAGGCTACCGAAAGGGCTGCAAAAGAAGGATTCTTGAACTGTTGGGGGTTTTCCTTGCCGAACCTCAGGCCACCGAGACGGCAGTGCGCAGAAGGTATTGGTTGGGGTCGCGCACGCTTATCTCGTTCAACAGATAGGCGGTATAGACGGGGCCCTTGACCTGGATCTTGTTCTCTTTGATGAACTTCTGGAGCTGCTTTTCCATGCCGCCCGATTCCCCATAGTAGCTATGGCTGTAGACGGTCACATAGGTTCCAGCGCTGCGTTTCTGGGATCCCCGGGGATCGATCGAGAAGAAGTGGGTCGGCTCGTTGGGGCTTTCAAGATAGGTGTCGAAATCGGTCCAAAGCCCGCAGATGGGCAGGCGGGTGTCAACATTGTACAGGTTCGCGTCCCTGCAGAAGCGCGTGAAGCACTCATAGAAATCGTGGGTTGTGCTGAAGTCGTTCTTGGGCCCTAGTATGATGTGGGATTCCTCGAGGTACTCAAGCTTTGTCGGTTCGCCCTTGGCCAGGAGCCCCAGGTTTATGATGCGTGATATCGTTTTGACGACATCATAAGAACGCGAGACGTTTATCAGCTGCTCTTCAAGCTCGTTCGTTTTTTCTACCAACAGTTCGAGCATCGATTCAGGGGTGCGGTTGTGCGCCATCTCGATGATGGTCTTGGTGGGGATGTCGAGGTCTTGAAGCAGGCTGATGGTCTTGATGGTGATGATCTGAAAGGGCGAGTAGTACCGATAACCATTGGCGTTTCGCACTGCCGGGCTGAATATGTTCAGCTTGTCATAGTAGCGGAGCGTCGTTTCCTTGACACCCGTTAACTCCGCAAACTCCTTTATAGAGAGTAGGTCGTTCTTTTCCATCGCGAAAAGCCCTTTCAATTGTCGGCTGACCAGATTACGAGGTTATGCCGATTATCGAACAAGTCCACACAATTCGATATGTTTGAGTTACTGCACATTTTACGGGGAGGCAATGCCCTTGACTGGCCATTCCCGCATTGCAGAACACAGTATCACAAAGTTTTCCGTTACCGCTATCTCACATGAATAAAATGCGCAGAATAAATGGATATGGTTGTTGTTCGAGCTTCAGCCTGTTGCATGTTGACAACGAATGCTATCGTACAGCACAGGCCTGTTCCGAACCAAGAAGGCTCCTGCAACGCTTTGGAACTGAGACAAGGACAAGTGAAAGCGGGCAGGGTGTGAAAGGTCGTGGATTCGTCAAAGGGGGCAGGGTGTGAGAGGTCGTGGATTCTCCACAGGGGTAATGCATGTGCCAAGATGCGGAAGGACAAGCACGAGGGGCAGTGCGCAAACGGCAGTGGATCCTTTCGCGCCGCATCGCCCATACCCTGAAGTGCTCTGAAGCCTCGAATCGGTTACGGGAAATCGAATACCCTTTTCCTGAGCCGGCTCTCTCCAGAGAATCGCTCTCGTTCAGTCAATCGGCTCTTTTATTGGAATAATGTTGTTTAGTATTGAATAAATGTTGAATAATCGGCTCTCAATATCCAAAGAAATTTCACACTTCCCTTATTGACAAGAAGGGTGTTAAGCCTTAATCTTTTATAAAAAGCACAGGATTTCTAATCAAAATGCGCGGTATCGTGGAAGGTTCTGAAAAAATAGCTATATCCGGCCTCTGTTGAGAGGCATACTACATAAAGGGCTTCTCTTATCTACCACACATCTATTTGAAGCCCGAAAGAGGGTCCTGGTATCCCTACCACCTGTACCAGGACCTTCTTTTTTTGCCCTGAACGGTGCAATCGATGCCGACTTTCGGTCTTGGCCTGTCAGAGTGATTGCCCAGCCTTCTTTTTTCGTTTCGTCCCGCCGCTCTGCTGCGGCACAAATAAGTTGTGAAAGCGGGTAGTTGCCTTGCGGGATACCTTGCTTTCACACTTTGTCATGAATGGGGCCAAGGCATGGGGCGATTGCCTTGCTGTTGAGGGAACGTGGTTGCGCCGTTGCCTGCCCATACGGGTTCCGTGCCCTTGAGGATCGCATCAGGCAAGGGAGCTTGCCCGCGCTGTTTCCGGCCCATAGGGGTGCCGCGCATCAGCGCTAGGCCGACCAAAGGTAGCCTACGCCGCGGATGGTCTCGAGGCGCTGGGCCAGTTCGGGCCC
>JAIRPR010000164.1 GCA_031256895.1 Coriobacteriaceae bacterium
AACCGCCCCCGTGTCCCGCCCGTGTCCCTGGGGGAGGTCGGGGTTCTGGTGAATAATGTTCCCTGGATGATATGGTCTTTATCGGGTAGTCAACCGTGCGGCTTTGCAGGGGCTTTATATGGTATGATGTGTGGGCACTGTGGGTGGCGGGCGGTGTCCGTGCGGCAGGTATCGGTACGGGCGGCGCCTGCCCGATATGCAAGATGCCGCATAAAGGCACAGGTTAAGGAATAGACAGCCGTGAACCGGTTCTTAGAGCGTTTTACCCTGGTGGTCACCAGGCATCACAAGATGATAGTCGGTGCCACTTTTCTGATAGCCCTCGTATGTGGGGTCATGGCTCTTGCGGTCAACATCAACTACAACTTGACCGAATACCTTCCCGCTTCGACCGAATCAACGCACGGGCTTGAGGTCATGAAGGCGGAATTCGATGACGCGGTGCCCAATATACGCATCATGGTACGCGATGTCAGTGTGAGCGAAGCCCTTGAGTACAAGGAGAAGATCAAAGGGGTCTTTGGGGTGGTATCGGTGACCTGGCTTGACGATGTCGCCAGCCTTTCTGTCCCCCTTGAGATGCAAGACCCAGCCGTTGTGAAGGCTTATTACCACGAAGGCAACGCCCTTTTCGAGGCAGTGGTAAGCCTTGGCACCGAGGCGCAGGCTGTGAACGGGATCTACCAGCTCATCGGAGAGGAGAACCACGCAACCGGCCATGCGGTCAACATGGCTGATGCCGAGACCCAGACAGCCTCAGAAGCGACCAGCGCTTTCTTGATCTTGGTGCCCCTCATCATCGTCATCCTGCTGCTTTCGACCACATCATGGTTGGAGCCTTTGTTCTTCCTGGTTGCCATCGGGCTTTCCATTGTCATCAACTTGGGGACGAACCTCTTCCTCGGCGAGATCTCTTTCATCACGCTGACGGTCTCTCCCATCCTGCAGCTGGCCGTCTCGCTTGATTACGCCATCTTCCTCTTGCACGCCTTCCAGGAGTTCCGCGAGACGGAAAAGGATGTCCCTGCCGCCATGCGGGCGGCCATGAAGAAGAGCTTCTCGGCCATCTTTGCTTCGGCGGCCACCACGTTCTTCGGCTTTGCTGCTTTGGGCTTCATGCAGTTCCGTATTGGGGCAGACCTTGGCTTTGTGCTGGTGAAGGGCATCGTATTCTCATTCCTCTGCGTCGTGGTGTTCCTTCCTGCCTTCACTTTGGCAGCCTACCGGATAATCGACAAGACGCAGCACCGGCGGCTCGTGCCCACCTTCAAGGGCATCGGCAAGCCATTGGCTTACTTGCGGGTACCTTTGTTCGTGCTGGTCATCGTTCTTGTCGTGCCCTGCTACCTGGCGCAATCGCACACCACCTTCACCTATGGCATGGGCGCGAGCACCAGCTCAGAGATACGTTCGGTGCGCGATGAGGAGGTCATCAAAGAGGCGTTCAAGCAATCGACTCCGACCATTGTGTTGGTCCCTCGGGGCGATGTCCCCCGCGAACTGGAGCTTGTCGCGCGGCTTGAGGCCATCGAACATGTCGATTCGGTGCTGGCGTATGTGAACACGGTGGGAGCCCAGATCCCTGCTGGCTTCCTTGACGAGTCCATCACCAAACGCTTCTATTCCGAACATTACGCCCGCATGATTGTGTACGCCGATACGCGTTCGGAAGGCACCGAGGCCTTCGCAGTCGTGCAGGACATCCGGGATGACATTCAGGAGCTGTACGGGCAAGACGCCATGACGGCAGGGCAGGCGGCAAGCCTCTACGACGTGAAACTCACGGTTGTCGCCGACAACGCGGTTACCACGGCTATTGCAATAATTGCCATCCTGTTGGTGCTTATCCTGACCTTCAGATCGGCATTGTTCCCCCTGGTATTGATAACGACCATCGAATCGGCCATCTTCATCAACCTGGCCGCGCCCTATTTCACGGGGGATACCCTGAATTACATCGGCTTCCTTATCATCAACACGGTCCAATTGGGTGCCACCGTTGATTACGCGATACTCTTCACCGACAACTACCGCATGAACCGCCAGGCAATGCCGGTCCGCCCTGCTCTGGCAAAGACGCTCGGCGATACCTTCTTCAGCATCCTGGTCTCGGCTTCTATCTTGGCATTCGCGGGCTTTGTGCTTTATCTGACCTCCACGCAAGATATCGTGTCCATCTTGGGGCTCTTGCTCTTTAGGGGCACCTTGCTCTCATTTTTCCTGGTGGTCACCTTTTTGCCCGGTGCCTTGCTCATACTGGATAAGGCCATAGGCAAGACCACCTGGCGTGCGCGGTTCTTCAAAGCTCCGAAGAAGAAGGTTTGAAGGTATGCGGGTTCACACGAAGGCACGCGGGACGCAGGACACAGCGAATCAGCGGGACACGAAGGCGTGCGTGACGCAGTGCAGCAAGGCGGCAGGACATGAAGGCACGCGCAGCGCAGGGCAGTGCCGCAAGTCAGCAGGACTTGAAAGCATATGTTGAACAGGGCAGGTGCAAGGCGCATCTGCAAAGTGAAGGATATCGGCTAGGCAAGAGGTCTATGATGAACGAAAGAGTAAAACGACAAGGATTCGGCCTCGGGCTTGCCTTGGCCTTGGTCCTTACCGTGGGGTCG
Source organism: Coriobacteriaceae bacterium (assembly GCA_031256895.1). Taxonomy (GTDB): domain Bacteria; phylum Actinomycetota; class Coriobacteriia; order Coriobacteriales; family Eggerthellaceae; genus WRIS01. The sequence continues at coordinate 2,619 of JAIRPR010000164.1, forward strand.
GCAATCCCCGCGCTGCGGGCGGCAGATGCCGCTGTGGGAAGCGGGGCGCCAGGTGCTGCGGGCAGCCAGGTGGCAGGCGGCAGCCCTGAGGGCAGCGATGCCATGGACACAGGTGCCACAGATGGGGGAACAGGAAGCACAAACAGCGAAGCCGCAGGCAGCACAGGCACCGCAGAGCCTTCCGATAGGGAAAGGGTTGCAAGTGGCTCTGGCCAAGCCCAGAACGACGTTCCTAAAAAAGAAGTGGTCTATGCCCGATTGCAAAGCGATGGTGCCGTCAAAGACATCTATGTCGTCAATATGCTTGCGCCTGAAAGCCCAGGGCTGGTCACCGATTATGGAGCGTACTCGAAAGTCCTCAACCTTGAGCAGCCGGGGGACCTGGCCTATCAGGAAGGGGCAGTGAGCATCCAGGTCGGAAAGGAAGGCTTCAGTTATCAAGGCAACCTTTCATCGCGCGACCTCCCTTGGGAGATAAGCCTCGAATACCGGCTTGATGGCATCAAAGTTTCGCCACAAGATCTTGCAGGCAAGAGCGGCAAGCTTGCCCTTTCCCTCAATATCAGACAGAACAAGCAGGTAGACCCCAGCTTCTTCGAGAACTACCTGCTCCAGACCACGGTGGTCTTCGATGGCAGGAGCGCCCGCGATATAGCTGCCCCCGAAGGGCAGATAGCGCTTGCGGGATCGGACACGCAGGTGACCTTTACCACAATGCCCGGTAAGGCAAGCAGCTTCGAGGTTGCGGCAAACGTGAGCAACTTCGAGATGCAGGGGATAAGCTTTGCGGCTGTCCCCTTCAGCATGGCGATAGAATCCCCTGATATCACAGGGTTCAACGAATCCTTGGGCAAGCTGAGCTCCGGTGTGGGCGACCTGGATGCAGGGGTCTCATCGCTTTCAAGCGGGGCTGCCACAGTGGCTACGGGAGCAGGGCAGCTTCAAGGTGGGCTGGCTGGCGTGGGCCAGGGCATGAACAGCCTGAGTGCCGGAGCAGGGCAGTTAGCCGTGTCGTCTGGCCAGATAAAGCAAGGGCTCGAAGCCCTGGCTCTTGCCGGATCCAGTCTGTCTGGCGGCTCAAGCCAAATGGATGCCGGTCTCCAAGGCCTGAGCCAATCGGCGGTGGTCCTGCAATCCCTCATGGCCGACCCCGGCTTCCAAGCCTATCTGACAGGGCTGGCTGCCAGCGATCCGACGCTGTATGCGAGTTACAGCCAGGCCTTGGGCACCCTTGCGCAAGGCCTGCCTGCGCTTTCTGCGCAATACTCGTCTTTCGATGCCGGGCTTCAGGCCTACCTGGACTCGGTGGATGCCTTGGCCGGCCAATACGGCGCCTTCAACGACGGTGTCTCCGGCATTGCTTCCGGGGCAAAAAGCCTGGCAGAGGGTACCTCCCAGCTGACCGGAAGCTTACCAGCACTGGTAAACGGGATACAGGTGTTGGCAGAAGGCGCCGGACAGCTATCGGCAGGCACCCATAGTCTTTATGCGGAGACTCAGGGAATGCCCGACACAGTGCGTGCCGAAATTGATAAGATGATGGCGGAATACGACAAGAGTGCTTTTGAGCCGGTGAGCTTTGTCAGTCCCCTGAACACGAAGGTGTTGCTGGTACAATTCATCCTTCAAACGGACCCCATCAAGCTTCCCGAGCCCGAAAAGGTCCCGGCACCGAGCACCGAAGGCAATGCATGGGCGCGCCTGATGGCACTTTTCGGCCTCTAACGGAGGCCCTGCTCGGAGCAGGAGGCGCTCAAAGCGCGCTCGCGTATGTGCATACGCCACGCTTGCTTTTCGGGCCTCCTGCAGCCGGGCAGGGCCTCCTTCGGGGCCGGCATCGCCCGGAGCAGGAGGCGCTCAAAGCGCGCTCGCGTATCCCGCATACGCCACGCTTGCTTTTCGGACCTCCTGCAGCCGGGCAGGGCCTCCTTCAGGGCCGGCATCGCCCGGAGCAGGAGGCGCTTGGCACCTGCAAGCGAACAGCAATTTGACAGAAAGCATATAAGGAGGGATCGTCCGTATGGCACTACCTGAGGCAGACAAGAACAAGAAGGCTGACAACCGCACCACCATGGACCTCGGTGCCGTGCTGCCCCTTACCGCTGAGGTGAGGGGTTCGCATTTGTATATCGGCGGTGTGGACATGGTGCAGCTTGCGCGGGACCTGGGCACGGCTTTGTATGTGTTCGATGAAGCCGACCTGCGGTTTCGTATGGAATCATACCGCAGTGCTTTCCGCAGCCGCTATGAGAAGAGCGATATCGTGTTCGCAAGCAAGGCTTTCATCAACAAGGCTGTCGTGCGCCTGGTGGAAGAAGAGGGCTTGTGCCTTGACGTCTCGGGTGGCGGCGAGCTTGCCTGCGCCCGTGCCGTCGGCTTCCCCATGGAGCGCGTGGTCGTCCATGGCAACAACAAGACGCCCCAAGAGCTCGACGAGGCCATCACGGCAGGGGTCGGGCGCATCGTGGTCGATTCGCGCATTGAGCTTGCAAGGATCTCGCGGATTGCTGCCAGGCATGGAGTCGTCCAAGACATCTACCTGCGCATCACGCCTGGTGTCGAAGCCGACACACACGCCTATATCCAAACAGGCTGCGAAGATTCGAAGTTCGGCTTCAACATGAGGGACGATTGGGCCTTCACCTGCGTGAAGGACGCGCTTGAGACTGCGCATGTGCACCTGGTGGGGTTGCACATGCATATCGGGTCTCAGATCTTCGCCCTCCATTCCTACCCTGAAGCCATCCGGGTCATGGTTTCCCTGATGGCCCGCGTCAAGCAAGAATACGGACAGACGATAGAAGAGCTTGATGTGGGCGGTGGCCTGGGAATCGCCTACACGGCGGAAGACAGGCCTTCCAGCATCGATGAGTTTGCCGAGGTCGTGACCACCGCAGTGCGCAACTGCTGTGAAGAGCACGGGCTTGCGCTGCCACGGCTCCTCTGTGAGCCAGGGCGCAGCCTGGTGGCCAACGCGGGGGTGACCCTCTACACGGTGGGCATCCTGAAGACCCTGCCGGGCATCCGGAAATACGTAGCGATAGACGGGGGCATGTCAGACAACATCCGTACCGCCCTCTACCATGCCGTGTACGAGCCCGTCATAGCGAACAAGGCCGATGAGCCGCGTACTGAGATAGTCACCCTGTGCGGCAAACATTGCGAGAGCGGCGATGCCGTGGTCATCGACATGCCCCTCCAACACCCCGACATAGACGATATTGTATGTGTATTTGCAACAGGGGCCTACAACCATACCATGGCAAGCAATTATAATGGACAGCCCCGCCCCGCTATCGTGTTTGTGAAAGACGGGGAGGCCCGCGTGGTCACCAGGAGAGAGAGCTATGACGACCTCATGGCTCGCGACCTGGAAAGCCACTGATTGAAGCACAAGGCGCTCAAGGCTCGCTCACGTATTCGTATACGCAACGCTCGCCCAATCGCGCCTTCTGCAGTCAATCAGAGTCTTTCCTGGACTTGTTCCCCGGGCATGTTCCCCGGACATGTTCCCCGGGTGCGCAAGGCCATTGATTGAAGCGGGGTTTTGAGCGGGATGAGCGATATACAAGATAGAGAGCATACCCATGTAAGAAGAAAGGTGATTCACCTATGACAATTCGGATCGGCCTCATCGGGACAGGCACCGTAGGCGGCGGTTGCATCGAGATCCTGAAACAGCATAAGGAAGAGTTCGTGCGGCACCTGGGTGTCGAGCTTGAATTGACCCGTGTCTGTTCGCGTAATCCTGAGCAGGCGATAGAACATGGCGTGGAGGACATCTTCACCCAGGACTACCAGGAAGTCGTGGGCGACCCCCGCATCGACATCGTGGTGGAGGTTATCGGCGGCACCAGCGTGGCGAAGGACATCGTGGTGCAAGCCTTGAAGGCTGGCAAATGCGTGGTCACCGCCAATAAGGCACTTATGGCAACCCATGGCAAAGAGATAATGGAGCTTGCCGACGAGGTGGGCAAGGAATTGTTCTTCGAGGCCAGTGTCGGCGGCGGGATCCCCATCATAGGCCCGCTCAAGCATTCCCTGATAGCCAACAAGATAAGCTCTGTCATGGGCATCGTGAACGGGACCACCAACTACATGCTGACCCGCATGGCCGCAGACGGCATGAGCTACGAGGAAGCCCTGCGCGAAGCCCAGGACAAAGGCTTTGCCGAGGCTGACCCCACCGCCGATGTCGATGGGCTCGACGCAGCGGCAAAGATTGCCATCCTGGCCTCTATTGCGTTCAATTCCCGTGTGACCTTGCAGGACGTTCCTGCTGAAGGCATCCGGCATATCACACCGATGGACCTAGCGGCTGCCCGTGACATGGGCTATTGCGTGAAGCTCCTGGCACATGCCCATCGAAACGCTGAAGGCATCGACGTGCGCGTGCATCCCACCATGTTGCCGGTGACCCATCCTTTGGCCTCGGTAAACGGGGTGTTCAACGCCATCTATGTGGTGGGCGATGCGGTGGGGGAAACCATGTTCTTCGGCGAAGGCGCCGGTTCTGGCCCTGCGGCCAGCGCCATCATGGGCGATGTGCTTGAATGTGCACGCCATGTACAGGCCGGCATAGCACCCTTGGTGGGTTGCACCTGCACCGATACCATACCCCATATTTCCATGAACGAGCTGAAGACCCAGTACTA
>JAIRPR010000174.1 GCA_031256895.1 Coriobacteriaceae bacterium
CAGCCGGTGCCCCCCCTGCAGCCCGCACAGCCGGTGCCCCCCCTGCAGCCCGCACAGCCGGTGCCCCCCCTCCAACCCGCACAGCCGGTGTTCTTCTCGTTCAACCGCTTCGATGCCGAGAACCCCTTGCCAGCCGACGAGCTTTTCCAAGCCTTCCCCCGTTTGCGGCTCATGCTGCCCGAGATAGTGCTCATCGAGAACGAGGAAGGAAGCTTCCTGCAGGTGAACAGCCTGGCTCCGGTCTATGCCGGCAGGGTCGCCCGGTTCAGCCGTCAGATATCGGCCGCCCCCCGGCGCAGGCGCTCAAGCATAGGCTACGTGCTGACGGCTGATTCCCCGGACGATTGGAAGCACAGGTTCTCCTTGGGCATCCAGGCGATTGCTGAGGGAAGGGTGCAGAAGGTGGTCTTGTCGCGCCGAAAGATGCTCAAGGCAGATAATCCCTTTTCCTCGAAGGACCTTCTGGTCAACCTTATCGACGGGCCTGCGCGGGGGGTGGTGCTGCTGTACCGCTATGGGGACGTGTTCTTCTGCGGCTGCACGCCGGAGCTGCTGATACGCAAGCGCGGCCAGGCGGTCGAGAGCATGTGCCTTGCGGGCAGCGTTTCAGCAGGGCAGAATGACGAAGAGCGGGCGTGTCTGGCAACAGGCCTTCTCCAGGATGAGAAGAACCTTCGCGAGCATGCCTTCGTGGTCGATTTCGTGCGGGAGGTGTTCAGGCGCAACTGCCACGATGTCGAGATACCGCCAAACCCGGCCATCTTGGCTTTGAGCCACGTGCAGCACCTCTATACGCCCCTTCGTGGCCAGGTCATAGAAGGCATCAGCCTGGACAGCCTGATGAAGCAGATCCATCCGACGCCAGCCCTTGCGGGAACGCCGGTGGGTGAGGCGCTCATGCTGATAAGAAGGGCAGAAAGCTACAACCGCGGCTTTTTCGGCGGAGCCTGCGGCTATGTTGACGCCGCTGGCAACGGCGAGTATTCGGTGGGCTTGCGCTCGGGGGTCTTCGATGGTGAGATAGGCTGGGTGTATGCCGGCTGCGGCATTGTGGCGGGCAGCCAGGCCGAAGCCGAGTTCGACGAGATAGACCTCAAGCTCAAGACCATCCTGAGCGCCTTCGAGGGCGGGGAATGCCGATGAGCACCCCCCGACAGTCTGCCCTTTTCGTTTCCGCTTTCTTTGACGAGCTTATCGGCCTGGGTGTCGGTGATGTGGTGGTGAGCCCCGGGTCGCGTTCCACACCTTTGGCGATGGTGGCCCATGCAAGCAGTCTTCGGCTGCATGTCGCCATCGACGAACGTTGCGCGGCCTTCTTTGCCCTGGGGTCGGCCAAGGCGGGAGGCCGCCCAGTCTGTCTGGTCTGCACCTCGGGCACTGCCGTGGCGAACTATTATCCAGCAATCCTTGAGGCCAATATATCGCGGGTACCGCTTATCGTGCTTACGGGGGACAGGCCGCCCTGTCTGCAGAGCCTGGGGGCCCCGCAGACCTGCGACCAGATAAAGGTATTCGGCAACCAGGTCCGTCATTTCCAGCAGATGCCCCTTCCCACTGCGTCTGCGGAAGGTATCGCCTTTGCCCGCCAGATGGCCTTGGTGGCGTTCTCGGCGGCCGTCGGTTCCCAAGCAAGCATCGATGAACAGGGGTTTCCTTGGTATGGTTGTATCAGCAACGCGGGGCCGGTACACCTGAACTTCCCCTTCGACGAGCCCTTGAAGCCCGACCTGAAGGTGGCTGGGCTCTTCAGTGTCGGACGCAGGAAGATGCCCTTTGCAGGCACCGAGCCCTTCTGCGCAGGCCGCTCGACCGCCGAAACCCTTGGAAGGGCGCCACAAAGCATTGCAGGGGAACAGGGAATCGGCGGCATGCCGCTCCTGCCGAACGTCTGCACCAGACCGGATGCCCACACGGTCGCTGCGGTCTTGGAAGTGCTGCGGAAAGGCCGCGCCATCGTGCTGTGTGGGGAAGGGAGCTTTGTGGGCGAAAGCGAGGCAAAGCGTCTTCTTGAGTGGGCCGGCCATTACCGGCTGCCTTTGCTTGCCGATCCCTTGAGCGGGCTGCGGAGCTATGGCGACCCCCTGGTGATAGATGCCTACGACGGCCTTTTCAATGCCTTGCGGGATGCATTGCCCGGCACCGTGTCCGGCACTGCTCCTGTCCAATCGCAACAAAGCCAAAACGGCACATCACTGAAACCTGATGTGGTCATACGCTTCGGCCGGTACCCGGTCTCAAAGGCATGTCATACCACTCTGGGGGCCTTACGGCCGCTGCAGATCGTCGTCGACGCCTTCGAGACACGTGACTTCAACGCGGCCACCGACCTGTTCATCCGTACCACTCCTGCCGCTTTTGTCGCATCGTTTCCCCAGGTGGCAGATGACCACGCCGGGCATGGCTTTCCTTCCCGCGTACAGGAAGGCTTCGCGCAGCTCTGGATCGACCAGAACAAGGCGGCGGCTCAGAGGACGGACAGCCCTCTGTTGAGAGCGCACGACAGCCGCCTGTACGATGCACACGACAGTCCCCTGTCGGATGCGCACGACAGCCGCCCGTACGATGCGCACGACAGCCACCTGTACGATGCGCATGAGGGGATGCCTTCCGTAACGGGTGGCTCCAAGGCAGCATCTAACGAAGAGGCCATCACCCCTTCGACCACGTCCTCCAGCCCGGACAAGCCTGCGCCCGTCAGCTTGAAGCCTGCGTCTGTCAGCTTGGAAGGCATTGCGGCAAAGGGCTTTGAGGGCAGCCTGGTCAAGAGCCTGTTCACCTTGGCACCTGCAGGCTCCTGCGTGTTCTCGGCCAGTTCGATGGCAATACGATTGGTGGACACTTTCTACCGCAAACAGGACAAGCCCCTAACGGTGTTGTGCAACCGGGGCTTGAACGGCATCGACGGCACCGTGTCCTCCGCGTTAGGGGCTGCCCGTTTCTTCAGGCAGACCACGCTTCTCACCGGCGACCTAGCCCTGCTTCATGACATAGGCGCCCTTGCCCTTCAGGGCGAAGCCATGAGGAACGGGAACGCCCCATCACTCATCATCGTGGCCATGAACAACCGGGGCGGCAAGATCTTCGAACAGCTTCCCCAGAAATCGGAAGAGCCGTACTTCGAGCGGCTTTTCCTGACGCCTCACCGGCTTGAGCTGGCGGCAATCGCTCAGGGTTTCGGCATTCCGGCGGTTGCGGTGGCCACCCTTCAGGAATTCGAGGCGGCATATCAAGACTATCGGGGGCGGCCAGGCATCAGCCTTATCGAGGCGCGGCTGCGCCCTTTGGCTTGAAGGAGCGCTATGGCGATCTTCTCGTACAAGGGCATCCATTACCATGTCGCCCAATGGGGGAGCAAGGAAAACCCGCCGCTTGTGTTGCTGCACGGGTTCACGCAGAGCGCACAGACCTGGGAAGCGGTTGCCCAAGAGCTGGCACAGACACGTTTCGTGATAGCCCCCGATTTCGTAGGGCACGGCAAGAGCGACCGGCCGACCGAGCCGGCAAGCTACGAGATGGGGGCGGTCCTGGAATCCTTGGCGGCACTGCTGCGCTGGTATTGGATCGAAAGGGCTGACGTCTTGGGCTATTCGATGGGCGGCCGCATAGCCCTTGCCTTCGCGATCGCCCGCCCGCACCGGGTGGCTTCTCTTGTCCTGGAAAGCGCTGGCCTTGGACCTTCGACCGTTGAGCAGCACGAAGCCATGTTGAGGCGCGATTTTGCCCTGATAGAGAAGCTTCTCGAAGGCGATATCGAGGCATTCATGGACGAATGGGAAGCGCAGCCGGTCTTCGATTCCCAAAGAAGGCTGCCAGAAGAGGCACGCCGCCGCCTGAGGGCGCAACGGTGCGCCAACGACACCCATGCCTTGGCTTTGAGCATCAGGGGCACGGGGCAGCATACCATGCCCGACCTCTCGGCCCGGATGGGGGGCCTTCCCATGCCGGTGCTGTATATCGCAGGCATCCTTGACCGGAGGTATCTCAGGATAGCCGAGAAGCTCCAACACCTGCCAGGCATCTCATGCGTGCTTCTGAACGCCGGGCACAACACCCATCTTGAGGCGCCCGAGGCCTTCTGCCGCCAAGTGCGGAGCTTTTTGGAAGAATCGCCGCTTTCCGGGAAGCAGACCCCCCGACCCGCTAGACTGGATGCCACATGAACCGATCGTCGGGCGCTGCGGCGCCGGCACCAAAAAGACCCCAGGAAGGAAGGCGCCCATGAGCAAGATAGCGTGGCAGCAGGAGGGAAGCTACGAAGAGGTCATCTATGAGTACGGGAAGGGCATTGCGAAGATCAGCATCAACCGGCCTGAGCGCCGTAACGCCTTCACGCCCCTCACCGTGTCTGAGCTGACCCATGCCTTCACCCGGGCACGCGATGACGCCGCCATCGGGGTCATCATCCTTACCGGGGCAAACCATGAAGGCAACCCTGAGGACCAGGCGTTCTGCTCGGGCGGCGATCAGAAGATCCGCGGTGTCGGCGGCTATGTGGGCGCCGACGAGATACCACGGCTCAATGTGTTGGACCTGCAGCGCCTTATCCGTGTGGTGCCCAAACCGGTCATCGCCATGGTGAACGGCTATGCCATCGGCGGCGGACATGTGTTGCACCTGCTGTGCGACCTTTCCCTTGCGGCAGATACTGCCAAGTTCGGGCAGACGGGCCCCAAGGTGGGCAGCTTCGATGCCGGCTATGGGGCAGGTTACCTGGCGGCTATCGTCGGTCAGAAGAAGGCGCGTGAGATATGGTACCTCTGCCGACAATACTCGGCTGCCGAAGCCCTTGAGATGGGGCTGGTGAACCGCGTGGTGCCCTTCGACAGGCTTGAGGACGAATGCATAGCCTGGGCAGAAGAGATGCTGCGTTTCTCACCCACGGCCCTGCGCTTCATGAAGGCATCGTTCAACGCGGCGACAGACGGGCTTGCGGGCATCCAACAGCTTGCGGGTGATGCCACCTTGCTGTATTACACGACCGAAGAGGCACAAGAGGGGCGCGACGCCTTCAAAGAGAAGCGGCAGCCTGATTTCAGCCGCTTCCCCAAGTTCCCCTAGACATGCGAAAGGAAAAAGGGCGGCCAGGGGAAGGGCGGCAAACGATAAGACACGAACGAAGGAGGCCACGGTGATACCGGAATTCGAGAGGACGGCACGACAACGGCCGGATGCCCGATGCTTTTCCTTCGTCGATGAGGAAGGGCGGGTGCGGGAGTTCAGCTATGGGCAGCTGCGCCTTGCGGCGGCGGCTTGTGCTGCGTATCTCCAAAATGCGGGATGTGTGCGGGGCAGCCATCTGGCGCTCGATATGTCCAACTGCCCTGCCTTTGTGGTGGCCTTGGTGGCAGCGGCCTATGGCGGTTTCACCTTGGTGTTGCTCAATCACCGCTTGACCAAGGAAGAAAAGGCCGAACGTCTGCGGGATTTGACCTTGTCCGGCAAACTGCGCATTGCGGAACGCTTGGATGAGCCCTTTGTCGAAGACATCTTGCAGGCAGAGGGTGCTTCGCTTGAAAGCGAGGCCCAAAGGCACCTCCATTTTGCGGAACGTGCCGCGGCATTCTTCGATCCTGCGGCTCCCGCCGTGGTACTGTTCACCTCGGGTACCTCGGGGCGTCCCAAGGCGGCATCCCTTGCCTGGGATAACTTGAGCGGGGCGGCCGCTTCGGCCAACAGGGCACTGGCATTCGACCAGGATGGCCTCTGGCAGCTCGCTTTGCCCCTTTTCCATGTCGGCGGCCTTCAGATTGTCGTGCGCAGCGTTGTGGCAGGGGCAGGCTTTCTGCTCTACCGTCGCTTCGATGCTGCCCGGGTTCTCTCAGACGCGAAAGAACACCAGGTCAGCCATATCTCGCTCGTGGACAAGATGCTCCAGGACCTTCTGGACGCCCAGGGACTGCCGGATGCCCAGGACCTTCTGGACGCCCAGGGGCTGCCGGACGCCCAGGGCTTCTCTCGCAGCCAAGGCTCGCCCGAAGCCCAGGACCTTCTGGATGCCCAGGGGCTGCCGAAGGCCAAAGCATTGCCGAAGGCCAAAGCATTGCCGAAAGTCCAAGGATTGCCGGGAGCAAGCCCACAGCCCTTCGCCCCTTACCGTTGCGTACTCTATGGCGGGGCAGCCCCCAACCCCTATAGCCTTGCCCGCGCCGAACGACAAGGCTTACCGGTAGTGATAAGCTATGGCATGACCGAGACCTCGAGCCTTGTGGCCGCATCCCTCGATGCCACAGGCGCAGGCCTGGCCTTGCTTCCTGGTTATGAGGCGCATGTCCTGATGCCCGATGCACAAGGCAAGGGCCAGTTGGCAATAAGGGGCCCGGGTGTGTTCGGCGGCTACCTCAATTCCCAAGCCGCCTTCACGGTTGATGGCTTCTTCCTGACCGGCGATACGGCAAGCCTTTCGCATGGCCGCCTGGTGATGCAAGAACGCATTTCGGACCTCTTCGTCTCTGGTGGTGAGAACATCTATCCCGCAGAGATACAAGAAAAGCTGCAGCGCGTCCCAGGTGTCCAGGATGCCGTGGTGTTCGGCGTTCCCGATGCCGTGTGGGGAAGGCGCCCCGTCGCCTTCATCGAACGCAGCGCTGCGCCCGGGGCGCCGCATACCCATCCGCATACCCATCCGCATACCCATCCGCATTCCCGCCCGAATGCCCTACCCCCAAGCATTCCGCCACGTCCTTCCTCCCAGGCCTTTGCGGGCGAGATTGCAAAGAGCCTGGAACAGCGGCTTTCGAAGCTCTATCGGCCGAAGCACCTGTGCGTCATGGATCGTTTCCCGCGCACCGGCATAGGCAAGCCCGACAAGGCCGCACTCCAGCAGATCTATGACGAGCGCCTGGAGGTCTGCGAGGTCAGGCTCTACCGCATCCGCCAAAGGCTTGTCCATCCTTTCACCACCGCGAAAACGACCCTGCGCACGCGGGAGTCCCTCATCATCGAGATACGTGACCACAAGGGCAGGAGCGGCCTGGGGGAATGCGTGGCCTTTCCAACCGATTGGTACCTGCCTGAGACCTTGGACACGGATGCACGGGTTCTCAGGGAACATCTGATACCTTTGGCCTTGCGCCAGGTCTACCTGCATCCGCGTGAGGTATCCCAAGCCTTCGACGAATGCGTTGGCTCCGATGCGTTCCCCCTGGCAAAAGGTGCCTTAGAACCGGCTTTCTGGGACCTCTATGGCAAGATCGTCCAAAAGCCCTTGTACCTGACCATCCAGGAAGAGGCATCACGGCTAGCCGATGAGGGGGCCTCTATCCCTGAAGGGGAGGGCAGGTTCGCAACCTACGGCGGCCTTTTCGCCAGTTCAAGGCCTGCCCAGGATACGGGGGGCACTGCAAGGGCACGGGGAGGCCCCCAGGCCGGCCCACTGCCTACCTTGGAAGCGCCCGCAGGTATCCCCTTGCACTGCGCTGCAGCGCCGGTCATCAGGGTTCCTGCAGGGGCGGTCGTGGGCATCATGCCGCTTGCCAAGACCCTTGAAGCCGTGTATGCCGCAGTGCGCGAAGGCTACCAAAGGGTCAAGCTCAAGATCAAGCCGGGAGACGATGTCGAAAGGGTGCGCTTGGTACGGGACGAGTTCCCTGGGCTCACTCTGATGCTTGATGCCAACCAGGCATATACCGAAGATGACCTAGCCGTATTCAAGGAACTGGAGGGTCTGGGCATCGCCTGCCTTGAAGAGCCCCTTTCTCCCCGGCACCACCCGCAAGGCAGCGTTTTGGGCGGCATCCCGGGCGGTTCCGCGGGCATCCCGGGCACCTTCCCGGGCACCTCCCCGGGCGCCTTCCCGGACGGCACCGCGCCCGCCTTCCCGGGCACCTCCCCGGGCGCCTTCCCGGGCGGCACCGCGCCCGCCTTCCCGGGCGGACAACCCCCCGCCTTGTTCGCGCGGCTGTCACGTTTGCAACAGCAGGTCGATATACCTTTCTGCCTCGATGAATCCATCAAATGCCCTGCCGATGCACATGCGGCGCTCAGCATGGGCAACCTTCGCTGTTTTTCCCTGAAGGTCGGGAAGTGGGGCGGGGTTGAACCTGCCCTGCGCTTCTATCAGGAAGCACGGCGCCATGGTGCCGAAGTGTGGATGGGCGGCATGTATGAGACGGGCGTCTCGAAGCGCCTCCATGCTGCCTTCGAGGTGCTTTCCGGAATAGACCTTCCCGGAGACCTCGGTTCGACCTCGCGTTATTTCACCACCGAGATATGCACACCGCCCTTCGAGGTGCGCGACGGCCTTGTCGAGCTTGCGCCCGAAGGCTATCGGTCAGGCCTTGGTTGCAGCCTTGACCCCCAAACCCTGGAAAAGACGCTCATCGAACAAGAGTCCTTCACCCGGCAAGGCTAGGGTGCCATCAGGGGGGAAGGCGCTCATCGACGACCCTGCGCGTTTGGCCGTACTTGGCCATCACCTGCCAAGGCTCGGGCACCTTCAGGGATCGGCATTCCCTCAAGCGTTGGTGCTGTCTTGCCATCACCTGCCAGGACTCGGGCACCTTCGGGGGCTGGCCTTGAAAACACCGGTGATTCTTGCGTGTTGTACCGTTCGTAGCATGAAAGTATCAATTCGGATACGTTCGTCATGGCCTTTATAGGGTGGTGCATAATAGGCGTATCATAGAGCGTGCTGAAAGGGAATACCAGATACGGATCATGGGCGGCCGCGCAAAAGACGTGCCAAACCGAGTCAAGCCGTATCTTCAGGATAGAGCGAGCCTCTTGAAGGTGATTGGAATGAAGGATGTAGAACAGACTGTGTCAGGGGTTGGAGCAATAAGGGTTAAATCGGCAAGAAGGCCTGTTGGCCTCTTCGTCCTTGTGACGGGGCTTCTGGCTTTAACCCTCACCTTGGGGGCAGGCTATGCCGCCTCGGCCTTCGCATCCGGCAGCGAACGGGATGCCTATAGCAGGCAAGCCGGTGCTGCCCTTGATGTGGGCAATGGCTATCAGGCTGCCTTGGACGTATCGAATGACCCTGCAGGGCAGGCTCTTGCCGATAGCCCGTATATCAAGGGGACAGAGGATGGCACCAGTGCCTATGCGGGTGGGGAAGCCCCGTGGGGCACACCTTCGTGGGCTTTGATGAACCTGGTGTTCGCCCTGGTGGGTTTCGCCGTCACATTCCTCTTCCTTATCTGGACGTTTCGCGATTACCGGAAGCGCCAATGCGCGAGAAGCGCCGCATCGAAAGCCGCCAGGGAACAGGAGGCGCTTTCATCAAGCGGGGCGCCCGAAGGCCATCCTGCTGTTTCGGGGCATCTGGCCGCCCCGGCCGCACGGTCCTGGGAGATGCGGCAGAAAGCCCGCAAAGGCGAACTCCAAGACGTCTTCATGGCGTTGTCCTTCTTCTTCGGCATCTTGGGAGTAGTGCTGTTCTTCGCCTTGGAGGACTTCACCCGAACTGCGGCCATGACCGACCAATACACGCTGCTCTTCGCCGTGATTACGGTATTTGCGGTCGTTTTGGCCCTTCTGTCGAAGGATGTTGATGACAGCTGGGATGACATGCGAAGCCCAGAGAGCCCAGGACACGGGTCGCTTCCGGGTGCGCTGAAAAGCGCCTGAACACTTGAAGATGGTTGAGGTCTGGGAACATAGTCCAAACGCCCAAGCCAGGCCCCTCTATCGAATAGCACGACGACGGTCGAAGCCCAGACAGGCACCAGAAAAGCAGCACCTGGGCTTCCTCGTCGCGCCTGTGCCAGGCTGGCTGATCCCTTAGGGAAGGGGGTTGGGGGTCCAGACGCGTACCAGGCAGCACCTTCGTCGGGCACCGTCGATCGATTTGGTGTCGATGTTGGCGTAGGTGACGAAGCTTCCGTGGGATCCGCTGGTCGCAAGGTAATCGCCGTAGGTGTCAGAGCCGCTTTCCACGTCGATGGCAAAATAGCTCCTGGTGGCTAGGCTCACACCACAGACCGAACGGGTCGATTTCACAATCAGGTAATTCCCGCACCAGGCGGGGGCGGCACTCGGCGTCTTATTGAAGCGGAACCAGACCCGGGTGTCATAGCTGCCTTGCATCGACTGGGGGGTGTAGGTGCCCAGGTTCGAGATGCCTCCACCATAGCCATAGATGCCATCGAAGGAAAAGCTGAAGCCCACCGGCCCATAGCCGGCTTCAAGGGGCTTCATGCCCTGGGGCAATACCAGGTTGTCCTTGATGGTCAAGGTTTCCGCATCAACGAGGCACAGTCTGTGATGGACGGCATCGGTGGGGGTGCGGGGGGTGACCACTATGGCATCGTCCAGGGGGTAGATAGGTGTGCTCATGCGCCCTTGGGACCATAGGAAGGCCTTCGCTTCCGCAGCCTCTGTGCTGTTGAAGGCGATATGTTTCACCACTGACTCATCGGTCACATAAGGGCCGTTCAGCGCGGGCAACACCTGCCAGAAGGCGTGGCTTCCCACCGCAGCGATGCTGGGGGTCTCCCAATCGTCTTCCCTGCCCTCATCGACCTGGATAGGGCTGCCCAGGACGCCGCCTTCGTAGGGGGCGGTGAAGACGCGCCATATGCCGGCGAATATGTTCGCCTCTATCCAGATGAAGCCCTTCTCGCTAGCGCGCGCGTCATAGACCTCGAAACCGTCTTGGGTGCCCACGGCCGATTCCAGGACAAAGGTATAGTCCCCATTGTCAAGGTTGAGGGCGCCGAGGCTTGTCAGGGGGGCGGATGTCTCGGTGGGGAAGAGGCACGCAGCAATCTTGTCGCTGTTCGCCCAAATGAGCGTGCCATAGGGAAGCTCGAAGCTGCCGACAAGCATGAGGAAGTCGCTCACCGGCAAAAGCTCGGTGCAGTTCTCAAGGGTGAAAACGGCAGCTTCAGGGACTTCCAGGTAAGAGACCTGTTCTTCCGAGGAGCTCTTGCCGAGGGCACGGGTCGCCAGCATCGTAGCCCCCCCGACACCGATGAGGGCCCCGGCTCCGAGGGCCCCGTAAAGGAAATGACGGCGCGTCAAAACGGGCTGTCTGCCCGAGGCGCCTGCGGGCAAAGCCTTCCCGTTTGAAGGGACGTGCCTGATGGTCGGAAGGGCTTTGCCGTTCACGTGGCCTTTCCCGGCATCCGGGGCGCCCAAGGCAGCCGAAAGGACCCCATTCGTGGCCGCCCTTACGGTTGCGGAAGCTTTCATGCCGCCCAGGGGCTTTTGGGCAATGGGCACCTTGCCCGAGGCCTTCGGGGAGCCGTTCACGCGGTTTTTCCCGGCATCCGGGGCACCGAGCGCCGCAGTCGGCTTCACGGTGGCCTTCGAGCCGCCGTTCGCCACCATCGGCTTCCCTGCAGCCTTTGGGGCGGTAAGCGTCGCAGTCGTCTTCACCAGGCCTTTTGCGCCAGTACTCGGCGCAGCCGGTTTCCCTGAAGCCCTGTGGGCACCCGCCACCGCAGGCTTGCCCTTGGTCTTGTCAGCCTTGGGGGCATGGTGTGCCTCGTGGTGCTTCGCGCTCCGCAAAGACGGTTTCGTGGTTGTCTGTCTTGCCCGTGTCGTCAATTCCTGATCCCTGTAACTCGGTCGTCAGCCTGGGTAGGCCTTACTTGTTGCTGTTCACGGGCTAGCCAGTGGCACTACTGTGCCCAGGTCGCCGAGGGACGTTTGGGCTTGGATGCCCTCAGACGAGCAACCTGGCACTGGCCAGCCCATGAACAGCAAGCCTTACTTGCACGTTTATTGTGTCATTTCCTGCCTAGGTTGGAGAGCAAAGTGGGTGAATTGCTACAATAAACGCAGACGCGCACGGTATGTCGGCGCGTCTGCATGTAAGACCGTATGAGACAACAGTGCCCGCCACGACGGCCACGGCAGTCACAGCGGCCACGGCAGCCATTGCTGCTACGGCGGCCATGGGTGCCGAGGCGGCCGACCCGGGTGCGTGACCTTCCGCAACAGTAGCCGGAGGCCTGCAAGCATGTGCGCCTGTGCGGCCGGTCTGTCGATGATGAGCCTGAGGAGAACCATAATGAGCAATGAAACTCGGCGTATCTTGTTAGTTGAAGATGAGAAGGCGATCCGCGACGCCGTCACCGCTTACCTCGAGCGCGAGAATTACTGGGTGACCGCAGTCGGGGATGGTCAGGAGGCCTTGGAAGAGTTCTCGAAGCACCACTTCGACCTTGTCATTCTTGACCTGATGCTTCCCCGTGTCCCGGGCGAGCGGGTCTGTCGTGCCATCCGCGACAACTCCGATGTGCCCATCATCATGCTGACGGCGAAGGGCGAGGTCGAGGATCGCATCATAGGGCTTGAACTGGGGGCGGATGATTACCTGGTGAAACCCTTCAGCCCTCGTGAGCTGGTCGCCCGTGCCCGCGCACTGCTGCGTCGCGTCCATGCCGATTCAGAGCCCCAGCGCGAGGTGCTCGAGTTCGGCGAGTTGACCATCGACGTCTCTGGCCATAAGGTGCTGGTCGATAACGAGGAGATAGACCTCACCGCCAGCGAGTTCAAGCTGCTCACCACGCTTTCCCGCTATCCGGGTCGGGTGTATTCCCGCATGGAGCTGGTCGAGAAGGTGCTCGGTTACGATTTCGAGGGCTATGAGCGCACCATTGACAGCCATGTGAAGAACCTCCGTGCCAAGATAGGCGACAACCCCCGTGCACCCAAATGGCTCCACACCGTCCACGGCGTGGGCTATCGTTTCGAGGATCCGACCAAGGTATCGCAGTAAGGCGGCCGTTACCATCCGTGGGCAGCAACGAAAATACGGCGGTACCTGACCAGAAGAAGAAGCGGCATCGCTTCGGGTGGTCGAACCTCAGCTATGCCACGCGTATGACCATCTCGTTCGCCCTGATTGCCGCGATGACAGCCCTGGTGGCCATCGGGGTCCTCTCGTTTGTGTGGGACCAACACTTCAAGGCATACACGAACGAGAACATGGCCACCGTGGCCGAGAACACCGCCGACCAGATAGCGAAGGAGTACCGCCGCAGCGGGTCGTGGACGATCGCCACCGTTAAGCCGGCAGAGTTCGCAAGCGACTTCAACCATGTGCGCATACAGGTGTTCAGCAATCATACCGACTTGCCCCCCGACCAGCAGAAGGTGTACGACTCGGCCAACTTCGACTTCGCCGGGGGCATGGTGCCTTCGCTCGACCCCCCTTCCGGCGCACGCACGATGATAGCCGATATCGTGGTCGACGGCGAAAAGGTCGGCTATGTGCGCGTGTATGTCGATCCTGCGGGCACCCTGCTCACCCGGACGGACGAGAAGTTCCGCGACAATTCCTACCAAGCCATGGTGTTCGCGACCATCCTGGCCATCGTGCTGGCCATGTGCATAGGCTTCCTTTTCGCTCGCAACCTGGTAAAACCCATCAACCGAATGATGAGGACGGCGAACGCCATCAAAGAAGGCGACCTTTCGGCACGGACCCACCTGAGGGGCGATGACGAGATAGCGCGCCTGGGCGAGACCTTCGACGAAATGGCGAAATCCGTCGAGAAGGACCGCGAGCTGGAGCGGCGCTTGACCACCGATGTCGCCCATGAGCTGCGTACGCCGCTGATGGCTATCCAGTCGACGGTGGAAGCCATGGTAGACGGGGTGTTCGTCCCCGACACCGACCGACTGGAAACGGTGAACTCCGAGGTACAGCGCTTAAGCCGCCTGGTCGATGCCCTTTTGCGGCTCTCGCGTCTTGAGAGCCGTTC
>JAIRPR010000181.1 GCA_031256895.1 Coriobacteriaceae bacterium
CACGAGACAGACGGGATGACGGTAAGCCCCTTGCTTTGCCAGAATGCGCCGAGCCAGCGGTTGCGATAGGTGTTAAAGACCTGCAGGGCCAAGGCCATGTTAGTGTACATGCTAAAGTCAGGAGCTATGACCTGACGGTATTGGGAGAGGCGGACAATGTATGACGACGGCTTCCTCCACACCTCGTCAAAACGGTCGTCGTATTCGAAGAAATGCACGGTGGCATCTGCCTCGTCATACTCATGGGCAACGGTCGAGCTGTAGCGGATCAGCTTGAGGTTGTCGAGAAAAACCTGCTGCCTCTTGATAACAGGTAAATCGAACTTCCCCTCGGAGGGGAAATCACTATAGAAGTAAGACTCGAGATGTCTGGCTTCGTTTTCCATTGGTTAATCATAGCATACTGGGCAACTTGCTGTGAGTAACAATTATGCGGATACGCTGCCCAACAAACTTAGCGCATCTGGTGCGCCGTTAGGCAGTCATGAATGGTCTTTGAAGGAACGGAGGCATCCTGCAATCTCCCCAGACAAAAGATAATACCTCAAAACGCAACGTCGTTGCACTAAGTCTGGCGCAGCGGACTGCGGGCGCGGGGGTGTCGGGATGTAGCATCGGGCAGATGCAGGATGGAGGCGGCGCCCGGGGGTATAGCAGCAGTGCCTAGTAGGGAGCACCGCCTCCCCTTATGCAGTAGTTATCCGAGTACAGGAGATATTTGTGACGATGAGGCGAGACCAGCAATACACATACCAGCCTAATGACATGCCTGTCTGCATCAACAAATGCAATCTTATTACGTCAAGCGCCGCTGAGGCCGTAGGCTTTGATAATGCGCACGGCATCCTCGGCATCTCTCAATATCTCTTCATAGAGATTTTGTCGACACTTCGCACAGCGCTTCGCTACCTGCTCTAGTTTTATCGGCAAACGCTTGTATTTGCACCTGCTGAGCATGTCTTCTCAATACTCGCAAAACGGACGATCTGAAAACACGGTGCATAGCCGCCCTAACAGCTTTTCGCGCACGTGCCTAGAAAGCGACGCGCCCTTCAGCCATTCTAGGCCGCCTTCTATGTAGGAGCGCAGCTCCTCGCGTCTAGGCGCCCGCTCGTCGTTAGGCTCCTCGTTCATACGCCGGTCCAACTCCTGAAAAAGACTGTCAAAGTCCTTGTGGTACACCATGTTTAATATGACGCTCCTATCCTCCTCTGAGCCAAATGCCCTGTATACCTTCTGGTTCACATGGTAGGTGTCTGGGCTCGAAATCACGACAGCCCCATCTTTGACAAAGGCATCAAGGCCGTGTGATTTGCACCAACCAGCGGCATCAGATGCGGTGATTACCCAGTTGGCATCACCTATGACATATGCTGCCTTTGTGTGCGCTACGCACTCGGCGAAAACTTTGACGGTGCAACATCTGATGCCCAGTGAAACGGCTCGATGCGTTTGTTTGCCTTCTTTTTGTCCTTGCCGCAGTAGGCCACCCAGACCCTAAACTCCATGCTCTTTTTGCGAAACTGTTCTTTGTATGTGCGCCTAGGGCGCGGCGGTGATTTTCTCTCAGATTGCAAGTTTACCCAAAAGCCGTCGTATTCTATACATAGCGCCTCTGCGCCCCCAGCTGCTCCTTGTGCTAAAAGCTCTCCTGCCTTATGTACGCAGCGCATTACACTTTGGCGCGTGATTGTGCATCCGGTCACGTCTGTAAACGCCCTTGCCGTCTTTTCGTAGGGGATGTTAGATGCCGTGCGAACCACCCACATAAACGCGTATTTATCAAAGCGTTGGTAAGGGGCAATCCCCAGCACCTCGTCAAGTAGGTAGTGGGTGTTGCCGTACTCGTCTTTGTAACTGCGCCGCTTGTACTTAATCTCGCCAAGCATGGTGATTACGGTGCGCATGCGGCGATCAAGCAGCGTCCAAGACGCGGGCACCTCATACATAAGCATGTCGTCAAAACGCTCCATGCTTCTTATCATCGCCGCCCTGACTAAGATAAGACCCACGACTCGGCAATGTTGGGAGAAGCTGCTAAAGTCCTCTGTCTCCAGAATGTTTTTGTAGAACAGTTCCGCAAGCGCGTCAGTACAAAACGTAGTATCATTCATCTGGGTTTCCTTTCTCTTCGTTTCGTCAACAAAGATTGTAGGAAACCCATCTCACTTCAGACCATATGCCCGTGCCGTTCCCGTGAGCGGGAGGGCATCAATCCGCAAAAATGTTACTCACTCTCGCCTGTTCGCAGCTGCTTCATCCTGTCGCGCCGAGCTGCTGTATCAGGCTGTTGCATCCGACTGCCGGGGACAAGGGCTGCCGCAACAGCCAGCTTCCCGCGCCCGTTCTATCCTGGTTCACCTCAAGGAGAAGCCTTCCGAGTCCCCCAAGGCATGGCGCACGGCGACCCTAGGAAAGCCCGGTAAAGCAGCGCTGCGGGCTTGCCCGCTTACGAGACCCCCAAGGCATGGCGCACGGCGACCCAGCTCATGACCGAGCCTGATCCAACCGTCATACCGCCATGGCAATAGGCGCCACCTGAAACCCCGCACGAGCAGTTCCCCACTGCGTACAGGCTCGGTATTGCTTCCCCCTTCACCGAAATGACCTGCGCGTTCCCATTGATTTTAAGTCCTCCGTTCGTACCGCAGGTCCCTGGCACATAAACCGCCCCATAAAAGGGGGCAACAGAGACCGGGGAAAGGCAGGGATTCGGAATATCGGTCCGGCTTCCGGCATAAAGCCCCGTGGTGTTGATGTTGATATCCTTCTGCCCGCGATTGAACTTCGTATCGAGGCCTTTTGCTGCATCCTCATTGAAGCTTGCGACCTCGGCTGCGAGCCCTTCGGCATCTATCCCCAGTTTCGCAGCCAATTCCGAAAGGCTTGCCGCCTGCACGAAGAAGCTGGGCACGGGATCCCCCTTGGCAGCCTGACCAGGAAGTGTATAAGCATCTGTATAGCTTGAGTCGCAAATGAAGAACGCGGGGATATTGGGGAAGGTGGCCGCCTTCGAGCTGAACTGTCCGAAATCACGGTTGAAGACATCATAGACCTGCGCCTCGTCTCCAAAGCGCTTTCCTTCCTTGTTGACCACTATTGCGCCTGGTTTGCCCCTATACATTGCCCAATCGTTGCCGGTAAAGGTGGTAATTATCTTGTTTTTGGCAATCAGGTCCTCGGGGTCATCCCCATCGGGAAGGAAACAGGGCAAGCCCCATGAGCGGTCCATGAAGGCAAGGTCTGCTCCGATGGCCTGAGCCATCTGATGTCCGTCGCCCGTATTGCCCACAGCGGCATTGCTGACAAACAAGGGATAGGGCAGGTACTGCCGACGCATGTCATCGTTGTAGTCGAAGCCGCCCGTCCCCAGCACAACACCACGGCGTGCGCGTATCCGGATGGCAGCCTTACCGCCTTCGGTGGCGACGACCCCTATGACCTTGCCTTCCTCGGTTATAAGCTCGGTACCCGCAGTATCCATCAAAAGCTCGATATTGCTGTCTTCCTTTACTGTCTTTTGAAGGAAAGCCCACAGTGAGCCACCGCTTCCGGCTTTTTCCCCACCGATCTCTTGAGGGAAGATGCTCCCTCGCCCATAGGCCAAGTAGCCTTCATTCGGCTCATAGTAGTCCTGGAAAGCCAGGGAGCTGAAACCCCATTTGAATTGGAAGGCATCCACGCACCATTTCATGAAGCTGTTGCCGTTGTCAACATAGGATTCGACAACGGCCATATCGGCACGTCCGAACGAGGCTTTCTCATAATAGGCAAGCACGGCCGCTTTCGTGTCGCTGATGCCTGCCTCCTTTGCAGCATCAGAGAGGGGAATGCCCATGCCGCCGCCAGAAGTGGCACTGGTGCCCCCGAACATCGCGGATGACTTCTCCAGCAGTATCACTTTGTCAGCCCCGTACTGCGAGGCAGCAACCGCCGCAAAGGCCGCAGTGCCCGACCCTACGACCACAATATCGGCTTCTTTGTCCCACGTGCCCGTATCGGCAGATGAGCCGCCATTGCTGCCTGCATTTCCCGAAGCCTGTGAGGCACAGCCTGTCAGCCCTGCCGTGACAACGCCTGCCGCAAGGGCAGCCGTCCCCTTCAGGAAGCTTCTTCTGCTTGGGTTCTTACCGGTTTCTTTACCTTGTGTGGTCATTGTTCCTCCTTCATTCCTTCCTTGATATAGGGTGTCACCCAACTATAGGCTTTCACATCATTTCCTATGGGGCGCAACAGTTAACAGAATGCCCGAAAAAGACATTCCTGGCAAATTCTGTTTTCTGAAGTGCAGTCCAGAAAACCTTGGAAGCAAATCCCATTTCCTTTATGCTCTATTGCTTTCCTTTATAGGGAGTATGCAATTTTTGAATATTCAAATATGATGTCTCCTTCTACCTGCTGATGTCAAGGCGGCTTTGGGCAAATCCGCAGCTTCAAGGCTCATCAGAGCTTCTCCTGTCTTCCAAGCCAACCTCAGTGCAGGCTGAAATACTGAAAACATCTCCCCTTCTCAAAGGCATTGCGCTATGATGGCAACTGAAGAATGTAAGGAGGAGCTGCATGAAGATCGACACACTCAATGAATATGTCGTGTTTTCCAAACACCTGAACTTCAGCACAGCGGCAAAGGAGCTCTATATCTCCCAACCAGGCCTCAGTATCCATATGAGCAACCTTGAGAAGGAACTGGGCTTCTTGCTGATCGATAGAACGGGAGACCTCCGTTTGACGCCCGCTGGCCTTATCTTCCTCGATTGTGCCCAAGACATCCTCGACCGGTATCGGGACGGGATCAACGCGTGCAAATCGGTCTCTGAGGCACCTCCGTTCGTGCGTCTGCTTGCCGCACCCGACAATGCCGACTTCCTTTCCCTCGTATCGGATGTCAAGGAGATACCCTTTACCTTCGTAGACAACGACCCCGACAGCCCCGTTCTGTACGCGCTTGAGAAGAACCTGCTCGATATAGGCTTCTGTGTCGATTTCTCTTCAAACCCCGATTTGACGAAGATGGCTGCCCGCAACCACATCGCTTCGCTCCCCTTTGCCCGCTTTCCCGTGTCGATCGCGTTGATGAGGACGCATCCGCTTGCCTCTCAGGAAGGGCTTTCGCGCAGTGATTTCGAGAATGCCTCGATAGTCATCAACAGTGGCACGCACTATGACTCATGGAAAGCGGTCGTACAGAGCTTCTTCGGAGAAAGCGTGCCCTTGAGGTTTAGACTCGACCCTATCGGAAGCATCGCGAACCTGGCAATTGCCGATTTCGGGGAATCGATCCATATCTGCGGCGGCAAGGCGAACGAGAACTATCTTTCACACCGCGAAGACGTGGTCATCTTCGATAGCCTCGATGGAGAGCCGGTATTCTATGATTCAGTCATCGTATACCGAACCGACAACCCCAACAAGAACGTGCATGCCTTTATCGGGGCATTGGAAAAAGCACTCGATGGCCAAAGCAAGGACAGGCACAGGGGACATGAAGCGCCTGAGCAGAGCGGTACAGCAGGAATTACAGGGAGCGCTCGGTAAGGGGAAGCAAGAAGACAAAGCCCCACAGTGCTTGAGGCAGGAAGGCCTTGGGAGAGACACGTCTGGATAGCAGCTGCCTCAGGGCAGCAGCCCCGGGGCGGCTGCGGCTTTGGGGGCAGCAGTGGCAGCTGCCCCGGGGCAACAGATCCAGGGCAGCAACCTCAGGGCAGCAGCAGTTGTGCTATCTGCACGGCGTTCAGGGCGGCTCCCTTACGTATCTGATCGGCCACTACCCAGAGCGCAAGGCCGTGTTCGACCGTAGGATCCACCCTCAGGCGCCCGACATAGGTGTCATCGGTTCCTGCAAGCAAGCCAGGCATGGGGTAGAGGTCATGAGCCGGATCGTCCATCACCGTAATGCCCGGAGCCGCCGCAAGCGCCGCACAGGCATCACTCACCGAGATATCCTGGGTGAACTCCACATTGAGGGATTCCGCATGGCAGCGCAGGACTGGCACCCGTACGCAGGTCGGTGCAACCTGGATGGCCTCATCCCCCATTATCTTCTTGGTCTCGGCCACCATCTTCCATTCTTCCTTGGTGTAGGCGTCTTCCCGGAACACATCGATATGCGGGATGCAGTTGAAGGCTATGCGGTGCTTGAAGGCCTTTACCGTGAGCTCTTCACCTTCAAGGTAGTCCCTGGTCTGATGGTAGAGCTCTTCCATGGCAGGCGCCCCTGCGCCACTGGCGGCCTGATAGGTGGAGACCACCACGCGTTTGATGGGAGCCACGTCGTAGAGGGGCTTCAGAGCCACCACCATTTGGATAGTGGAGCAGTTGGGGTTTGCTATCACCCCGGAATGCCAGGCCACATCCTGTGGGTTCACCTCGGGGACGACCAAGGGAACGTCCGGTTCCATACGGAAGGCGCTTGAGTTGTCTATCATGACGGCACCTGCTGCCTGAACCGCTTCCCTCAGTTCCCGGGAAACAGAGGCTCCACAGGAAAAGAGCGCGATGTCAACGCCTTCGAACGAGGCAGGGGTCATTTCCTCCACCGTCAGCTCGCCTGCGGGCACCAAGCCGCAGCCCTTGAAAGGAAGCTTCTTCCCCGCAGAGCGCACAGAAGCCAATGCCCGCACTTCTGAAGCGGGAAAATCCAGGCCATGTAAGACCTCCAAGAACTCTCGCCCCACAGCCCCCGTGGCACCGGCCACCGCTACCACCGGGTTTGCCGGCATAGGCTTGTTCCAACTCATATGCAATCCTCCGTTCCGCCGCATCGAGGCGGCACTGATTAATAATGAACGCGATACGCGAGCGAGGCCTGAAGCCCCTGTCCCGCCCGGCGCCCTGAAGGGATGTGCCCGGCGGTGGCAGAAGGGCTGAAGGCCAAGCGTGGCGTATACGCGATACGCGAGCGAGGCCTGAAGCCCCTGTCCCGCCCGGTGCCCTGAAGGGATGTGCCCGGCGGTGGCAGAAGGGCTGAAGGCCGAGCGTGGCGTATACGGAATACGCGAGCGAGGCCTGAAGCCCTTATGCCCCGCCCGGCACATCCCTTCAGCGGCCTTTTTGCATCTTGGCGGCTATCTCTTCCGCAGAAAGCTGGGTCTCTTCGAAGATGCAATCGGAATCGAGGCCGAAGGCGGTATGAAGGCATCGCACGGCGGCTGCCGTCTGGGCGCCATCGACCACCACAGAAAGCCGTATGGGCGAAGTCGAGATAGCCAGGATGTTTATCTGGCTCTCACCCAAAGCCGAAAAGGCCTTCGCGGCCACTCCGGGGCTTGACTTCATGCCGGTGCCTACGATGCTCACTTTGGCGATATCCTCGTCGATGTCATATTCACGTGCCCCTATCTCGGGCAAGACCCGCTCGACCGTTTCCTGTGCGCGCTTGAGGTCGGCACTGGGACAGGTGAAGCTGATGTCGGTGATGCCTGCCTCCGAGATGTTCTGGATGATCATGTCGGTGTTCACCATGTTGCCGGCAAGAGCGGAAAAGACCTTCGCTGCAACACCGGTGGTATCAGGCACGCCACGGATGGTTACCTTGACTTCTGAGGTATCATGGGCGATACCGGTGATGACCGCTTCTTCCATTTCGGGGGTCGCCTCCTTGATATAGGTGCCCGTCGCATCGGAGAACGCAGAACGGGAATGGATGATTACCTGGTATTTTCGAGCAAATTCGACAGCTCTCATTTGCAGCACCCCGGCACCTGCCGAAGAAAGCTCCAACATGTCGTCATAGCAGATGGCATCGAGTTTGCGCGCCCGCGGGGCGATACGGGGATCTGCCGTGTACACCCCATCGACATCGGAATATATCTCACACACGTCGGCGCCGATGCCCCAGGATATGGCTACTGCCGTGGTATCTGAGCCGCCGCGCCCCAAGGTGGTGATGTCCCCATGGGGATCGATGCCCTGAAAACCTGCCACAACGGGGATGAAGCCTGCGTCGAGTGCTTCCCGGATGCGTTCGGCATGGACTTCGTGTATCTTTGCCTTGGCATGCATGCCATCGGTCTCGATGCCTGCCTGACGCCCGGTGAAGCTCATCGCCTTAAAGCCTCGCGCCTCTATGGCCATGGCAAGCAGGGTCATGCTGACCTGTTCCCCCGTTGAGAGCAGGCGGTCCATCTCGCGGGCTGGAGGGTCGGGATTGATTGCCCGCGCAAGCCCTAAGAGCTCGTCGGTCGTCTTCCCCATGGCCGAAACGACAGCAACGACCTCGTTGCCTGCTTGTTTGCTGGCAACGAGCCGTTTGGCAACCATTTGGATACGTTCCGGAGAAGCCACCGAGGTCCCGCCGAACTTTGCAACTATCAACGACATGATGCTCTTTCTTGTGCGCATGAGGTACAAGCGCCTCAGTCTGCACGCACAAGGTAAGCGGCGTTACAGGCCAAGGCCTTCCATCTGATGAAGTGATACTATATCAAAAATCAGCGCGACCATGCCTCTCAGATGCCTCGCTGGCCAGAAACTACGTCGAATGCACAAGGGACGACAGGTGCCGGTGCGGGTGCCGGTACGGCTGCAGGTGCGGCTGCAGGCGCAGGTGCCGGTGCGGAAAAGCTACGGCCTTCGGTTGCTGTCCTTGCGTCTTGGGTGCCGCCCGCTGGCTGTGTGCGGCAAACCCAGCTCCAAGGATCAGTCGGCTTCAGCGGTGGCGTTGCCCCCGGATGCCTGAAGACCTCCTCTGAGGTGTCCCTGCCTAAGACACGGTGGCTTCTTTACCTGGCGTTGCCCCCGGATGCCTGAACACCTCCTCTGGGGTGTTCAGGCCTTGCGGTATTCAGCGGCCAGGGCGGCAAAGGCGGGCATCGAAGCCTTGATGGTCTCGGGGCTCACGCAGTAGCCGATTCGGACCCATCCATCGCAGCCGAAGCTGGTGGAAGGCACCAGGAGAAGCTCGTGAGCCTTTGCACGTTCTGCAAATGCCTCTGCGCTCGGCTCAAGGGCTTTCACCCACAAGTAGAAAGCCCCTTGCGGCTCGATGAACTCAAAACCAAGGGCTGCCAAGCCGCTTGTCAGGGCAGCACGGTTCAAGGCGTAGGCACCGACATCGGCGGGCGTATCGACGCACCGTTTGATGACCTGTTGGAAAAGCGCCGGAGCGCACACAAAGCCCAGGGCACGCCCAGCACCGCAGACCGCCGTGTACACCCGATCGGCTTCGTCCATTCGCTCGCTGACATAGATATAGCCGATGCGTTCCCCCGGAAGGCTGAGCGACTTTGAATAGGAATAGCACACGATGCTGTTGTCGTAGAGGGCGGGCAGGTAGGGCACATCCAAGCCATCGTAGACTATCTCGCGGTAGGGCTCGTCGCATATCACCGTGATGGCATGGCCGTACAAGCGTTGTTTCGCTTGAAGCACCTCGGCAAGCCCCCTCAGGCTGTCAGCGGGATAGACCACACCGACCGGGTTGTTCGGTGAATTGATGATGACGCCCTTTGTCTGGTTGTTCACCGCAGCCTCGATGGCTGCCAGATCGAGCTGAAAATCGCTTTTACGGGCAGGCACTTCCACGCACACACAGCCGGCTTCCTCTATCCAGACACGGTACTCAGGGAAATAGGGCGCAACCACGATGAACTCGCTGCCGGGGCTGGCCAAAGCCCGTAGGCTTATGCTGAGGGAAGCCGCAGCCCCCGCCGTCAGGTAAAGGTTCGTTGCTTGCGCCTCCATGCCGAAACGCCGGTTGATCGATTCAGCAAGGGTGCTTCTGACCCCAAGATCGCCTTGTGCGGGCGTATAGCCGTGCACCGTGCCAGCTGGGTCGGCCATCAGGTCAAGGACAGCCTCCCTCACGGCACCTGGTGCCGGGATGCTGGGGTTTCCCAAGCTGAAATCGAAGACCTTTTCTGCCCCTATCTCGGCCTTACGGGCAAGCCCGTACGCGAACAGGGCTCGGATGGCATTCGGCTCGCTCCCAAGCTGGTACATACGCTCGTCTATCATCAACGACTCCCTTCTGCCGCCTTCGGGCGGCATAGTCATCAAGCTCTTGGATACTTGCCTGCACGATGGCAGTGCCCCGCAAGCAATCGCCCCTTCAGACGACCATCGCGTGTCCCAAGTCCCTTGCACCATCCATGCCCATGCCCAGCAAGGCGGGTAGCTCACGAATGGCAGAACAAAGGTAGTCGGGGGCTTGTTCCTCCAAGGCTTCCCGAGGAAACATCCCCCACAAAGCGGCTGCCGTAAAGGCACCCGCAGCTTTGCCTGCCATCATATCATAGGGGCTATCCCCCACGTACAGGCATTCCTCGGGCTTATGGCCTATCAGCTGGGTACCCAAGACCACTGGCCCTGGGTCGGGCTTATGGGTGTCACAATCGTCAGACCCTATCAGGAAGGCAAAATAGCCATCAAGGCCGAAAAGGCGCAAGCCATGCATGGCCGGCTCGTGCCGTTTAGAGGTGACCACGCCCAGAGGGTAGCCCGCCCGGGCAAGGGCGTCCAAAGTGGCCTGCGCCCCCTCGAAGGGGCGGGCAAGGCTGTCGTGGACGGCAGCGTTATGGGCGCGATACACACGCAACAGCTCCTCGCAGGCCTCATCGGAATCCACGAAATCCCTCATCTGCACCGCCAGGGGCTGCCCCACCTTGTGCATGAGCACCTCAGGCGGGAAGCTCTTTCCCAACACCGTGTCCATCGTGTGGTTCATCGAGGCCAGGATGAGTGCCTGGGTGTCTATCAGGGTGCCGTCCAGGTCGAAAAGGACTGCCTTGATATCCGGTCTATCAGCCAAAGAAACCCTCGTAGCTCGGCTTTGCGCCTTTCATCCCGCGCTTGATGAAACGCAGCATCTCTGCCACCGCATCGAGCGATACTTCCTTCTTCGCCCCTGTATGACGAAGCTTTACCTCGACCTTTGAATCGGCCAAGCCACGTTTGCCCACGATGACCTGCAAAGGCCAGCCGATGAGGTCGGCATCGTTGAACTTGACGCCGGCCCTCTCGTCGCGGTCGTCAATGGCCACCTCAAGCCCTATCTCGACCAGCTCGTGTGCCAGCTTCTCCGCTGTTGGCTGCACCAGGTCGTCGCCCGTCTCCAAAGGAATGACGCATACCTGGGCGGGGGCGACCGTCATAGGCCAGAGTATCCCCTTCTCGTCGTGGTACTGTTCGACAATGGCCGCCATGCTGCGTGTCACGCCCAAGCCATAGCAGCCCATGATGAAAGGCTGGTCGGTGCCGTCCTCGGCGCTGAAGCTTGCCCCCATGGCGCGCGAATACTTCTCGCCGAGCTGGAATACCTGCGAGACCTCTATGCCCCGGGCGCCTTCCAGCTCCCCGCCGCACTTCAGGCAAGAGTCTTTCGGCTTCACGGTGATCAGGTCTGCCCACAGGTCCACCGTGAAGTCGGTGCCGGGGCGGGCGCCCACGAAATGATGCCCTTCCTCGTTGGCGCCAACGACCCAATGCCCCACGTCCTGCAAACAGGCATCGGCAACGACCCTCACGCCCTGCGGCAGGCCGACAGGCCCGATGGAACCTTTGGGAAGGCCGAGTGCCTCCATATCCGCATCGGAAAGAAGCGTGAAGCCCGGCACCAGGCGTGCCGCCTTCAGCTCGTTCAGCTCGTGGTCGCCGGGAAGGAAGAACACGGTGACCACGCTATCGCTTCCTTTGGCTGCCATGGCCTTGACCGTGGAAGATTCGGGTATGCCCAGGAACTCGGCCAACGCAGCAATGGTGTGGATGCCCGGTGTCGCGAGCTTCTCAAGCCCCTGTGCTTCCTCATAGGCGCCCGCTTTCGCCTTGCCTTCGCCGGCCTCGGTGTTTGCGGCATAGCCGCAGGTGCAATAGACCAGCTCCGCTTCGCCCGCTTGGGCAAGCGCCATGAACTCGCAGCTGGTCTTTCCGCCTATCTGGCCGGAATCTGCCTCCACAGCACGCCACTCCAGTCCCAAACGGTCGCAAATCCTTCCATATGCCCCGCTCATTTCGTCGTAGGTCTTTTGGAGGGATGCTTGGGACGCATGGAAGCTGTAGGCGTCCTTCATGATGAACTCACGGCCACGCAACAAGCCGAAGCGCGGACGGACCTCGTCGCGGTACTTCGTCTGGATCTGGTAGAGCGAAAGGGGCAGCTCTTTGTAGGACCTCAGCTCGTTTCGGATCAGGGCGGTTATCAGCTCTTCATGGGTGGGGCCAAGGCAGAAGGGACGTTCGTGCCGATCAGTGAGCCGCATCAGCTCAGGCCCGTACACTTCCCAACGGCCGCTCTCGTGCCAAAGCTCGGCAGGCTGCAAGGCAGGCATGCTTATCTCCAAAGCGCCTATCGCATCCATCTCCTGCCTGACGATGTGCTCTATCTTGGCCAAGACCTTCTTCCCTAAAGGGAGGAAGGTGTACACGCCGGACGCCGTCTTGCGTATCATGCCGGCACGGATCAGCAGGCGATGGCTGGCTATCTCAGCGTCAGCTGGGTCTTCTTTCAGGGTAGGAACATAATAGCTGCTCAAACGAATAATGTCGGTCATAGTTTTCCAATCTCTTCCAGTAGGGCATCTAGGATAGCGCTCTGTTCGACCTTGCGCAAGATTCTTCCTTGTGAGAACAGGGCGCCGCTGCCCGCGCCGCAGGCAATGCCGATGTCGGCATCAGCTGCTTCCCCCGGCCCATTCACGACACAGCCCATCACGGCGACCTTCAGGGGTGCCTTGACATCGCGCAGGCGTTCCTCAAGCTGCTTGGCAATGCTGATGAGGTCTACCTGGCAGCGGCCGCAGGTCGGGCAGCTGATAATCTCGGGGCTGCGCCTACGCAGGCCAAGAGCTAAAAGCAGTGTCCATGCAGCACGGACTTCTTGAACGGGGTCGTCAGTTAGCGATATGCGCAGGGTGTCGCCGATGCCTTCTGCAAGCAGTATACCCAGGCCGCTGGCCGATTTGATGATGCCCTGGAAAAGCGTTCCCGCCTCGGTGACGCCGATGTGCAGGGGCACCTGGGGAAGGTCATGGGCAAGCTGGCGGTACGTGGCAACGGTCGTCGGCACGTCGTGCGCCTTGGCCGAGACCACCACGTCATAGAAGCCCCGTTCCTCGAAATAGCGCAGGTACTGCGCCGCTGAAAGGGCCAGTTTCTGCGCCAGACAGATATCGTTGCGCGTGGCAAGGGCGGTATCGAGCGATCCGGCATTGACGCCGATGCGGATGGGGATCCCTGCCGCCTGTGCCGCTTCGATGATGGCATCGGTCTTTTCCAATCCGCCCACGTTGCCGGGGTTGATGCGCAGCTTTGCGGCGCCCCGCTTGGCCGCGCCGATGGCTATCTCGGAATCGAAATGGATGTCGGCCACAACCGGCAGGGGCGATGCCTGACACACCTGCTCGAAGGCATCCAGGTCCTTGCGATGGGGAATGGCCATGCGCACAATCTCGCAGCCCGCTTCAGCAAGCTGCTCTATCTGGGCAAGGTTTGCCGAGACGTCTGCCGGTGGCCTATTGAGCATCGACTGCACGGCACAGGGGGCACCGCCGCCTACCGCCACTCCGCCTACCATGACACGGCGTGTGGCTTGCGCAGGCCTGGCTGTCGCAAAGCCTTCGGTGGCTTGCGCGGGCGCAGCTGTCGCTAAGCCTTCGGTTCCTTGCACGGACCTGTCTGCCGCAAGAGAACCAGTGCTTTGCGCGGGCGCAGTTGTCGCTAAGCCTTCGGTGCCGTCTTCTTCCACCCTATCCCCAGTTCCCGAAGATGAAGCGTTGGATGTCCTGATTGATCATCACCACAAAGAGCCCGATGAAAAGGGCAAGTCCTGCAAGGCTCAGGTAATTCATGGCCCTCGTGCTGACCACTTTGCGGGAGAGCTTCTGGAAGACTTCCACGATGAAGCGCCCGCCGTCGAGCGGAGGGATGGGGATAAGGTTCATGATGCCCAGCGAGACCGATATCATGGACATGAAGCCCAAGAAGGTGACCAAGCCTTGTTCGGCTGCCACTTTCGACATCACCGCGATACCCATGACAGAGGTCGAATTCGAGACGGTCTCAGCCGCAGTCATGGGATTGAACAGGCTTGCCACCGCCATGATGACCATGCCGATGTAGTTGAAGCCGGCGCCTATGGCACGCAGGGGGTCAACCGTGACATGCATGATGGCACCGGTCTGGGGGTCTTGCATATCAAAGCCGATCAGGGAATAGATGACAACGAAGAGCAGCATCGCGAACAGCAGGTTCACAATGATTCCCGCCAACAGGATGACCGAGCGTTTCCAAAAGGGCAGGTTGCGGTATTGCTGGCGGTACTCGCTCTCATACAGCGCATGGACGTCATCGATGGGGCGCCCTTCCCCTAAGGCACAGACGCCTTTGACTGCGGGGGCGCGGTAGGTGTTGAACTTGTCCCTGCGCTCGGGGCCTGCAATCGATCCCCATTCCACCAATTCATCAAGGGCGGCCAGGGCGTCATCGTGCGAGATGCCCAAATATGCCGCCACTTCTTCCATATTGACTGTGCCTCGGCGATATACCATTTCCAAGACCGGCTCAAGATAGGGGCTCATCTTGCCGGCCTCCATCCCGCAGACCTTGGCATAGCCGCCCAAGGGCACCGCCGTGACGCCGAAGCGTGTGCCTTTGAAGGTGAACCCGATCCTTGGCCCGGGAAGGCCTAGCATGAACTCGGTCACCCTTACGCCGAAGGCACGGGCAGTGAAGAAATGCCCGGCCTCGTGGATGAGCACCAGTACCCCTAAGAGAATAGTGGCGTACACGACCATCAAGACGATATCCGCCAGATAACTGAAATCCATAATACAGCTCCTTAGTGTGACGGCGCTGCCGCAGCAGGCAATGCCACTGCCCATTATAAAGGAATATCCCCCCAATGCACCGCCATCTAAGAAACCCACAGACCCCGGACTCGCAAGACCTTCTCTTGTTGGAGCCTCAAGGCTGCGGGCGATTGCAGCGAACATCGGCCGGAGGGCACGCCTTCTGAGGCTGAGCAAGGACGTGGCAGGGCGTGGGGCGTTGTCAGGCGCGGGATGTGGCAGGACGTGGGGCGTTGTCACGTTTTGTTCATGATTGGAGAAAACGTGACAAGGTTGACCGTCTGTCGCGTGTCACGTGCCTTGCCACAGGGGCACCACGACAAGGCACCGTGCCTTGTCACGCCGCCCTGGCACGCCGCCCTGGCACGCCCTGCCACGCCTTGTCACGTTTGTTCAGTGGCTTGCGAGCTCGTCGGCGAGGAGTTCTTCAAGCAGTTCCTTCTCGACCCGCAAAAAGCCGATCGTCAGCTTTCCAAGGGCACGATAGAAATCGGTCTGAGCGAACTTCTGCATCTCGGTGTTGAGCATAGGCGCCCAGGCCAAAAGATGGTCGCAAAGAAAGTTGTACTGGGTCATCAACAGGTTTGCAGCCTCGTCTTCGTTGCCGGCCTTCAGGGCTTCCAGGGATCGGGTTGCCAGGATCTGCTCGAATTCCAGTTCGAGGGCGATATGGTCCTCGCCTTCCCGCCATGAGTCGAGCTTGGTGATGCCGTTGGCATGGTATATCGCGCGGATCTCGTCACGGGCGTCCTGCATGAGCAGTCGCTTGCTGGAGGTATGCACGCTCTCGAAGGGATAGGCAGCCGAATAGGCGTTGACGCCGTTCCCCAGGAACACACGGGCGTAATCGACGGCCAACTCGGTCAGAGTGCGTTCCCAGCGCCCACAAAGATACCCATGGAACAGGCGGTTTGCCTCATCGATCTCGGTGCTGCCTGTGTTGGCAGCAAAGCGCATCGCACACATCTCATCGAGGAACGCTTCATCCACTTCTTTGAAATAAAGCCTACTGAGCAGGCTATAGGTTGCTATACGGCCTTCCATGACGCTTATCAGGTCTGCATCGTTTGCGCTCATTGTGCGCCTCCTTCTTCCAGCATAGGCTGCTGTGACTTGCCGTGGGCGCTGAGGTACTCGCGCCCTGCCGTTGTGGCTTCCCAACGAGGCGACCATTTGAGCGCCCCACAGCAATCCAAGCGGTCGATGAAGTAGCCGCTGTAGCGGCGGGGGCTCTGCACGAGCGGATCGCTATCGACAAGATCGTTCAGCTCTGTCTTCGTGCGAGGGGCTTGGGCGCACGATTCAAGGATGCGCAGGTATATCTCGAGGTATTGCGGCTCTTCGGCAAGCATTGCCTCCAGCTCGGACGCGGGGTCGAAACTGTCGATATAGGCAAGCCCTGCGGCACTGGACACCCATTTGCCCACCGGACGGCTGCTGACCACCAGGTATTCCACCTCGGTCGCATCGGTGGCATCTTCGCCCCCGTCACCGCCGTCTGTGACGGCTTCCGCGCTGCCATGTCCGGCACTCCCGCCTTGCGTGGTGCCTCCCCGATCGGAAAAGCCCTGCCTGTCAGAGGCTTCTTCCGATCCGGCAAGGGCACCCGGCCTGGCCACCTCTTCATGGACGGGGCTGGCATCCGGCGCTTGGACTTCTTGGCCGTCTTGCAATCCCCGTGTATCCTGCACCTCTTCGTCCTGCACCTCTTCGTCCTGCCCATGGTAGACCAAGGCACCCGCAGTCTGCAGATGCTGACGCAGGAGGACCGGTGTGTAGACCGAGGCATGTGCCTTTTGCAGCCCTTCTGTGTATTCGTCAAGCTCTGAGGGGTTGCGCGGCTCACGGCAGAAGTCGATTATCCCGCACAGGACCGGCCTCTGTCCTGGCATTGCCTCGATAAGGCGCGCAATACGCTGTTCCGGGGTGAGTGCTTCCACTTGTGCCGCTTCTTGTGCCGCTTCCCCGCTCAATCCCTGGGCCCCTTCAGCCATTCTGGCCGATCCAGACCCGCTTTCAGCCTCGGAGGCATCCACAGCTTGCCCTGGTTGCCCCTGTATCAGGCCTTGGGGTGAATCGCCCCCCATCCCCTTTGTCAGGCTTTTCGATGGATCGCCCCTGAGGCCTTCCGCCTGATCTTCGGGCAGCCATTCGTATGAGCCTTCTTGAGGCTCTTCTGCCATCGCTATCACCCATTCGTCCTCTTCATCGAAGACGGAATAGGAGTCTGCCGTCGTTGCCAACGGCAGCCCTGCTGCTGCCGCCTGCGCTGGCACCACTGCTGGCGCTTGTGCTGGCGCCTCTGTGGCCGCCTCTGTCGGAGCACAACCAGCGGCTGCCCAGGCTGCCGGTTCGTTATAGTCAGTCGTTTGAGGTTTCGGGTTGTTCTCGTCAGAACCCATGTCTTTCCCCTTTCCTTGCAATATGCGTGGATCTTCCCCCCGACCACACCGATACCGGGTGTGGTCGGGGGGAAGGGTTGCCCGCAGCCACAAGGGCGCTTGCGCGGGCAACCCGCCGTATTGCTTAGTAGAACACGAAGGCGCTTACTCCAAGGATGTA
>JAIRPR010000057.1 GCA_031256895.1 Coriobacteriaceae bacterium
CTATCAGAGGGTTGGCTCCTCATGCCCAGGATCATGGCAAAAAACCCACTAAAGGCCTTTTTCAAGAAACAAGCCGACAGCACAGTGAAATAAAAAACCAATATAGGTTGACCGTCCCCATGTCCGCCCCTGGGCCGTCCCTGTGTCCACCTTACAGCGTTTCCGGTGTAAACGTTCACGGGTTAGCCGACAAGTGTGGTTCACCTGCAAGTTTCTCTCCCTCATCGATTGGGGGCAATCAGGGTGCTTTGTTGCCGTTGGCTAACCCGTGGATTTTAACCCCTTCGTGTCTGGTTACCATTTTCCACATTAGGAAAAATGTGGAAAATGGGGAAAACTTTCTTTTGGCTGGTGGTATGCAAAGAAGACTCCCTGCTCCAGGTGGATAAACCCTGATGGGGGCAATTCGCAAAAAAAGCACATGACCTGGTGTTTTATATGAGGTAAGATAGTCCTGTGACATTTCGTGCGCAGTAAAAACAACGAAGGAAAAACATGCCTGTTCAGACCGTATCTTCCCGTAAAACTCCAGGTTATCCACAACGCGAAAGCGTGTTCGCGGCCGCGTCTGACGGCAAGGGAAGACCGCTCCCCCAAGATATCGAAGCGGAGAAATCGGTACTCGCAGCCTGTATGCTCAGCCCAGACGCACTCGAAGAGATAGCGACCAAGCTCAAGCCCGAGAACTTCTTCCGCACCACGCACAAGCTGATCTTTGCCGCAGTTTTGGACCTCTACATCCGCCATCGTCCGGTCGATCAGATCTCGCTTGCCGACAACCTCAGGGCCGCAGGCAATCTGGAAGCCGTCGGCGACAGGGCGGCGCTCATCGAGCTTGCCAATAACACCTTTGCCCTGACCAGTTGGAGCCACCATGCCGAGATAGTGAAGCGGACGTCCATCCTGCGCGAACTGGTGCGTGCCTCGGTCGAGATAAACGCGCTTGCCTACGAAGCCCCCGACGACTTGGACGCGGTGGTGGAAGAGGCTGAGAAAACCCTGTTCAACGTAACCGAAAAGCGCATCTCTTCGGACTTCGTGAAGATGAACGACCTGATCAACAGCGCGTTTGAAGAGATAGCCAAGCTTGCCCAACAAAAGACCAACATGGCCGGTGTCCCTACGGGCTTCAAGGATGTAGACGACCTCTTTTATGGCCTGCGTGGCAGCGACCTGGTTATCCTGGCTGCCCGGCCAGGCGTCGGCAAGACCGCTTTTGCGCTCAACCTTGCCGTCAACGCGGCAAAGGCGGGCGTCACGGTGGCCTTCCTTTCTCTGGAGATGAGCTCATCCCAGCTGACACAGCGTCTGTTATGCGCAGAAGCGCGCGTGAACCTTTCGCGCTTGCGCAGCGGCAAGGTGAGCGAAGGCGATTGGGGCGCCATTGCCGAAGCGGCCAACACCTTGTCAAAGCTGGAATTCTATATTGACGACACCCCTTCGCTCTCTATCCTGGAGCTTCGCGCAAAGGCACGCCGTGAGCTGCGCGAAAAGGAAAAAGGCCTTATCGTTGTCGATTACCTGCAGCTCATGCAGCCACCCCAGGTGCGCCGTGATGGGAACCGTGCCGTCGAGGTCGGCGAGATCTCACGCGGCCTGAAGGTGCTTGCAAAAGAGATGGACATGCCGGTCCTTGCACTCTCACAGCTTTCCCGCCAGGTAGAGATGCGGGGGAAGAAGCGCCCGATGCTCTCAGACCTGCGTGAGTCAGGCTCCATCGAACAGGATGCCGACATCGTCATGTTCATAGACCGCAGCATGGACGAACTGGAGGCTGCCTCTGACAACCGCCCAGACCTGGGGACTGCTGAGCTCATTGTGGCGAAGCACCGCAACGGCCCTACGCGTGACATCAAGCTTGCCTTCAACCCCGAGATAACCCGCTTCATGGACTATATCGACGATTCGCGGGTGGGGGGCTATGTGTAGTTCGATGGACGGGCACCATGGCTAAACAGCTCACCTTCATACATGCGGCCGATCTGCATCTGGGCGCCCCCTTCCGCGGGCTTCAGGCGCTTTCAGAAAGCTGGGCCACCCGCCTTCTGGCGGCGATTCCCGAAAGCTATGACCGGGTCATCGATGCCGCCCTTAAACATGAGGTCGATTTCGTGGTCATCGCAGGGGACATCTTCGATTCAGCGCGTGCGTCCTATGCTGATTACCTTCACTTCTTTGAAGGCCTCAAACGTTTGGACAGTGCGGGCATTCCCGCATACCTGTGCACTGGCAACCATGACCCCTTCACATCATGGCAGCAGGACTTCTTCGCGCTTCCACCCAATACCTTGATGTTCCCGGCAGACAAACCGGGCTTCGCCCTGTATGAAAAAGAAGGGGAAACGCTGGCGATACTCGGGGGGCGCGGCTACTACAACCAGAGCTGGCCTGCCGACAAGGACATAGCAGAAGGCATCAGCCGCCAGGCGGCTGAAGAGGCAACGGGCACCAAGGCCCCATTCGCCATAGGGGTGCTGCATACCGGCCTCAACCTGGACCCTGAGAAAGCGCCTACCGAACCCGGGCGCCTGATGCAGGCCGGCATGGATTATTGGGCGCTCGGCCACATCCACCTCAAATACGCCTATCCGCCCGCCAATCCCCGGCTGGTCTTTTCCGGATGCATCCAAGGACGCGACATCAAAGAGACGGGGGAACGCGGCATCTATAAGGTCACGCTGACCGAAGGGCTGCCCAACCGCCTGGAATTCATTCCCACGGCAAGCGTCGTTTGGCAAAAGATGGAAGTCGATGTATCTGAATGTGCCAGCTTGGGCGAAGTGAGCGACAAGGTCCTGCGGGATCTTTTCCATGAGAACAGCAAAGCCCAATGCGAAGAGATGTGCACCCGGATCGCGTTGGTCGGCAAGACCGAGCTCCATACCATCCTTGATAGGCCGGGCATCTTGTCAGACCTGCGCAAAGCCCTGAACGATGCCTACCCCGTCTTTTTCTGCGATGCACTGCTCAACAAGACCACGCGCCCCTACGACAAGGAGGCGTTGCGTGAGGAAGGCTTGTTCCCGGCGGTCTTTTTGCAGGTCTGTGCTTCTTTTGAGGGCGATTGCGAATCGACGGTGCTGTATCTTCAAGATGAGTTCCTGAAGCGCAGCCTGCAGTTCCCGCGTGCCTGCGAAAAAGAGGTGGGTCAGCTTGCCTCGGAAGCACAGGAACTGGTGCTTGACCTATTGGGCAAGGTTGATGCCTGATGGGCGGCATATTCCTCAAAAGGATGAAGATAGAGGCCTTCGGGGCATTCGCCCATAAGACGGTGGGGCCCCTTGTTCCTGGCCTCAACCTGGTATTCGGCAAGAACGAGACAGGGAAGACCACTCTGGGCGCGTTCTTCAGCGGAGTCCTGTTCGGCTGGGAAGACGCGCGAACCCTGCGCAACACCTATAAGCCGCACAACATCGAAAGGTCGGGGTCGCTCTTTTTCGAGGACAGAGAAACGGGGGAAGAGATAGAGCTTTCCCGGACAAGGAACGCCGCAGGCGTCCAAGGGTCTGACAGCCGCTTCAAAGACATCGACCGCGAGACCTTTGCAACCATGTTTTCCTTGACCAGCGATGAACTACGTTCATTGCGCAACACCAGCGACATCACGGCGAAGCTGCTCACCGCAGGCTCGGGCACCGTGGCTTCGCCGACACATGCCTTGAACGAGATAAAGGGGCGGATCGCCGAATACACCTCGCGGGCAGCTGGGATAGAGCATTCCCTGGTGCGGCTTGACCTACAACAGGAGCAGCTCCGCCAAGACCTTGCCGCCGCAACAGCAGAGGCCGAACATTTCAAACGGGAAGACAAGGAGTTCCACCAGCTCGAACCGCAACGAAACGAGCTGCTTGCCAAAGTGGACGCCCTCAATGCCGAGATAGAGGACCTTGTGGCGAACAAGGCCAGCCTTGAGAAGCTGGAACGACAGCATGAAAGGCTCTTGGAGCAGAAGAAGGCCCTTTTGGAAGAAGAGCAAGGCCTGGCGTTGCAGAATGCGCATGTCACACGAGGCGCGGCCGATGCGTATAGTGCGCAGGACGCGGCTGGTGCGTATGGTGCGCAAGGCTCGCAGGACGCGGTCGGCGTGCAAGGCACGCACAGCTCGCAGGACGCACGAGGCTCGCAGGACGCACGAGGCTCGCAGGACGCGCAAGGCGCAAGCAAGGGCATTCGCGGCCTGAGCCTTGATCCGCGCGAGGACCTCGCCCTCCGTGAACACTTGGATGCCCTGGCAGAAGAGCAGACACGGGCAGAGCATCGGACGGCCATGGCAAAAGAGACCTTTATTGCATCGAAGGCCGCCTACGAGGCCTTGTTGGAGACCAGCGACATCCAAGAGCTCGAGCGGAAGGTCCACGACCAACGCCGTGTTCAGATATTGCTCTCAGCATTGCTGCCGGCGCTCTTTGTGATCGGGGGCATCCCCGTGTTCCTCCATGGGCGGGAAATCGCCAGCCTTTCGTTCACTGCCTTGGGTGTTTGCCTGGTAATCTTTGCAGTGCTGCTGGCGGGTGCTGCCCTGGTGATGCTCTTTCGTCCCACAAAGGCGGCAGAGGCTTTGGCGCAGCGCAAGCAGGATTGCCACTGGGTCATGCTGCAGGACAAGAAGAAGCTCGAATCCTGTGAGAGCGAGCTGAGCAATCAGAAGGCACGCATCCGGGGCTTCCTCGATCAGCACGGCCTTGGCGAAGCCCAGGGGTCCTTGCGGCAGGCACGGGCGATCCTTGACGAGGCAAAAGAAGAACGTCTTGCGGCAAGCCTTGCAACACAAAAGCAACAGGCGCTTGCCTCCCAACTTTCGACCCTGGAAGACACACTTGCCGATATCGAGGCGCAAATCGACCATCTTTTTGTGCGCATGGCTGCAAAACCGGGCACATCCCTTCCGCAAATCGATGCCCTTATTGCCCAAAAGACCAGGCAACGCCAGACCTTGGCCGAGGCAAGCAGCAGCAGCGACCGCCGTTTCGGCGAACTGAAGCAAGAACTTTCGCAAGCGAAGCGCATGAGGGCATTCGATGCACTCAAGCTTGAGTACCAGCAGGTCCGAACCCGTCAAAAGGAACACGCGAGGGATTTCGCGCGCCTGCTGCTGGCAAAACGTTCGCTTGAGAGGGCCATCAGCGCATGGGAGAGCACCAGCCAGCCAGAGGTATACCGTCAGGCAAGCCGCTTGCTTGCGATGATGACCAACAACCGGTGGACACAGGTACGCATGACTGAGGAAGGCAAGCTGCAGGTCGTCGATGAGGTGAGAACAGTACGTGAACCCCTGCATCTTTCTTTGGGCACCTGCCAGCAGCTGTACCTGAGCCTGCGCGTGGCCCCTTTGATGTGTGCGGGAAATGTTGGCCGTGCTGTACCCATCATGGCCGACGACATCTTGGTGAACTTCGATTCGGACCGCAGGCATGCCGCAATACGGGTCTTGTGTGAATTGGGGCAAAAACGCCAGGTGATCCTGTTCACCTGCCATGAAGAGATTGTAAGGCTCGTGCAGTCGCTCGATTCACAGGCAAATGTGCTGGAACTGTAATATAATCAAACAGCCTTCGCTACAAGCCAGAAGACGGGGGTTGGCTTGCGGGCAGAAAGGCTTAGCCGAAGAACCGACAAGAAAACGATGAGAAGACGGAAAGAAGGAATGCAATGCCCAGTACGGTCATCGTTGGCACCCAATGGGGAGACGAAGGAAAAGGAAAGGTAACCGACCTGATAACGAAGGACTACGATTATGTGGTGCGCTTCCAAGGAGGCAACAACGCAGGACATACCGTCATTGTTGGCGAACGGAAGCTTGCCCTTCATCTCATGCCTTCTGGGATCATGGACGAAAATGCCGTCCCCGTGATAGGCAACGGGGTGGTCATCGATCCCGGCATCCTGGTCGAAGAGATGCAGATGCTCGAAGATGAGGGCATATCCTGCAAGAACCTTAAGATTTCCTGTGATGCCCATGTCATCATGCCCTATCACAAGGATTTCGACGGTGCCGACGAGAAGCGCCTGGGTGAGAACAAGATAGGCACCACGAACCGCGGTATCGGCCCATGCTATCAGGACAAGGCAGCCCGCAAAGGAATCAGGATCCAGGATCTTCTGGATGAGAAGATCTTCAGGCTTAAACTAGAGACGGCGCTTTCCCAGAAGAACCCTGTGTTGGAGAAGATATATGGGCTTGCCCCCTACACCGTCGATAGGATATGCGAAGAATACCTGCCTTATGCCCGCATCCTTAAACCGTATATGACCGAGACCGCCCAGCTTTTGGGCGAAGCGCTGCGTAACAACAAGAACATCCTGTTCGAGGGGGCTCAAGGCACCCTGCTTGACATCGACCATGGAACCTATCCGTATGTGACCTCTTCTTCATGCTGTGCCGGCGGGGCTGCAACGGGCACGGGGGTTGGCCCTACGGCCATCAACAAGGTCATCGGTATACAGAAGGCCTATGTCACCCGCGTCGGCGGCGGCCCCTTTCCCACCGAGCAGCGCTACGTCGAGAACGGGGGGGCGGGG
The DNA here is from genome assembly GCA_031256895.1 of Coriobacteriaceae bacterium. Taxonomy (GTDB): domain Bacteria; phylum Actinomycetota; class Coriobacteriia; order Coriobacteriales; family Eggerthellaceae; genus WRIS01. The sequence goes on from JAIRPR010000057.1 coordinate 6,520, forward strand.
GAAGAAGCCGAAACAGGCGAGGCATTGTGCAAGGCAGGGCACGAATTCGGCGTGACCACCGGGCGTAAGCGGCGGTGTGGCTGGTTCGATGCGGTCATAGCCCGTTATGCGGCCGAGGTCAATGGGCTTACCGATATAGCGCTGACGAAGCTCGATGTGCTTTCGGCCTTCGATACCATCAAGGTGTGCATTGCCTACGAGTGCCAGGGCAAGACCTACGACTACTTCCCCATGCAGCAAAGCGTATTGTTCCACGCGAAGCCGGTGTATGTCGAGCTGCCCGGATGGAAGGGGCTTGACCTCAGCGAGTGCCGCAGCTTTGAAGAGCTGCCGCAGAACGCCCAGGACTATGTCACGTACCTGGAAGCCCTTTCCGGTGTGCCCGTGACCATCATAGGGGTAGGCCCCGACCGCGACCAGACCATAGTGCGCGGCTGGAAGAGCAAGTAACCGAGATGCGATTGGCATGTGGCATCGGCATGGGGGATTGACGGGTGACACCGGCATGTGGCATTGGCATGTGGCCGAAGCGAGATTGACATGTGGCATTGACATGTGGCATTGACATGTGGCCGACATGAAGCAAGTTGCCGAAGCAGGATTGACATGTGGCATTGGTCTGTGGCCGAAATGAAGCAAGTGGCCGAAGCAGGATTGACATGTGGCCGAAATGAAGCAAGTGACAGAAGCAGGATTGACAGGTGGCCGCGCCGTTTGCCCCTCAAAGGCATCAGCGGTGAAATCGGCCTCTCAGAGCAGGAAAGGAAGCTTTGTGAACATTCTGGTTTTAGGCGGCGGCGGCCGCGAGCACGCATTGGCGTGGGCGTTGGCCAAATCCCCGCAATGTGACCAATTGTTTGTCGCACCAGGAAACGGAGGAACCGCTGGTTTGGCAAGGAACATAGCGACGCTCGATATCGAAAACGGGGCGGCTGTCCTTGGTTTTGTGCGCGACAACGAAGTCGGTCTGGTGGTGATAGGCCCTGAAGCCCCCTTGGTGGCCGGTGTGGCCGATGTGCTGCGTGAAGCAGGGGTGGCCACCTTCGGCCCTGATGCCCAAGGCGCCCTGCTTGAAGGGAGCAAGACCTATTCAAAGCAGTTCATGGACAACAACAAGATCCCCACGGCACGCTATGAAAGCTTCATACAGGAACAAGCCGCGCTTGACGCCCTGGAGGCTTTCGGCCTTCCGGTGGTCATCAAGGCCGATGGGCTGGCTGCCGGCAAGGGAGTCATCATTGCCGAGACGGCAGAAGCCGCCCAAGACGCAGTCAAATGCTGCTTCGCAGGGGCTTTCGGCGAAGCGGGGAACACCGTTGTCATCGAAGAGTGCCTGACCGGGCCGGAGTGCTCTTTGCTGGCCTTCGTCTCGAACGGGCAAGCCTTCTGCATGGAGCCAGCCCAAGACCACAAGCGTGCCTTCGACGGCGATCTAGGCCCGAACACGGGCGGCATGGGCGTGTATACCCCGGTACCTATCGTGTCGGAAGAAGAGCTTGCCACCATGAAGGCCGTCATGCGCAAGGCTGCCGCTGCAACTGCGCAGCCCCCTTTCAGTCACGACTATCGGGGGGTCTTGTACGGCGGCTTCATGCTGACCCCGCAAGGCCCCAAGGTGCTGGAATTCAATGCGCGCTTCGGCGATCCCGAGACACAGGTGATACTGCCACGCCTTGAAAGCGACCTGGTAGAGGTCATGCAAGCCGTCGCCTTAGGAAGACCGGATGACATCGGGCTTTCGTGGTCTGACGAATGGGCGGTTTGCGTGGTGCTGGCAAGCGAAGGATACCCGGGAGCCTACGAGAAGGGCAAGGTAATCCTGGGGATAGACGAAGCCGAGGCAATACCAGGGGTCACCGTGTTCCATGCGGGCACGGCGCAGAACACCGATGGCGAGCTCATCACCGCAGGAGGGCGGGTGCTCAACGTGGTCGCATTGGGCCCAAGCTTCGAAGCCGCCCGCGAAAGGGCGTATGAGGCCTGCAGCCTGATAAACTTCGAGGGCAAGCAATACCGCAGCGATATCGGGAAACGCGCAGCAGCAGGCCGCGTTGCGTGGGGGGTTGAGGCATGAAAGGAAGCCCCCAAAACGCGAACAACACAGGATGGCAGCGCCGCAGGCCGCGTTGCGTGGAGGCTTGAGGCCGTATGCTCTCTGAAAGGCTTCTCAGCATTGCAGTGAGGCATTGCACCAAGAACTACCTCAAGCTCTCGCCGATAAAGGATTACGTTCTGCCAGACCCAAAGCCTGGGCAGCACTACATGTTGTACATGCATGTGCCCTTCTGCGAGCGCCTGTGCCCGTATTGTTCTTTCAACCGCTTCCCCTTTTCCGAGGGAAAGGCGCGCCCTTATTTTTCCGACCTGCGTACCGAGATGCTCATGCTGAAAGACCAGGGCTATGATTTCGAGAGCCTCTACATCGGGGGTGGAACGCCCACCATCATGCTTGACGAGCTATGTGAGACCATCGACCTGGCACGTGACACCTTCAGCATCAAAGAGGTCTCGAGCGAGACGAACCCCAACCACTTGGTTCCCGCGTACCTGGAAAAACTACAAGGACGCATCCAACGCCTTTCGGTGGGGGTCCAAAGCTTTGATGACGGCCTGCTGAAACAGATGGATCGTTTCGACAAGTATGGAAGCGGGGAACGGATCTTAGAGCAGGTGAAAGAAGCAGCCGCTTATTTCACCTCGCTCAACGTGGACATGATATTCAATTTTCCTGCCCAGACTGAAGCTATCCTGCGCAACGACCTCGCACGGGTCATTGAAAGCGGAGCCGGGCAGACGACCTTCTACCCCTTGATGGCATCCCCTGCGGTGGCGCGTTCCCTCAAGGAATCGGTCGGCAAGGTCGATTACGCTCGGGAACAGCGTTTCTACCGGATCATCTGCGAGACGCTGACGGGGGAACAGGCACGCAACAGCACTGGGGCTCATCTTTTCAAGCATGGCAGTGCATGGACCTTCAACAGGCACGAGCAGGGCATGATAGATGAATACGTGGTCGATTTCGAGGAATACCCTGCCATCGGAAGCGGCGGCATCACGTATCTGGGCGACAGCCTTTTCATCAATACCTTCTCGCTCAAGGAATACCATGAGGCTATTGCGGCAGGCCGTCTTTCGCTTATGGGAACCACCCGATTCTCGCATCACGACCGGATGCGCTACCGCTTCATGATGCAGCTTTTTGGGTTGCGCCTAGACAAAAGGCAGTTCAAGGCCGATTTCGGCTGCAGCGTGGAACGAGGGCTGCCCTTCGAGACCGCCTTCATGAGGGCAGTGGGGGCATTCGATCGCGACACTGACGAGGAACTGACCCTGACGCCCAAGGGCCGCTACCTCATGGTGGTCATGATGCGCCAGTTCTTCATCGGTGTGAACAACCTGCGCGATCAAGCCCGCGCAGCACTTCCTGGCGAGGAACGCGAACTGGCCTTCGGCGGATGATACCAAGACGGCCTATAAGGAAGGTCAGTGCGGCCTGGTTGCACTGACCTTCCACGTGCGGGGTGTGAAGCAACCGCTGCGTCGCGGCCGATGCCACACGTTGTGTTCCGGCTGTATCACGAGAGACACTGGTAGCACCGCAGGATTCAGGAGTCCCCGGTATCGCCAGCGGCTCGGGGAGCCTTTGGTAGCACCGGTGGCACCGGGGAGCCCCGGTGGCCTCGGGGAGCACCGGTGGCACCGGGGAGCCCTTGGTAGCACCGGTGCCTTTCGGCAGCCCCGGTAGCACCGGTGGCTTTCGACAGCCCCGGTGCCACCAGAGTGTGACCGCCTAGACCGGACGGGCGGATAAGGCATCCTTGGCGGCTATCCAACTGAACACCGCTCCTGCCGCAACCGTTGTCCCAGCACCCGGGTATCCTGGCCCGAACACCGAGCTGGCACAACAGCCGACCGCATAAAGGCCGGGGATGACCTCACCCGTACGGGCGATGACCTGTGCCTGCGCATTCACTTTGAGCCCTCCGTTCGTTTCCAGCATACCGGGAAGGTATCCGAAGGCATAGAAGGGCGGGGTCTCTACGGGGCCCAGGCAAGGGTTGATAAGGTCGGTCCGCCCGGAAAAATCCGCGCCGGTCTGAAGGTCGAAGTGATGTTCGCCCCGATGGAATACCGGGTCGATGCCTGCTTTTGCGTTTCTATTGAACTCGTTTATCGTAGCCATGAGCTTTTCGTAGTCGATATCACACTTCTTGGCTATCTCTTCCAGGGTGTCGGCCACTATGGTGCCTTCGGGGATGTCCCCTATCTGGGCATCGTTCGCAGTTCCCGGTAGCAGGTAGTGCTGGTAGAAGGAGGCATCGCCAATGAAGAATGCGGGAATGTTGCGATAGGTGAAGGTATCGGAGTTCCAGCCCTCGAAGGCACGATTGAACTGCGCATATGGTGCAGATTCGTTGCCAAAGCGCTCGCCTTGGCGGTTCACCACGATGGCGTGGGGCTTTGCTCTGCGAAGCGGTGCATCAAACACGGTGAAGAAGTCATTCAGGAAGAACGATCCATCAAGCAGCTTTTCCCCTTCGGGGATGAGATGCGGGGCTACCGTTGCGGGGCACCCATAGCTGTTGTTCATGTTGCCCAGATCAGCGCCCACATCCAAGCCCATCCTGTGGCCGTCACCGGTGTTTCCCGGCAGGGCAACGGTATTGAACATAGGGGTGCGCAGGAACTGCTTGCGCCATTCCGTGTCGTGGTCAAAGCCGCCTGTCCCCAAGATAACACCACGCTTAGCCTTGATATTCAGGGCTTTTCCCTTGCTTTCTGCACGCAAGCCGATAACCGCCCCCGTATCATCGACATACAGCTTGTTCGCGGCTGTCTCAAGCATAAGCTCGATACGGTCTTCAGTATCGACCAAGGCACGCAACTGCTTCCACATGAATGGACCGCCGTAGCTTTCTGACGAAGCGGTTTCGCCCACGCTGGTACCAGCCATGGTCAGAGAACGGCCATATTCGCGTGAGCCGGGAAGATTGGTGTAGTCTTGCCACGATTGAGGGCCATAGAGCGGGGCACCCGAAAGGACCGCCCATTGGAAGCCGAGGCGTTCGACCGTCCAATCGATGAAGCCTGCGGCGTTGTCCACGTAGGTCTCTATTATCTCGGGTGTTGATTGGCTTTCTGCATTGAGCCCAACATAACCAAGGGCATCTGTTCGGTTGTCCTCAAGCCCCAGGTCCTTCATCACATAGTTCATGGGTGCCCAGAAAGCGCCCCCCGAAAAAGCAGCTGCCCCGCCAAAGGTGCCCAGCTTCTCCAGCAGGGCAACCGATTCCGCCCCTGCATCCAAGGCGGCAAAGGCCCCAAAGACTGCCGTTCCCGTTCCTACCACGACGACATCGAACTCTTCATCCCAGTTTATCCCTGCTGTTGTTGATGCCCCTGCGGCAGGGTTCGAGGCAGCGTTGCTTCCGGCAGAACAGCCGCCCAGGGTTTGCGCCACCGCAACCGATGCCCCGGCCAATCCGGCAAGCCCCAAGAACTGGCGGCGATTCAAATTGCTTGCTGCACCCGGTGCGTTCCCTGCGTTTTCCTGTTTCTTGCCTGTGGTCTTCCTCAACCTGCTGCCCTCCTTCGTGTCCGTTGCCTTCTTCAAGCTGCTGCCCTCCTTCGTGTCCGCTATCTTCATCACGGTTTCCTCCTTCATGTTCTTGACCTCTGTAGTGTCCCTCATGTGCTTGCAAGGGGTTTCCTGCCTATGCTGTGAGCGGGAAGCTGCTTCCTTGAGCTTGCCTTCTCGCGCCCTCGCAGGATAGGCCATGGGGCATGATTGCCGCAATGAACGGTCTTTTCCTTGCACGAATGAAATATTTGATAAGTGAAATACCTGTCATCTTAAAGAAGCTATACTGTTGGCTATTGCGTTCGGCTATTGCGTTCGGCTTGAAAGTGCGCTTTGGCCGAGCCAGCGTGATACCCGCCAGTTATACCGGTGATTGGCAAGGCCGTTCGGTATCGGTGTCCGAAGGTTACCGATGTCCGTGGATTGTGTCGATGGGTGCCATCGCATTCCAAGGAACAGCGCACTTCGTGGAACAGCGGTACCAAATGGCCGTCAATCCAAGCCAGATCGCCGGATTGGACAAAAGGAGCCCTGCATCTTTCGAGGGGAGGCTAAGCCGCATTGGAATTGAGATACCCGATCACCTCTAACCTGATGACCCTTATCGTATACGTCAACCATCTGTTC
>JAIRPR010000189.1 GCA_031256895.1 Coriobacteriaceae bacterium
GCCCGTATCAAGCTGCCAGCTGCCGGTCGAGACGTATTCGCCCAATGAATGATGGGGCAGCACATAGGCCAGCACGAAGCAGACTGCTATCACGAACAGAACGGTCTGCAAGACATCGGTGATGATGGCGCTGCGCAAGCCTCCGCGCATGGAATACAGCAGGGTTATCAGCGTGAACAAAAGAGCTGCAACGATGAAAGGGGTGGTTCCACTGCTGCCATAGTAGCCCGCCACTACCGACGAGTTGCTCCAGACCTCATTGAACAGGCGGATCAGGATGGCCAGCGAGAAGCAGATGCCGGCAATCTGCCCGTATTTGCTCTTGAGGAACTGAACCAGGCTGGTCGCCGCATAACGCTTGCGCAATTGATGGATGACCAGGCCGGTCAGGGGGATGCACAGCCAGTAGGTGGCGTAGGCCACCCCGCCCACGATGCCGAACTCAGCGCCCAGATTGGCTGCATTGGTCACCGACTTGGCAAAGATCCAGCTGATGAAGATGCTCATCGTGAGAAGGGCTGGGCTGGCAGGCCTCCCTTTTTTGTCCTCGCCCTTGAAAAACCCGCCCAAAGTCACGGTATGGGGGGAAATGAGCCAGAGAATCACCCCATATACCAAAAGGAACCCCCAGAACAAATACCCTATATAGTCTTCCATGTCAAACCAGCCTCCATTCGACCATCGATGTCTTCAACCAGCCGCAAGGCGCACAGCGAACGCAAGCCCGATGTGGCAGGAAGCCCTGGGCGTCAGCAGCCTGAGTATGATAACATACTATATCTAATAATAGATGTGGTCTTATATATTTTTTCGGTCGAGGAGTCGCCTTCGTTCCTGCTGTACCTTGAGTTCGCGGCACAGCAGGAACTGCCATCCAGGCAGCACCGGCTGAGTACTCCAAAGCCCCTGTGGTCGCGCCTGCCGAGGGCGCCCAGGCCCTTGTGGGAGCGCCTGCCGAGGGCTCCAAGGCCTTCGAGCTGCGCCTCCCGAGGGCTCCAAGGCCTTCGAGCTGCGCCCGTCTAGAACTCCAAGGCCTTCAGGCGGTCGAACACGACGTCCTTGCGGGTCAGGAAGTCCCAGGGGTCGAAGATCCGATCAAGCACGGGTGCGCTCAGGGTACATGCTGGATCTGCCTGCAGGCGTTCACGGTAATCGGGGCCCGATACCGCGTTTTGGATGTCTTCCCACACCAGCATGGCATTGCGCTGCACAACCTGGTAGGCTTCTTCCCGGCTGATGCCGGTATCAACCAAGGCCAGAAGCACCTTTGAGGAAAAGATGAGCCCCCGGGTACGGGCCAGGTTGTGTTCCATCTTCGCAGGATATACCATGAGCCCTTCCAGCATCCATTGCATCTTGGCAAACATATAATCCAATGCCATGAAGCTGTCGGCAAGGACAACCCTTTCCGCGCCTGAATGCGATATGTCGCGTTCGTACCACAGCGCGACATCGTCGAAGGCCACCTGAGCATTGCCTTTCACCACCCGGGCAAGGCCGCATACGCGTTCCGCCGTGATGGGGTTGCGTTTATGGGGCATGGCCGAAGATCCTTTCTGGCCTTTCGTGAAAGGCTCTTCAGCTTCGATCACATCGGATTGCTGCAAGAGCCGCACCTGGAGGGCAATGGACTCCAGGGTTGAGGCTGTCACCGCAAGGGCAGCCATGACCTGGGCATGGCGATCGCGTGCGAGGACCTGGGTCGAAAGGGGGTCCGGAACGAGGCCCAGTTTCTCGCACACGTATTGCTCAACAAAAGGGTCGATGCTCGAATAGGTGCCCACCGCGCCAGAGATCGCCCCGCAGGCAGCCACCGACCGCGCTTCTGCCATGCGCGTCTGCGCCCGTTTCAATGCCCAGGCCCATGAGCCGAACTTCATGCCAAAGGTCATAGGCTCGGCATGGATGCCATGGGTCCTGCCTGTGCAGAGCGTCTCCTGGAACTCGAAGGCACGCTGCTTGCAGGCCTTCCCCAGCTGCGCAATATCGGCCAAGATGATGTCGATGGCCTGGGTGACCTGATAGCTCAAGGCGGTATCGCCCAAATCGGAAGAGGTCATGCCGTAATGGACCCAACGCGAAGGAGGCTCGAGGCCTGCAGGGACTTCGGCATCGATGTGTTCGGCCATGCAGGTCGTGAAGGCTATGACATCGTGGTTGGTGGTCTTTTCTATCTCGTCGATGCGCTCTACCGTGAAGCCTGCGTGGGCGCGGATCCAGGCGGCCTCTTCCGGTGTGATGCCGCAGTGGCCAAGCTGTGACTGGGCCTCACAGGCAAGCACCTCGATCTCTTGCCAGATGGCGAACTTGTTCTCTAATGACCAGATGGCTCCCATTTCAGGGCGAGTATAGCGACCTATCATATGCTTATCCCTTTCCTTGTGCTTATCGCGGGTTTGCCTTCCTCTTCTTGCCCGCAGCCTTTATCAGTGTGTACAACCTGCATGTCAGAGCGCCTTGAAGGCTGCACGCACCTGATCCAGGACCGCCCGGTCGGCCACCACGATGGCTGTATCGCCCGGAAAGAGCAGCGTGTCCGGGCTGACGACCTCCATATCATCGGCAGTCGATACCGCCACGATGATGCTATGGTCGGGAAGCAGGATGTCTGCGACAAAGACCCCTTCCTCGTTGCTGTGGGCTTTGAAACGAGGGACGGCTATCTCGCTCAGCTGCACGTTGCCGTGGTTGAGCGTGGACACAATGCTCACGCTGCCCAACAATGCCTCTTCCTGAATGAGGTTCGCAATCAGGGTGGTCGATGAGACGCTCTCGATGCCGACCTCGCGGAAGATGCGCATGTTCTTGGGGTTGTTGACGCGGGCGATGCAGCGCGGCACGCTGAATACCTGCTGCGCTATCTCGCACGATACCAGGTTGGCATCGTCTTGCCCTGATGTGGCCACGAAGACATCTGCCTCGCGGATGCCGGCGTCTTCTTGGAACTGCGAGTCGCAGCCGTCGCCATGGATGATAAGGTAGCGTCCCTGTAAAGAGACCGCCAGGCGGTCGGCCGTTTCCAGGTTCTTCTCGATGACAGCAACATCATTGCCACTGCGCAGGAACACGGTGGCCAGGTATTCGCCCACCTTGCCGCCGCCGGCTATCACGATATACATGACATCACCCCTGGTCCTGGATATAACGGGCATAGTGGTCAATCAGCTCATGGCGGATACACATCATCACGGTGTCGCCATGGTACAGGATGCTGTCGCCCGTCGGTATGGAGCTTGCCGAGCCGTCCCCCCGCTCGAACACGATGACCCGCACATCATGGGCGCGTTCCAAATCACAGACCCGAATGGTCTTCTTTTCGTTCGAGGCAAGGTTGAGCGAGAAACGCAAGACCTCGAACTCGCCGAAGGTGTCTACATGGCTGCCGTGGCCTGCGACTATCTTGGCGAACACGTCTTCGGCCACCAGCGATGTCCCGCAGACGTAATCGAGGCCCAGCTGCATGTAGGCACGCTCGTGGTCGGGGTTGTCAAGCCGCGCTATCACATGGGAGACCTCGTAAAGCCTGCTTGCGACTTCGGCTATCATCATGTTGGTGTTGTCGAAGTTCGTGACGGCGGCAACCACGTCGCATTCTTCGATGCCACCTTTGACCAGCGTTTCCTCGTCGAAGCCCAAACCTTGTATGGTCGAGCCGTTAAAGCCCCGCCCCAGACGTGCGAAGGCGTCGGCCTGGCGGTCGATCACGCAGACATTGTCTCCGTTCTCGGAAAGCATGGTGGCCAGGCGCGAGCCTACCCTTCCGCAACCGACAACGATAACGTTACTCATCGACTTCCCTTCAGTGCTAATCGGCGGTCACCTTGGCATGGAAGGCGGCCTTTCTTGTTCCTCTCACAACGAAGTATAGAGTAACCAGGAGCCTTTTGATATCCTTGACAGAAAACCAACAGGCAACAGTGCCGTAACACTGACTGAGGCATTCCGTGGATCGGGGGTTTCGAGCGTCGTTTGTTCACCACATTCCGTGGACGGGGCGTTCGTGCGTCGTTTGCACACCACATTCCGTGGATCGGGGTTTCGTGCGTCGTTTGCTCACCGGTTGTTGCAGGGCTGGTCTTCTGAGGGCATGAGCGTCGCAACAATGATGATTGCGTGAGACTTGCTCATTTTCATCCTAAGAAGAGGCTGTTCATATCAGGTTGCAGGGTATAAAGCAGTTGTTCGCATCAATCGGAAGGACATCCTGTGCCATGCAGATGATGCCGCCTGTTCCTCGTTCCAACGCGGCTTTGTCGAGCACGTCGAATTTCTTGATCTCACGATGATCGGGACTTGCAGACTTTTTTATCTCAAGGGGATGGATGAACCTGTTCTCTTCGATGATCAGGTCAATCTCTTTGGCATTCTGGTCGCGGTAATAACTGAGGTTCGCCTTGGTCGGGGAATAGGCATAGTTTCTTGCAAGCTGGGTGACTACGAAATTCTCAAAGAAGTGTCCGCTCGCCGGCCCATTCATAAGCGTTTCGGCATTCGGCCACATTGAAAGGCTTGCGGCAAGACCTGAGTCGAGAAAGTACAGTTTCGGGGTCTTTGCCAACCGCTTCAAGGCGTTGTTGGCAAACGGTGGCAAAAGATACAGGATGCCCATACCCTGCAAGAGCTTTGTCCACTCCCTCGCAGTTGATTGTGCAATCTCGGCTGCATCAGCAAGTTTTCTATAATTCAGTTGTTCCCCGATGAGTGCCGCGCATGCGGTCAGGAATTTACCGAAACGCAAGGTGTCCGTTATCCCGCCAAGCTCTGCGGCATCGCGCATCAGATAGGTGTTCACATAAGCGCTCCAATATTCTTGACGTTGTTCTGCATCCGCTCCAATCGTCTGCGGCATTCCGCCACGCCATATATGATCGAAGACCTCAATGATATCTGTTTGGGGTGCGAAAGCTTCCCGCATTTTCAGTTCGTCTAACGAAAAGCCCAATTCCCTCTCATAGCGGATGCCCGTCATTTCTCGTTTTGACAGGGAGAAGAGCTCCA
>JAIRPR010000190.1 GCA_031256895.1 Coriobacteriaceae bacterium
ATCTCAAACAGCTCTCCCTCATCTCACTGAACGACTATCAGGCACTCGTGGTGGTCATCACCGAGGACGGGCAGGTCTTGAACCGCCATCTTGAGTTCAGCGACCCCTGTACAAGCACCAGGCTGTCACAGGTGCAGAACGTATTGAACCGGGGATTCGTTGGAAAGACCCTGGCCGAGATACAGCAGGAACAAGACAGCGAGCTCTTGGATGCCTTGCAAGAGCCCCTGGTGCGCTTGGTGCTCGAAGCCGTGCTGTCATGCCTGAAGGAGGGAAGGCAGGCGCGCAGCCATCGGCTGGGGGTCTCTTCGCTCCTCAAGAAGCCGGAGTTCAGCCAGGCGAACGCCCTGTTACCCATCATGCAGGTTCTCGAGGACGAGGCCGTCCTCCTGCACATCATGGAAGACGACCTCAAAGGGGCCGGCGACACCGTGGTCAGGATAGGCCACGAGAACAACTCGCAGGACTTGAGCGGTGTGTCGGTGGTTGCAAGCCCTTATGGAAGGGGCGACCATGGGGGCGTCATCGCGGTCATCGGGCCGACCCGCATGGATTACTCCAAAGTGATAAAAGCCGTGAGCGCCGCCAAACAGGTGCTGCAAGGTGTGTAGATACGTGTAGATAAGGGAGGGTATACCCATTCATGGCAAAGGATCTGTACGAGGTGCTCGGTGTTGGCAAGAACGCCAGCGAAGACGAGATAAAGAAGGCGTTCCGCAAGCAGGCGCGCGAGCTTCATCCCGACGTCAACAAGGCAGCTGACGCCGAGGACCGCTTCAAGGAGCTCAATGAGGCGTATGACGTCTTGAGCGACCCGCAGAAGCGCAGCCAATACGACCGCTTCGGCTCGATACCAGGTGCGGGGCAAGGGGGCTATGGCGGCGGTTATGTCGACCTCGAGGACCTCTTTGGTGGCGGCTTCGGCATGGGAGACCTGTTCAGCTCTTTCTTCGGTGGCGGCTCCAGCCGGACGAACATCCGCAAGGAAGGAAGGGACATGGGGGTCGGCCTGCGGCTTTCCCTGGAAGAAGTCGCGGTGGGCGCCAAGAAGGAGATAGTCTATGACCGGCTTGCGCCATGCCCCGATTGCGGCGGCAGCGGCTTCGGCGCTGATGGGCGTGAGGTGGTCTGTCCTGAATGCGGCGGCCAAGGGCGTGTGGTCACGGTGCAGCGCACCTTCTTGGGTGATATGCAGACGGCAACGACCTGTAAGAACTGTGGCGGCACGGGCAAGACCATAGAGAACCCGTGTACCGAATGCGACGGCCAAGGCCGTGTGCCTGATCGGCAGCGCCTGACGGTAGAAGTCCCTGTGGGCATCCGCGATTCCCAACAACTGCGGCTCTCGGGCTTCGGGGAGGCGGGCATGCAGGGGGCTCCGGCCGGAGACCTGATCGTGACCTGCCGCATCCAATTGCACGAGTTCTTCGAGCGTGACGGTGACAACCTGCATGCACGGGCCAACATATCCATAGTGCAGGCTGCGTTGGGCGCCGAGATATCGATAGGGGGCATTTTCGAGGATGAGAAGGTTAAGGTGCGCATACCTGAAGGTTGCCAGAACGAGCAAGTCGTCACCGTGCGCAACTATGGCATGCCCCGCTTCAAGAGCAGCGCCCGGGGAGACATGCATGTCCACGTGAACGTGACCATCCCCAAGAAGCTGACGAAGTCGCAGCGCGAGCTCTTGGAGGCCTTGGCGGCCGATATGGGCGAAGAAGTCGCCGAAGGGCGCAGCCCCCTCCAGAAGCTCCGTGACGTGTTCAACTGAGATGACCGGTGCGGTGCGGCCGTGAGTATGTGGCTGCGCAGCACACCAGACAGGACGTGAGAGATATGGCACTTCCTCATTTCTTTTTGGACAACCAGGTCTTAGGCGAAGAAGGCACCGAAGAGTTCCCTTTGCGCCTGAGCGCTGCCGACATGAGGCATGCGGCTGCTCTTCGGCTAGCGCCGAAAGAACATGTCGCCATCATCGATGCCGCACAGGATTACTTCGAATGCGAGCTGGTCTCATGCAGCCATGGCCAGATAACTGCCCGCATTGCGCAGAAGCACCTTCCCAAGGCCGCGCGGCCCTCGGTCGTGCTGGTGCAAGGGCTTGCCAAGGGCGAGAAGATGGACGCCATCATACGCCAGACGACCGAGCTGGGCATCGGCGCCATCATACCATTCAGTGCCGAGCGCTCGGTGGTCAGGCTGGATCCCGTGAAGGCTTCCGCAAAGGCACTTCGATGGCGTGAGGTCGCAAAGAGCGCTGCCATGCAGAGCGGCCAACAGGCTGTCCCCGAGGTATCGGCTCCGCTTTCCCTTGATGAGGTCTGCGCTTTCGCAGGCAAGGCACATGCCCTGCTCGTCTGCTGGGAGGAAGAACGGCAGGGCAGCATACGCGCAAGCCTTGCGGCGGCCTTGGACAGGCAGGGGGTATCGGCACAGGACGCCCGCGTGGTGCTTGTGGTAGGCCCCGAAGGCGGGCTCTGCTCCCCTGAGGTCGAATGCCTCATGGCCGCACACCCCTTCGCATACACGGTGGGCTTGGGGCCTTCCATCCTGCGCACCGAGACGGCTGCGGTAGTGGCCTGCGCCCTTGCCTTGCATGAACTAGGAGCGCTTGCATGAGGTTTGCGGTGGTCAACCTGGGCTGCAAGGTCAACCGGGTCGAATCTGACACCATTGCCCAAACGCTCTCTGCCGCTGGGGCCGGGCAGGCATCGCTCGAAGAGGCCGATGTGGTGGTGGTCAACACCTGTACCGTGACGGGAGAGGCTGAGAAGAAGGCGCGCAAGGCACTGCGCCATGCCCTGCGTGCCAATCCCCATGCCCCCGTCATCGCCACCGGCTGTGCCGTGGCCGTCGCCCCGGAGGCGTTCGCTGCGCTGGATGGGCGTGTTGCAGTGGAGCCGGACAAGGCGAAGGTGGCTGCCCTGGCGCTGGCTCTGGTGCCTGAGCTGCCGCGTGCGCCTGAAGCGCCTGCGGAAAGCCTTCTGCCCTTACGTATGGGCGCCGCCTTCCCCACACGCGTCGGCATCAAGGTGCAGGACGGCTGCGACAACGCCTGTACGTACTGCATCGTCCCCGCTGCCCGGGGAAGGGCGGTAAGCCTGCCTTCGGCAGAGGTCTTGGCAGAAGCACGCTGCTATGAGCTTGCCGGCGTGCGCGAGCTGGTGCTGACCGGCATAAACCTGGGATCGTACAGAGGCCTTTCCCAGGGGCCTGTGGATGAGGGGGGTGGGCTTGCGGCGCTGCTGGCCGCGCTCTTGGATGCCACGGACCACGTGCGCTTCCGCATCTCGAGCATCGAGCCGTGCGACGTGGGCGAATCGCTTGTGGGGCTGCTGGCAACCAGTGGAGGCAGGATCTGCCGACACCTCCATCTGCCGCTGCAATCCGGGTCTTCGCGGGTCTTGGCAGAGATGGGCAGGCCTTATGACGCTGCATTCTACCAGGCTTTGGCTGGGCGCCTGTATGGGCGGATCCCCGGGCTTGCGCTTTCGACCGATGTCATCGTGGGCTTCCCTGGGGAAAGCGATGCCGACTTCAAAGAGACGGCATCGCTGTTGGCCTCATGCCGCTTCTCGAAGGTGCACGTGTTCCCTTACTCGAGGCGTGAGGGCACACCGGCAGCCGCAAGGGCAGACCAGGTGCCGGCTGGCGAGGTTGCTGCCCGTGCGGCGCAGCTCGGCCGCCAGGCCAAGGAGCTGCGAGCACAAGACCGGCAACGTCGCCGAGGCACCATCGAGTATGCCTTGGTTGAAAAGGAAGGCCAGGCAACCACCGAGAGCTACCACCGGGTGGCGGTAGACCCCTCCTTAAGACCCGGCCAGCTGGTACGCATCGTCATGTGAACGGAAGCCGCGCTGTCTGACGATCGGGGTAAAAAGCACCCCTTGCCGCAGGGTTTTTCTATAGTTTGCGAACCTTGCGTGCGCCCTGCAGGGGCTTTGGGGTAGAATGTCGTTATGACGGATGAGACCCACATAAGCCTTAACGTGGCGGACAGCCTTGACATGGCGCGTATCCTGGGACAGGCCGACGAGGTGCTGCGCCTGGTCGAGAGCGCCTTCGATGCACGTATCACCGTGCGGGGGAACACCATCGAGCTGATGGGCGACCCCATCGAGATACAAACCCTCACTGCCCTTTTCTCTGATATGATACGGATGGTCGAAGGAGGGGGC
Organism: Coriobacteriaceae bacterium; assembly: GCA_031256895.1. Classification (GTDB taxonomy): domain Bacteria; phylum Actinomycetota; class Coriobacteriia; order Coriobacteriales; family Eggerthellaceae; genus WRIS01. Next base: position 4,179 of record JAIRPR010000190.1, read on the forward strand.
AGCCCTACCCCTGAATATGTGCGCCATGCCATCGATCTGCTGCGGACTGCCGAGTTCAGCCCCCAAGCCCTGCGCGACGACATCCTGCTGACCTACCGCGGGAGGGCTATCCGTCCCAAGACGGCAGGCCAGAAACGTTATGTCGATGCCATGCGCGAGAACACGATAACCTTCGGTATCGGCCCTGCGGGCACGGGCAAGACCTACCTTGCCATGGCGATGGCGGTTGCTGCCCTCAAGCGCAAGGAGGTCGGGCGCATCATCTTGACCAGGCCGATCGTAGAGGCAGGGGAGAGCTTGGGCTTCCTGCCGGGAACCCTCATCGAAAAGGTCGATCCCTATATCAGGCCTCTGTACGACGCCCTCTTCGATATGACCGACATGGAACGCGCCAACCAGCTGATAGAGGGCGGCGTCATCGAGATAGCCCCCCTGGCCTTCATGCGCGGGCGTACCTTGCACGACGCTTTCATCATCCTGGACGAGGCCCAGAACACCACGCCGGCTCAGA
>JAIRPR010000165.1 GCA_031256895.1 Coriobacteriaceae bacterium
TATCTGCTACGCCGGTTCTTTGTTCCTTGTGCTTGCGGGGACCTTCAACATCATCCCCGAAAAGCCCTTCATCTTCATCGTGAGGCTTGTCCTCATAGCGCTCGCGGTAGGCTTTGCAGGCAATGTCCCGGCTCATTTCATCCTGCTGCTGCTGCAGGTCCTGCCCGGGCAGTACCAGCCCGCCCTCTTCTTCTTCGACGGCCTGATAACCGCATTGGCTTACAGCTTCGCCTACTACTTCGTCATCATGGGCTTCGTGGGCGAGACACGCCCTTTATGGGGCAGCAAGGGGGTCGGCGATGGCCCTGGCGGTCAGGGGAGGTAGGCAGCCATGGCTGGGTGCGGTTCGCAATGGAGCGGTGACAGGGGCAGCGGTTCGTGATGCTTCCGTGGCAGAACGAGTCGGACAGAACACATATTATTTTCTTAATAAAAAAATGACAATCCAATAGTCTAAAATGGATAAAAAATTGAAAAGATATGCTTGAAAATATGCGCGTTCACATAAAAATATCAGGATTATTGTTGCTGTTTGTGGTATGCTCTACTTAAATGAAACATTTCGCAGGTCACCCAGAAAAAGCATAAGGCAGGTATGAGGATGGGCGCAAGCTACAATAAGCTGTTCAAATTGCTGATCGACAGGAAAATGAAAAAAGGTGAGCTCCAGAGGATGTCTGGCATCAGCGGCACGTCCATCGCCAAGTTGGGTCGGGGCGAAACCGTGAACACGGAGATCCTGATCAAGATATGCCGAGCGTTGAAATGCGACTTTGGCGACATCATGGAGATGGAGCCTGAATCGGGCGATGGCGACGACAGGGGGATATGAGTGATGGACATTCAAAAATTTGAATTGATGCTTGCAGTTGGCGAGACCGTCACCGTAGAGTTTAAACGTTGCGGCGGGAGAATAGAATCGGATACCTACGAGACGGTCTGTTCGTTCTTGAACCGCTTCGGTGGGGACATTTACCTTGGGATAGAGGACGACGGCACAGTCGTCGGCATTCCGAAGAAAGCGGCTCCGGACATCATCAAGAACTTCATCTCGATGATGAACAACCCGGATATCATTTCGCCCACAATCTATCTCGCGCCGGAAATACTGGAGTATAAGGGCAGGAGAATTGTACATGTCCACATCCCGCCGAGCTCTGAGGTTCATAGCTACAAAAAGGTGATCTTCGACCGAGTGGACGACACAGATGTAAAAGTCACGGCAACAGGCCAGATCGCCCAGATGTATATCCGCAAGCAGAACATCTTCGCCGAGAAGAAGGTGTATAAATATGTGCGGGATGAGGATTTGCGTTTTGACATCCTTCCCCGCGTACGTCAGATGGCGCTGAATCGCGACAACAACCACCCGTGGAAGACGATGAGCGACGCGGAGCTTTTGCGAAGCGCGGGACTTATCGGCGAGGACAAAGCGACCGGAGAAAGAGGCTACAACCTTGCGGCTGTGATGCTGCTCGGCCGCGACGATGTCATCAAGAACATTTCTCCTGCCTACCGGACCGATGCTCTGCTCCGAAAGGTGAACCTTGACCGCTATGACGACAGGCTTATCGTGGAGACGAATCTCATCGACAGCTTTGACCTGCTCATGGGCTTCGCGAAAAAACATATGCTGGACAAATTCTATCTCGAGGGCGACACGCGAGTCAGCCTGAGCGGCGCTATCGCTCGTGAAATGCTTGTGAATTGTTTGATGCACAGGGAATTCACGAGCTCCTACATTGCGCAGTTTGTCATTGAAAAGGATAGGATGTACACCGCGAATGCCAACCGCGCCGAGACGGGCGAGATGATCACGCCGGACAACAACAGGCCGAACCCGAAGAACCCGATCATCGCTTCATTCTTCCGCAACATCTGGTATGCCGACGAGCTTGGCTCCGGCGTCCGCAACCTTTACCGCTATGGAAAACTCTATTCCGGCAAGACGCCGGAATTGATTGACGGCGACGTGTTCCATATCATCGTGCCCCTGAACGACAGCTACTCGTTTGACGCACAGATCGGTAAAGCGCAGAATAAAGCGCAGAATAAAGCGCAATTAAAGCGCAACGATGACTGCGCTTTAATTGAAATGGAGATAATGGACTACTTGAGAGAACACTCCGGAGCAACTCAAATAGAGATTGCAGGAGCTATTGGCAAATCGCGTAGAACCGTTCAAGATGCGATTGCAGCATTAAAAGACAAAAAAATGATTGCGCGCGAAGGCGCGAAAAAGAATGGCCGCTGGGTGGTGAATTAGCGGCCACGAGGACATCTTATGCGCACTTGAAGCGTTGCCTGAAAACCCGGCACAGCCTTGTATCGTGCTGTAAGCTGATTCGACGATGAATCCTGAATCCAAGGAACCAAAAGGCGGAACGAACAGGGAAAGTGAAAATAGGGGGTACGGCCATGGCTGGGACATCGGTTCGTTACGCTGCCATGGCTGAGGCTGTGGTTGTCTCTGCTCTAACCTTTGGACCCCCAACCAGCCCGTTCGCGTACCGGGAAATATTGATACTATGGATTTCCTCATGGTATGGTATACTATCTGGGCTTGTAGGAAAATACGTGCAGGCACCGTAATTATAGGCCCCCGAGACATGTTTGTTATCACACCTAAGGAAAGCTTAACCGTATAAGCGAACATGGTAGACGAAGCAAGCAACCATGACGAAGGGTCCCCGAATTAGTGTTGAAAGGGGTCCGTTTTGACCGAAATTAAGAACACGTCTGTTATCGAGTTCGAAGATGTCTCTGATGAGCAGATGAATCAGATGATTGATGGCACTTTGACCGAATTCGACGAAGGCGATCTGGTTGATGGCATGGTCGTGAAGATCGAGCACGATGAAGTCCTGGTGGATATCGGCTTCAAGAGTGAAGGCGTCATCCCTGCGCGGGAGCTTTCCATACGCAAGGATGCAGACCCTTCCGAGATCGTCAGCATCGGCGATAAGATAGAGGCCTTGGTCTTACAGAAGGAAGACAAGGACGGGCGCCTCATCCTTTCCAAGAAGCGCGCCGAATACGAACGTGCGTGGATCCAGGTGGAAGACAAGTTCAAGGCAGGCGAAGTGGTCGTCGGCGAGGTCATCGAGGTCGTCAAGGGCGGCCTGATCCTGGACATCGGCCTGCGCGGCTTCTTGCCGGCATCCTTGGTAGACCTGCGGCGTGTCAAGGATCTTGACATGTACATGGGCACCGAGGTAGAGGCACGTGTCATCGAAATGGACCGCAACCGCAACAACGTGGTGCTTTCGCGTCGCGTGTTGCTGGAGGAAGGCCGCAAGAACGAACGCGCCGAGATACTCGCGAAGCTCACCAAAGGCATGCGCCTCAAGGGCACTGTTTCCTCTATCGTCGATTTCGGTTCCTTCGTGGACCTGGGCGGTATCGATGGCCTGGTGCATATCTCCGAGCTTTCCTGGAACCACGTCAACCATCCTTCCGAAGTGGTCAAAGTTGGCGACGAGGTCGAGGTCGAGGTCTTGGATGTCGATCTTTCCCGCGCGCGCATCTCGCTGGGTCTCAAGCAAACGACCGAAGATCCCTGGATGCGTTTGGTTGAAGCCTATCCGCTGGGCAGTATTGCCGATGGAAAGGTCACCAAGATAGTCCCCTTCGGTGTGTTCATCGAGCTGAGCGAGAGCGTCGAAGGGCTGGTGCACATCTCTGAGATGTCCCTAAGGCATATCGAGTCTCCTGCCCAGGTGGTTCACGTTGGCGATGAGGTCAAAGTGAAGATCATGGAGGTCAACCCCGAACGTCGGCGCATCTCGCTTTCTATGAAGGCGGCTGCCGAGGATTTGGGCATTGACATTCCGATTGATGAGAACTACGTCGCCGAAGAGAAGCCGCTCCGGAAGAAAGGCGAAGGAGCAGGCAGGGATGGCGCAAAGGGCACAGCCAAGGCAGGTACAAAGGCCGCCGAGGCTGCTGAGGCTGCAGAAGTTGCCGAGGCCGTAGAGGCTGTCGTGGCCGTAGAAGATGCTGAGCCAGTCGAAGCAGAAGGAGCTACCCCCTCTGCGGCTGAGCCTGCAACCGAGGATGCAGAAGCCCCAGAAGCTGCACCGGTAGCAGAGGAAGCACCCGCGGCCGAGGCGGTTGAAACGCCTGTGGATGAGCCTGAGCCGATTGCCGAGGAAGCCTCCGAAGCTCCCCTCGAGCCAGAAGCTCCTGCTGCTGCCCCAGAAGCCGAGGAAGCGCCCGCAGCCGAGTAAAGCCTAAGCGTCAGAAGGCTGTTGCGCAAGGACCCGGCAGATTCCAGCAGGCGGTAAAACCGGCGTGGGTCGACCCCAGAAAACAACACCATAACCCGATTGAAAAGGGATTCCGTAAAAGGAATCCCTTTTTCGGTCCAGGAAGGACGACCCTCGCCCTTGCGGCCGTCAGTCCTTTCGGCTGTATGCTTCCTAAGGAAGCCGCCTATGGTTCGCAGAAGCTTGAGTTTACCGGTTGTGTTTCGCTTCGCAATTGTTGTGAACAGCGTATGGTATACTGTTCTTCTCTTGCCGGTCCCACAAGGAACAGCAAGCTTCCCGCTCAAAAGATGAATGTACCAACAAGAAACAGTGATTCAGGGCGCTTTCGGTAACGAGTGGCTGCAAAACGAAACCTTAATGAGAAAGATGATGTCAAAATCCGCTTATCTTCATAAAGAACCAAACGAAACCTTGAGGTCAATCGAGATATGCGCAGGGGCTGGCGGTCAGGCTCTCGGGTTGGAGCAGGCTGGTTTTTCACCTGTAGCACTGATAGAGGTCGATCATCTTGCCTGTGAGACTTTGAGGAAGAACCGTCCAGAATGGAATGTGATCGAAAGTGACGTCAATGCCTTCACGGTCAGGAATTACCAAAACATCGACCTTCTAGCCGGGGGGGTTCCCTGCCCACCTTTCTCGATTGCGGGCAAACAGCTCGGACAAGCCGACGATCGCGATCTTTTTCCTTCAGCGTTGCGCCTTGTCCAAGAATGCCACCCAAAGGCTGTGATGCTAGAGAATGTACGAGGATTGTTCTCTGCAAAATTCGACAGTTATCGAAAGGACATAGGAGAAAGGCTTACACGGCTTGGATATGAATGCTTCTGGCAGCTTATCGAAGCCAGTAATTATGGCGTTCCTCAAAGAAGAACGCGTTCGGTATTGGTTGCTGTCCGGCATGAGTATGCCCCCTTTTTCAGATGGCCAACAGAAAACGCAGTACCCCCGCATACGGTCGGTGATGTCTTGTTGCCCATGATGAAGAATAATGGATGGGAAGGCGCTGAGTCTTGGGCGAAGAATGCGAATGGATTGGCACCCACGATAGTGGGCGGTTCGAAGAAGCATGGTGGGGCCGATCTTGGGCCTACCCGTGCGCGGATGGCTTGGGAGAAAATGGGGGTCGATGGTCGCGGTATAGCCGATGAGCCCCCTGTCCGAGGGTTTCAGGGGAATCCAAGACTAACGGTTCAGATGGCAGGAATCCTTCAAGGGTTTCCGCCCGAATGGGAATTCGCAGGAAAAAAGACCCCTGCATACAGGCAAGTTGGAAATGCGTTTCCCCCGCCAGTCGCAAAAGCAATCGGCGCAGCAATAAGGGGGGCGATAGAAGCGGCACATACGACTTCCTATGAGAAGAGGGCAGGATGACGAGAATTGGGGCACGGACAAGACTGCGCGCATACTTCCTTGAGCATGTGGGCGAAGTATTGGAATCGGATGCATTACGAGAGGTCGCGGGGGTCAGTGAATGGGCTCGGCGCGTAAGAGAGCTTCGCAATGAAGAAGGTCTTGATATTCTTACCCATAACGACAGATCGGACTTAAAGCCGGGTCAATACATACTTGCCAACACAAAGCCAAGGCCAGCCTTTCCCCGAACATTCAGCAAAGAGACCAGGGCATATGTCCTAGACAGGAACGGATTCACCTGTCAGATGTGCGGTGCGGTCGCTGGTGAGCCACACCCATACGATCCTTCGCGAAAAACAAGATTACATATAGGCCACATAATCGATAAAAGTGTCGGGGGAACGGATGACCCCTCGAATCTGAGGGCATTATGCAGCGTTTGCAATGAAGGCGCTGCAAACCTGACGCTCGATAGACCGTCGCACGAAAAGCTTCTCATTCAAATACGTCGGGCAACTGCAAACGACCAGCTTGAGGTCTTGAAATGGCTCTGCCGAAAATTCCCCACCCAAACCAAGGCCTTCATCAATAATCAGCGAGATTATTTCGCCTCTGGTATATAGCCGGGCTTCGTTCTCCTGCAGCTGACGAGCGCCCTATGGTACATGGCTCGATGGGGCGCTGGTCATCGACTTCGTGTCAGACCGCGAGGCAGCCCTTGCAACCCATGGCAAGCTTCGTTTGAAGAGGGAATGTTCATCCCTCGCTGGGGGCTTCATCGGTGGCGGTGCCTGCATCTGCACCTTCAAGGGCTCCTTCGCTGCCGCCTGAGGTGCCGTCTTGTACAGGAAGCGGCAGGCCGGTAGCTTGGCGCACCATCTCTACATAGACCTGTGCCCCTTCTTCAGTGAGGTGGGTGCCATCGCCATCGAAGAGGCTGTCCTTGTCGGCCGAAAGCGAGAACCAATCGATGAGATGCACGTTGGCATAGCGCTCGGCCGCCCGTGCCAAGGTCTCGTTGGTGCCGGTCACCCAGTTCTGCGGGCTGCGGGTGTTGACCAGGTAGATGCTCTTCTCAAGCCCTACGGCTTCGACAAGCTCATCAATCTGCTCATCGATGACCGGGCTGTTGGTGCCTAAGGCAAAGACCACAATGTTGCCGACCTCCCCGAACGCGTAATAGTAGTCGTAGACCTCCACACCTTCCCAGATCTGGCGGTTGACCGCAGAATCGATTACCCCGTTGGGGAAGGTGGCCTCGAAATAGGGGATCGCCCTCATCGAGACAGAATCCCCGATAAGCACTATGTCAAGCACCCGTTTGGGAATTGCCGGATCGGCATCCTTGGTGGGAGGCACATAGGTCGTGCCCCGTTGCTCCATGGCATCCAGGTCGGCGACGGCCGAGACCGAAGGTATGGCAACAAAACAGGCGACTGAGGCTGCCACCAGCACCCCCGCAGCACAAAAAGGAACGATGCGGTTACGTAAGTAGCCAGCCAGGCTGAAAGACCCGGACCGAAGCCCGCGCAGGAGCCGTCCGATAGCTCCTTTTCGGATAGGGTCTTCAATGAAGCGGAAGGAAAAGGCCGCACAGGCCAGGATGACAGCCAGCTCGATGAGGTAGTACCACCAGGCAGTCTCGCCCGTGAAGTTGCTGGGCGTCATGAGCAGGGTGATGGGGTAATGCCACAGGTATATGCCGTAGGATCGCTTCCCTATCCAGACCAGGGGGTATACAGCCGCAGCCTTGCCCAGCACACTGGTGGGGTGTACCATGACCGCAATAACCACGGCGGTCAGCAGCGAAGCCAAAAGGACGCCTCCCCGGTACATGAAGGGCGAAAAGCCATCCACGAAACCCACCATGGCAAACAGACCGACCAAGGCAGCAATGCCTACGCCGTCGAAGACCACGCGCACGGGGCGTGAGAGGTTGAAGTCATGGGCGTGGGCAAGCTGGTTGCTGGGCCAGGCAAAAGCAAGGACCGCCCCGATCAAGAGCGAGAAGGCACGGGTGTCGGTGCCATAATAGACACGGCTGGGGTCGGCATTGGGGTTATAGAAGAACGCCATGAGCAGGACCGAGACCAGCGCGATGACCAAAGATATACGGGTGAACACCTTCCGCTTCGCACCCAGCCCAAAGAAGATGGCCATGAACACCGGCCATACCAGGTAGAACTGTTCCTCGATGGCAAGCGACCAGAAATGCGTGAGGGGGGAAGGCGCACCCAGTGTCTCGAAGTACGAGACATCGCGGAATATGTACCACCAGTTGCTGTAAAAGAAGAGGGCAGGAGGCGTATCGGGGCGCATCTTGGTCAGCAGGTCGTGGTTGAAGATGGCGCACAGAACCGTAATACAGACCAGCAAGAACACAATAGCCGGCACCAGGCGTTTGACGCGGCGCAACCAAAAGGCCTTCAGGTCGATTGACTTTGTGCGGCTCCATTCGGCAAGCAACAGGCTGGTTATCAGATAGCCGGACAAGACGAAGAACACCGTCACCCCCAGCAAGCCACCGGGTGCCCACACAAACCCGAAGTGGTAGGCAATGACCGCAAGCACGGCGAATGCGCGGAGCCCATCCAAAGCAGGTATGTAACGGGTCTTGGGACCCGGTTGTGGCTGAGCCACGGCAAGTCTCCTTCTCCATTATGCAATCGAGCGGCTTCGCTTGATGGTTCCAAGCCAAGGCTGCCATGCCTGATGGCACGGTAACCAGACATGCAATCTGGCGGCTTCGCTTGAGGGTTCCAAGCCTCTATTCGGCCTTTTCGCCCCCAGAGCGCCCGCTCTGTTTCAACCACAGTGGGCCCTATTCGGCTGCCACGTAACGGGCTTCGGGGCAGGTTCCTTGACCCAAACCCTTCGGATCCATCAAGGCCACATCAGTGCCGTCTGTCAGCACGGTCTTGATGGTTCCTTGACCTAAACCATCGAATCCGTCAAAACCCCTGCTTGCAAGACAAGCGAAAGCTAAAACGTAATTATAGTACCATTTGGATGCCTTCAATGAAACAAGATGACCACAGAAACAGAATTGCAGGTGAACGTTGGATGAATGATTCAAGGGCTCCGGTCAGCTAGGCGTTGCGTGGGTCAACCGAGAAAAAAATGCCCTGGTCTGAAGCGGATAGCTCCAGACCAGGGACGATTGGTGCAGGCTTTTCGGTGTTGCGCGAAGCACTGGTGCAAATCGGCTGTTCGCGCCAGCCGCTCAACCCGCAGGTCAGACTGGCTGTTCAGAGCGTTTTTAAGCCAAGGAGGCCATGCCTTACAGCTTGGCCAGGTCGCGGCCTAGAAGGTAGGAAAGCGTGCAGCAGACGCCGCCCATGTTCTGGCCGAACACGACGAAGTTGTAGGTCGTCGAATAGAAGTCGCCCGTCATGATGCCGGTGTTGTACAGGCCTTCGATGGGGGTATCGTCCTCGGCGCAGACCTGCATGTCGGCATTGGTGCGCAGGCCGCCGCAGATGGTGAGGAAGGTGCTCTGGCCGCCAGGCGTGGCGCAAGAAGCGTAGAAGGGCGGGGTCGAGATGGGATGCAGCACCTTGGCGTTGACATGGAATTCCTCATCGTTGCCCTGTTTGGCGTAGCGGTCGTAATCCTGGATGGACTTCTTGGCGGCGGCGATATCGATGGGATGGAAAGCGTTCACTTGCTTCAGCAGGTCATCGATGGTATCTGCCTTGAAAGAGCTCTGCGGGCCAGAAGGGCCGAAGGGACCGGCAGGGGCGTTGGGGTCGGGCGGGGTGGAAGCGGCATCCCAAGAGGCTATCATCATCTCGGGGGTCGAGGGCATGATGCCGTTCTCGCGCCCGACGTTCACCCCGAAGGCCTCCCATTCATCCTTCAGATAGGCGTAATCCTGCTGCCAGACCGAGAAGGCGAACTTGTCCTTCTGGTTGAGCAGCGCCACGCCGCCGTGACCGAAGTTCACGGTCTCGCGCTGGAAGCGCTTGCCGTCGGAATTCAGGTTGATGCACCAGCTGTTGTCGATGGCATTCCATTGGGGCCCCGGAACGCCTACGTTGATCATGGGCGAGACATTGTTCTTCTGCCAGGCAGCCCCGACCCAAAGGCCCATCTTGTGGCCATCGCCCGGCAAAAGCCCGGTGAAGTTCAGTTCGATGTCGAAGTTCGGCTCGGCTTCCCATTCCCAATTGATGGTGTCCTTGTACATCTTGTAGGTCCAGGGGGCATATTTTGCCATCATGTCGCGGTTTGTGGAGAAGTCGCCCGTAGCCAAGACGATGGCCTTATTGGCCACATATTTGACATAGCTGCCGTCCTTGCGCCGAGCAACGACCGCTTCGACCTTTCCGCTCTGGCCGTTGGGCTGCCCGCCGCGTATAAGGTAAAGGCCGCGGGTGTTGAAATCGATGGTGCCGCCGCGCTCGACAAAGGTGTCCGCATAAGCCTGGGCTTGCAGCGGGGCGCCGAAGAGGGCCCCGAAAGGCTGCTCGTCGGTGAAGAAGTTGTGCGATGCCGGGGGTGAGTCGAGGATCCCATCGGGGTCCCAATAGCCTGGCTCCATCGACACCTTCAAGCCCTTCTTGGCCATGATGTCGATCATCCAGTCCATGGATTCGCCCGAGGCGTTGCGCCATTTTGCCCACATCTGCTGGTTCTGCTGGTAGGCACCCGAAACGTTCTCAACCTTGAACAGGTGGTTCAACTCCTCGGAATCGGCATCGACATCCACGCCGAGCGATTTCTGATAGGTGGACCCCAGGGCGGAATTCGAGCCACCACGGCCGATCGGTCGAGACCCTGCCGTGAAAAGGCGCACGTCGCCACCGGCTTCCTGGCACGATACGGCGGTGCAAAGGCCGGATGGCCCAGAGCCCACCACGATGATGTCGGCGGTGAAGGTCTCGGCTATCTGGCTGTCGGGCACCGGTTCGTAAGGCACCTCGAAGCTCCACTTCATGTCCATCGAATCGGCCGTGAGCACCGTTTCGCTGTCGAGCGTGGCAAGCGGCGGGGCTGTGGTCTTGGACGCCTCATCAGCTGGCTTGGGCGAGCAAGCCGCAAGCCCTGAAGTTGCGGCGACGGCGCCGATGACGGCCGCCCCCTTCAACAGGTCGCGTCGGGACATCTTGACCTCTTGGTTGCGGTAGCGAAACTCAACATTGTCTTCGTGTTGTTCCATGTTTCCTCCTTTTGTCGTTGCCGGACACAGGCACCTTCTTCGATCGATGCGAACACCGTGTTGCAAACGGCCATGCCGCGGCGCAATCCCGAGAAAGGCCAGGATGGGTCTTCCCGGTGCCTACGGCGTCTCGCAAAGTCTTCAGGGTGCTGGCTGTATCCCCTTTCCGTTCTTGGGCACCGGCCTCCCAATGAGCCTTGTGCCTCTGTCCCGGATAGCATCCGGATGAACAGGATTATAGGCTTGTCCCGCACCTTAAGGGGCCACATAGAATTGGTGGTCCTGCGTTTATGCAGGTAGAGGCTAGATAAAAGAAAGCATGAGGGGGTTGCTCTGTTCCACTGACAATCCCTCTGTGCCCGTGTCTTGTCAATAGCCGTTCGTGTGTACGCGGTCGGGGTCGAAGCGCGGGGTGGCACCTGCCTGCGTGGCCGGATAGCCTATCGCTATCATCGAGAAGGGTTCTACCTCTGCGGGCAGCGCCAGTGCTTGGGTGATGACGTCCATGCGCTCACGTATGGGGAAGATGCCCAACCAGCAGGCGCCAAGCCCCAGGCTTACTGCCTCAAGCAGGATGTTCTGGGTGACCGCAGAAAGGTCTGACTGCACGTCTTCGGGAAAGCGCAGGCCAAATGTCCGCGCCAGAACCACTATGCCCAAGGGCGCCCGTTTAAGGGGCCCCGTATAGGGGCTTGCTTCGCAAAGGGCGTCCTTGAGGGCGGGATCATCCACTACGACGAACTCCCAGGGTTGTTGGTTCCCCGCCGAAGGCGCCTGCATCCCCGCACGTAAGAGCTGTTCCACCTTTTCTGGCTCGACTGGTTGATCGGTGAACTCCCGCACGCTTCTCCGCTCGAATATCTCTTTCATAAGCCTTCCTTCCTTCCTTCCTTCCTTATTGAGGTGCCTTTTTCAAAGCTTGCAACCTTGGGTCAAGCCTCGGGCGCCGCTCAGCGGATCCCGATCCGAAGCCGAACCTGAAGCCCCGTGTGCCGCACTGCTAAAAAACCAAAGGGCTGCACGGCCAGTCCCGGCGCCACTCAGCCGAAGCCCGATCCGAAGCCGGATCGCCGCTCAGCCGCAGCCATGGTCCCGCTCAGCCGAGGCCAAGCCCGCAGTCAGAGTACCGCTCAACAAAAAACCGGATCGCCGTTCAACCGAAGCCAAGGCCGAAACCAGGGCGTTCTCAATCGAAGTCGGGGCGGCTGCCTTCCCGTTCCCCTTCTGCCAGGGCATTGAGGTCGTAGGGCGTCGATTGATAGACGTAGTAGTTCAACCAGTTGGTATAGAGCAGCTGGGCATGCGAGCGCCAGGTGGTCACGGGTGCTTGGCAGGGGTCGTTTTCCGGGTAGTAGTTCACGGGGATGTCGATATCATCACCTTTATCCAGGTCACGCAGGTATTCGACCTGTAAGGTCTCGGGGTCGTACTCGGGGTGTCCGAATACGAAGAAGTCGCGGCTGTCGGTGCTCTTCGCGATGTAGACGCCGGCCTCGTCAGAGACCGCGATCAGCTCCAGTGAGGGATGCGCCTCGATATCGGCGGCGTGCACCTCGGTGTAGCGCGAATGGGGCGCCCGGAACACGTCATCGAAGCCGCGCACCAAAGGAGAAGACGATTTGGCAACCCGGTGATCGAATACGCCGAAAAGCTTCTTCCCCAGGTCGTACTTGGGGATGCCATAGTGGTAGTAGATCCCTGCCTGTGCGCCCCAACAGATATGGAAGGTGCTGTACACATTGGTGCGCGACCATGCCATGATGGCGGTCAGTTCGTCCCAATAATCGACGTCCTCGAAGTCAAGGCGCTCGACGGGGGCACCGGTGATGATGAGTCCGTCGAAGCGCTCGTCCTTGATATCGTCGAAGCTGGTATAGAAGTTCTCCAGATGCTGCTCCGAGACGTTCTTGGCGGTATGGCTGGCAGTCTGCATCAGCTCAATCTCAAGTTGGAGGGGCGTATTGGAAAGCTTGCGCAGGATCTGCGTCTCGGTGACTATCTTGGTCGGCATGAGGTTCAATAACAGGATGCGCAATGGCCGGATGTCCTGGTGCATGGCCCGAAGCTCTGTCATAACGAAGATGTTCTCGCTTTCAAGGATGCTGGTGGCGGGCAGCGAGTCGGGTATCCGTATGGGCATGGCGCTTCCTTTCTTCAGGGACTACATCGATGTCGTGCTTGTTCCCAAGCCTTCTGCTGGTGCCGGTGCGCCTTTTGGGCGATGTTTTGCCTCGCCGGGAGCCGTCGAGGGAAAACAAGGGTGCCGGGCAATGCAGAATACCGTATACTTTACCACACCACAAGACGGCCAAGGCTGTTTCGTGCGGTTTATTTTAAGGGGTCAGTGTCTGCCTCCACCGGTCTCACGTAAAAAACGCCGGAAGCTGGACGAAGGTTTGCAGCTGAGCTGCACGAATGCCAGAACAGGCCATGGTGGGCAGGTGGGGCGCAGGCGATGGCCCCAAAGAGATTCGATCAAAGAGAACCGATAGGAGCCTTACCATGAGCCAAGACACCGAAGTCTCGCTTGAAACCGTGTGCGTACAGGGCGGGTACCGCCCTCAAAACGGCGAGCCGCGCCAAGTGCCCATCATACAGAGCACCACCTTCAAATACGATACCAGCGAATTCATGGGGAAGCTTTTCGACCTGGAGGAATCCGGTTATTTCTACACGCGCCTGCAGAACCCCACCAACGACCATGTGGCAGGGAAGATCGCCGCGCTCGAAGGGGGCACTGCGGCCATGTTGACCTCGTCGGGGCAGGCGGCAAGCTTCTATGCGGTATTCAACATAGCCTCAGCGGGCGATCATGTGGTTGCCTCGTCGGCCATCTATGGCGGGACTTACAACCTTTTCGCTGTCACCATGAGGCGCATGGGCATAAGCTTCACCTTCGTGGACCCCGATTGCTCCGATGCCGAACTGGAAGCGGCATTCACGCCCCAGACGAAGGCGGTCTTCGGAGAGACCATAGCCAATCCGGCGCTTTCGGTGTTCGACATAGAGCGTTTCGCCAAGGCCGCGCACGACCATGGGGTGCCATTAATCGTGGACAACACCTTTCCCACACCGGTCAACTGCCGCCCCTTTGAATGGGGGGCAGATATCGTCACGCATTCGACCACGAAGTACATGGATGGCCACGGAGCAGGCGTCGGCGGGTGCATCGTGGATTCTGGGAACTTCGATTGGGACGCCCACGCAGACCGGTTCCCCGGCCTCACCACTCCTGATGAAAGCTATCATGGGGTGGTCTATACCGAACGCTTCGGTTTGGAAGGCGCATTTATCACCAAGGCAACAGCGCAGCTCATGCGCGATTTCGGTTCGATACAAGCCCCTCAGAACGCCTTCCTGCTGAACTTGGGGCTGGAAAGCCTGCATCTTCGCATGGCACAGCATTGCAGAAACGGCTTGGCATTGGCCTCGTTCTTGAGCGGGCATCCCAAGGTGGCCTGGGTGCGCTACCCCTCGCTCCCGAGCGACCGCTATTTCGAACGTGCGCAGAAGTATCTCCCGCAAGGCTCATGCGGCGTGGTGAGCTTCGGTGTTGCGGGCGGCAGGCAGGCGGCGGAAAGGTTCATGAAGAACCTCAGGCTTGCCCAGATAGCCACCCATGTGGCCGATGCGCGCACCTGTGTGCTGCATCCGGCAAATGCCACCCACCGTCAGATGAACGATGAAGAGCTGGCTGCGGCCGGCATCACCCCCGACCTGGTGCGCCTTTCTTGCGGCATCGAAGGCACCCAGGACCTCGTAGACGACGTCGCTCAAGCGCTCGACGCCGTCTAGGGCAGCCGGGCGGCTTCGTCGCAGTGGCCGATGTGGTCAAGGCGACGACGTCGCCCAAGCGCTCGAGGCCGTGTAGGGGCGCTTGGGGTAGTAAACATTCATAGAGTAGCGTCTGCCGTTGGTGTCGCCCAAGCGCTCAAAGCCGTGTAGGGGCGCTTGGGGGGAAAGCCTGTCTTTGCGAGCCCCCTGAAGCCCGGTGAAACAGGGAAGGGTGAAAGCAAGATATCCTGCAGGGTAACGGCCTTGTTCCCATGACCTATTGGTGCCGCCGCAGGGCGACGGGATGGAGTCAAACATGGAAACAGCGTGGAAATAGGCTGAGGATGCCCTTTGAAGGCGCTGTTTTCGTTGACTTTGGGCATCACGTGCGCATATAATGCAAAGGTTCGCTTTCAAAAGCCCCGTGTAGCAGGGTCTTGCATGACCGTCTGACAGGAGTCCAGACCTCAAGGACGGCGCTGGCGTAGGAAACCGGCATCTTGTAAAGTCCTGCACTTTTGAAACTGACAAGTAAATTGCATAACGGAGGAAGTAACGTGAAGACGTATTACGCAAAGCCCCACGAGATAGAACGTGAGTGGCTCGTGATCGACGCAGCCGACCAAGTGCTCGGCCGCGTTGCCAGCAAGGCTGCCCACATCTTGAAGGGCAAGCACAAGCCGCAGTACACGCCCCATATCGATACCGGCGATTTCGTTGTTATCGTCAACGCCGACAAGATCAAGCTGACCGGCTCGAAGGCGGCTTCGAAGGAATACTACCGTCACAGCGGGTATCCGGGCGGCCTGAAGGTCGAAAGCTTCGAAGAGGCCATGGCCAAGCATCCAGAGCGCGTGATGGAACATGCGGTGAAAGGCATGCTGCCGAAGAACACCCTGGGACGCGCCATGGGCAAGAAGCTCAAGGTGTATGCAGGCCCCGAACATCCGCACATGGCTCAGAAACCCCGCGAGATCAAGATGGAGGATAACTAATGGCAGGTGAAGCTTTGTATTACGGCACCGGCCGCAGGAAGAATGCTATCGCCCGCGTTCGTCTTGTCCCGGGTTCCGGTAAGGTAGTGGTCAATGGCCGCGACGGAAACGAGTATTTCGGGCGTGAGGCCTTGGTCGATTACGCCAAGGCACCCTTCAGGGCGACCGATACCGTAGATCACTTCGATGTAATGGCTACCCTGAACGGGGGTGGCATTTCCGGCCAGGCCGGTGCCTTGCGCCATGGCATAGCCCGTGCCCTGCTTGCAGCAGGCGACTATCGCGCCGAACTGAAGAAGGCCGGGTTCCTTACCCGTGACGCCCGTATGGTGGAACGTAAGAAGTACGGCCTGAAAAAGGCTCGCAAGCGCCCGCAGTTCAGCAAGCGCTAGACCCTGCAAGCCGGTTCGGCTTGTGGCGGATGCTTCCAATCGGAAGGCTCTGCCCACAACGCTGAATCACCAGGGAAGAAGAAGACAAGCAGAAGGCCCGCACAACAGCGGGCCTTCGAGCAAGGAACCATGCCAGGCATCCGCAGAAGGCTACCGGAAAAAACGCCTTCTGGCGTGTCCCGGGGCACCTTCGAACAAGGAGCCATGCCTGGCACCCGCAGCGGGCTGCCAGGAAGAACGCCCCTGGTGCTTCCCGCAAGGACCTTCGAGTGAGGAACCATGCCAGGCCCTGTGGTCAGCGACGTTATCGAGAACATCCACGCCTTGATCCTTCGGGGCGAGACAGGCCTTGGAGGCAGGCTGCCTTCTGAACGTGCCTTGGCTGACATGCTCTGCGTATCCCGTTCGAGCATCCGTGAGGCCATCAAGGAAATGAAGGCATCAGGTCAGCTGGAGTCGCGTCGTGGCCGACGTGGCGGCACCTTTGCCTTGGCAGACGGCCCAGCCTGGCAAGACCGTGGGAGGATGGAAGTGACCAGGGATTCATCTTTGGTCATCGGGCGCAAGGTGGGAAGGCTCTGGACCTTGCACAACGAAGCCGCACAGGAGGGGTATGAGTTGGACACCCAGGTCATATCTGCCTGCTTGGAGCACTGCCCCAGCTGGCTTTGCGAGATGTTCGGGCTTGTCGGCTCGCGTTCGTTGTACCGGATAGTAAGGAAGCGTTCGCTGGCCGACCAACCCGTTTCCTATGAACAGACCTACTTTGCTCCAGCACGGTTTCCTGACCTGCTCAAACAAGACCTCACACAATCGTTGCTCTTGATGGCCATCGACCTCTATCACGAAAAAGCCACCGAGATAGAAGAACAGGTTGAAGTGGTGGCTGCCCGCGGCAAGACAGCCCAGCACCTCAAGGCAAATGCCAAGGCCTCTCTGTTGAAGGTGGAGATGAGGGTCATCGATACCTCGGGTACCACTATTCTGTATTCCCAGGATCACTACCGGCCAGATCATGTGCGCCTGACCATACGGAACCATGTTGATGCCTAGGAAGAGATGATCTGGCCAGGCTTCCCTTAAGGCGAAATTACCGTCTTGCTGGTAAACTCGTTCGTTGCGGGGGCGCTTCTTCACCGGCTTCCCCGATGAAGGATGTGCCCGCACGGGGAAAGGGGGGAAGGCAAGTATGTGCCCGGGCGGGGAAAGGGGGAGGGCAAGGGGGTGTTTTCTCCCAATGGTACGAAATGGTATGAAATCTCTAATTAAGGTATGTGAAACGCTGCTGAAACAATGGCTCGGTATCTTTGACTCAAGGCCTCGTGCGGTGCAAAGACCTCTCAAAGACAGCTTTGAAGAACGGTTTTCCCGACACGCGCGAGTGCATCGCCCACAAGTCACGAGAATCGAGGAAGATTATGTCTGGCTCAAACCCAAAGGCCGCGGTCAGCACGGCAGCGGTCAGCTCCGCAACTATCAGCACAGCAACGCTCAGCGCGGCAGCGGTGAACACCGCAGCGGTCAGCACGGCAACAACCGGCACAGCGGCAAGCGGCGGCCAGCTGGCAGGCACAGCGACCGGGAACCCAGCGATAGGCGCCTCCCCAGGCGCAGGGCATGAATATTTTGAGAAACGTCAGTTGAAGAGCGGCTCAGCCGGCTGGGTGCTTTTGGCTACCCTGGGGATTGCCAACGTCATCTCAGGCGATTTCTCGGGATGGAACCTTGGTCTGGCCCACGGGGGCTTTGGCGGCATGGTGATCGGCTTCTTCCTGATGGGGCTTATGTATGTCTGCATGGTGCTCGGCTTGGCCGAGATGTCCTCAGCCTTGCCGACGGCAGGCGCCGGTTATGGCTTTGCCCGCCGGGCGCTCGGCAAGCTGGGCGGCTTTGTCACCGGCACGGCGATACTTCTGGAATACACCTTCTGCCCTGCTGCCATCTCCATCTTCATTGCGGGCTATATCGAGGCTTTGGGCTTGTTCCCGGGACTCGACCCCGTTTGGGTATACGCCTTCTGCTTCGTCCTGTTCATATCGATACACCTGATAGGCACCGGTGAGGCACTGAAGATAATGTTCGCCATCACTGCGGTGGCGGTGGTCGCGCTGCTGGTGTTCGTCTTCGGTATGCTTCCGCACTTCAATGCAGCCAATCTGGTCGATATGACGCCTGCTGCTGGCGGTTCCGCGCTCTTTCCCGCGGGATTCAACGGGGTCTTGGCAGCCTTGCCCTTCGCCATATGGTTCTTCATCGCGGTCGAAGGGGTGCCGCTTGCAGCTGAGGAAGCCAAGGATCCCAAGAAGGACCTTCCGCGAGGCATAATCGTGGGGGTCAGCGTGTTGGCTTTGACAGGCCTCAGCGTGCTCTTGCTGGCACCTGGCGGTGCCGGTGCCGCTGCGATGGGCGAATCAGGTGCGCCCCTGGTCGATGCCCTGAATGCGGTGGGTGCCGGTGGTTTGGCGGTCTTTGTGAACTATGCCGGCCTGGCGGGGCTGTTCGCTTCCTTCTTCGGCGTGGTCTTTGCGTATTCCCGCCAACTGTTCGCCCTTTCCCGGGCGGGGTACCTTCCGCGCTTCCTTTCCGTCACCAACAAGCGTAAGACCCCCACGCTTGCCCTGGTGGTGCCTGGTTGCATCGGGCTTGCCCTGGCGGGGATCCTGCGAAACGGCGACCTGCTGATCGATGTCGCGGTCTTTTCAGCGGCAATCTCGTATGTGCTGATGAACATATCCCATATCGTCCTGCGCGTCAAAGAGCCAGGCATGGCACGTGGGTACCGCACCCCGGGCGGCATCGTGACGACCTCGCTGGCCTTGGTGCTTTCGGTGGTGGCGTTGGTCTCGACCTTCTTTGTGGACCTGTTCGCGGCTGGCTGTGTCGCCGTGCTGCTGCTGGCCTTCATCGCCTACTTCCTGCTGTACAGCAAAGGCCGGTTGGTCGCCAAGGCGCCTGAAGAGGAATTCGCTCTGCTTGCAGCTGCCGAAGAAGAGCTGCGCTGAGCGCCAGGCAGATAGGACCCCATCATGACATCGACATCAACCATCATGGACTCGAACAGCTTCAAGGCCAAGGACTTGGCTAGCCTTGACAAGGCAACCGCGGCCTTGGTCGCCCGCCGCGAGGTGCTTGGCCCGAGCTATCGGCTCTTCTACCAGAAACCCCTGCATTTCGTGCGCGGCAAGGGCACCCGCCTTTACACGGCGGACGGCGAAGAGTACCTGGACGCCTACAACAACATCCCCTCGCTGGGGCATAGCCACCCCAAGGTGGCACAGGCTGTCTCGCAGCAATTAGGGCTCATAAACACCCATACCCGCTATCTGCATGAGGGCATACTGGATTATGCCGAAGACCTGCTTTCCACCCTGCCCGGCGCCATCGACCGCATCATGTTCCTGCTCTCGGGTTCTGAGGCCAACGACCTGGCTGTGCGCATAGCCAAGGCAGCTTCTGGCAGCACGGGGATACTGGTCACCCAAGAGGCGTATCATGGCAATACCGACCTTATTGCCAAGCTCTCACCGGCCATCGGCGCTGACCAGCCGATGGCGGTTGATATGCGCATGATACCCACCCCTGACACCTATCGGCTTGGCACGGGCGATATCGGCCAATGGATGGCAGGGTGCGTCAAAGAACAGATTGACGACCTGCGCCGTCACGGTATCGGCTTTGCAGGCATCCTGCTGGATTCCATCTTCTCTTCCGATGGGGTCTTTCCTGATGATGCCGGTTTCTTGAGGCCCGTCATAGACCTCGTTCACGAAGAAGGGGGCTTCTATATCGCCGATGAGGTGCAACCCGGCTTCGCACGCACCGGCGAGGCGTTCTGGGGCTTTGAGCGGCATGGCATCGTGCCTGATATCGTCACCATGGGAAAACCCATGGCAAATGGGATCGCCTGTTCAGGCGTTGCAACGAAGGCAGAGGTCCTCTCAGCATTCGCCGAAGGCTCCCCTTACTTCAACACCTTTGCGGGCAGCCCGGTGGCAATGGCTGCGGCTTCGGCTACTCTGGCCGCCATCCGCGAAGACGGCCTGCAGGAAAACGCGAAAGCGATAGGCAGCAGCCTCAAGGAAGGCCTCCAGGAACTGGCAAGGAGCTTCCCGGAGCTGGGCGACGTGCGAGGGGCAGGGCTTTTCTTGGGGCTCGAGATCGTGGTTCCGGGAAGCACCAGGCCAGACCATGCGACAGCGGTCAAGCTCATCGAAGAGATGCGCGAAAGGCACGTGCTGGTATCCTTGTGTGGGCCTGCGGGCAATGTGGTGAAGGTACGACCGCCGCTCGCCTTCTCGAACAGCGATAAGGACCTGTTCTTGTCGGCCTTTGAAGGATCGCTGAAAGCCTTGGGTGCGTGAGCTGCGCAAGAGTGCGCTTTGATGATGATTGCCGTTTACGGCCAAAGAAGGGAGAAAGAATGGGAACGAATTTCGAGAACATCGAGCTCTTCGACAGAATAGCCTTGCAGGCCACCAAGCTCTATGACTTTGGGCCACAAGCCCAGGCCAGGCTTCTCGTATTGTCGGAAAATGCGACCTATCTGGTGAGCGACCCGGTTTCAGGGGACAAGTTGGGCGTTTTGCGCATAGGTCGTCCGGGCTACCATACCTTGGAGGAATACCAAAGCGAGATAGCCTGGCTGCGCCAGATAAACGATTACACGCCCCTCATAGTGGCCAACCCCATCCCCGCCTCGGACGGCTCATATATCCAGCAGGTGGATGATGGCGCCGGCAACAGCTTCGTCTGCATCGTCACGGAGTTCCTGGAGGGGAACGCCCCCGACGAGGAAGACCTTGAACATGTGGTGGACCAGTTCCGGCTTTTGGGGCAGACGACCGCGTACCTGCAGCGACAGACGACCATCTGGAACAAGACGAAGGACCTCAGCCGCTGGCACTGGGATTTCGAGCATGTGATAGGCGAGAACGCGGTTTGGGGGCGTTGGCAGGATTTCCCGGGCATCACCCCAGAAGAAGAGGCCCAGCTTGGCGCCTGTGCCGCCATCATCAAACGGCGCCTTGAGCGATACGGGGTCACGCCCGACAATTACGGTTTGATCCATGCAGACCTGAGGCAAGCGAACATCCTGGTCGATGGCGATCAGATCAAGGTCATCGATTTCGACGACTGCGGCTTCGGGTGGCATGTGCAAGACCTTGCGAGCGCCATTTCGTTCATAGAGCACAAAGAGATAGTGCCCGACCTGGTGAATGCCTGGATTGAAGGTTACCGCAAGGTACTTCCGTTCACCGATACAGATTTCATGGAAATAGACACCTTTATTATGATGCGACGGATGCAGCTGACCGCTTGGTTGGCAAGCCACATGGATTCCGACCCGGTGAAAGAACTGTCGATCGGCTGGATGGAGGGCACCATGGGGCTTGCCCTGAGGTTCCTGCGGCTCTTCGGCTAAGGCAGCGCCCAAGGCAGGCAAGAAGTCAGCGCCAAGGCAGCGACTAAGACAGGCAAGAAGTCAGCGGTCAAGGCAGCGACTAAGACAGACGAGAAGTCAGCGGTCAAGGCAGCGCCAAGGCAGCGCCCAAGACAGGCGAGAAGTCAGCGGCCAAGGCAGCGCCCAAGAAAAGACAAGAAGGAGATATTCCTCATGAAAGAGATAGAGTTCATCATCAACGCAGAGAAGCTTGAACGGCTGAAAAGGATACTCGACTCCCATGGCAAGACAGGGGTCACCATCGATTTCGTGATGGGCTACGGGCATCAGCGTGGTTTGAAGCAGGTGTACACCCGTGAAGAGAACCCTGGGATCAACCTGCTTCCCAAGGTCAGCGTACGCAGTGTCGTGGCCGATGAGACGGTTGACCCCCTGATAGACGATGTCGTCGAACAGTTGGGGAGCGCCTCTTTCGGTGATGGGAAGATATTCGTGCGCGACGTGGCCAACGCAATCCGTATCAGGACCAACGAAAGAGGCGATAGCGCCCTCTAGCCTGTTCCTCTGCCGCAGAGACCTCAGTAAAGCCCTCTCGCCTGTTCCTCTGCCGCAAAGACCTCAGTTTGGCAGGCTATTCCTGGGCAAGCTTCTCCATGAAGGCGGACACCCGGGAAAGGCCTTCTTCAAGTTCTGAGGTGTCTTCTGCGAAGCAGTAGCCTATGCGCAGCCAGCCTTCCCTGTCCATGACGGCTCCCGGCAACAACATGACGCCGGTCTCGTGCTGGAGCCGGCTACAGAAGGTCTTGGAATCGATGGCAAGGTCGTATTTCAGGAAGGCAGTGGTGCCGGCCTGGGGCTTCACATAACTGATGTGCGGTTCTTCTGCGACCCACGCATCAAGGACAGCCGCGTTGTCGGCGATTATCTTCAGGCTGCGCCGCAACAGGGCTTCCTTGTTCTGCAGGGCGATGGCAGCCAAGCGGTCATCAATGAGGCCGCAGCTGATGGTGTTGTAATCGCGGTGCCGGTTGACCGCCTCGATCAGGTCGCGGGGGGCGGCTATCCAGCCTAGGCGCAGGCCGGCAAGGGAAAACGCCTTCGAGAAGCTGCCGGTGCTGATGCCCTTCTCGTACAGGTCGAACATGCCGGGAGCGAAGTTCTCGCCATATTCGGTGTGGTTGAGCCCCCTATAGGCCTCGTCGCAAAGCACATAGGCGCCGCACGTGCGGGCGATTTCGACCACCTGCTCAAGGAAGGCGCGGCCCATGAGGGCGCCGGTCGGGTTGTTGGGGTTGTTTATGCAGATGAGCGAGGTGTTCTCATTCACGTATGAACGCATCTCGTCAAGGTCGGGCAGAAAGCCGTTCTCGGGCAGAAGCGGGCATATCCTCACTTCGGCACCAAGCGACTCAGGGATGGAATAAAGCTGTTGGTAGGTGGGAAGCACGCTGACAACACGGTCGCCAGGGTTCACGATGCTATTGATGACCAGGTTGTTCGCACCGATGGCCCCATGAGTGGTCACGATGTTCGCAGGCTGGGCGGACTCATAGAGCTTTGCCAGCTCGCCCCGTAAAAGCTCAGAGCCTTCTATGGCACCATAGGTCAATTGGATGTCGAGCAGGCTTTCCCAGGTGGCTTGGGGGTTGTCGGTCATCTCCATTATCTCGCGCACGGTGAAGGGTTTGACGCAGGTCTCTGCAAGGTTTATCTCGCAATCGTTCTCGTATTCGTTCATCCACATCTCGACGCCGAAATCACGTATATACATAAGGTTCTCCTTTTCTGTTCTTAGAGTGCGGCCACGACGCCAAGCCCTGCAGCTTCGGCAGCATCAAAGGCGGCGCGTGCCGCGGCCAGGTCCTGTAAGGCTATGCCGGTGCTGTCGAACACCGTGATGTCTTCGGGGCTGGTGCGTCCTTGCACGGGGGCGCCGTCTCCCGGGGTTGCCCCCTCGGCCGACCCTTCGGCCGACCCGCACGTGCCGCTTTCTTGGGCAAGCTTTTCTTCCGCACAGCGGGGCATTATCATGCCGATTTCCCCTATGATGTCTTCTGCGCTTATGAAGCCTGCCTTCACGGCAAGCTCTATTTCCCCGACTTCAAGGCATTGGGGCAGGTCATCAACGAACACCCGGGACCTTGCAAGGATGCGCGGGTCGAGCTCTTGCTTGCCGGGCATGTCTGAGCCGACACAGCTGAAATGGGTTCCCGGCTGTACCCAGCCATCATCTATCAAGGGCTCCCGGGCAGGCGTCGCCGTGGTGATGATGTCGCTGGTGCGCACCGCTTCTTCAAGATCGCGCACCGCAAGTATCTCAAGATGCCCGGGCAGTTCCATGCCGATCGCCCCAGGAGCTTCCTGCGCAAGGGTCGCCGCCCGTTTCACCGCGTTCCCGAAATCCAGGGGGTCGCAGATCATCACTTGTTTCAGCTGGGGAAAGGCACACGCCATAGCCCCCACCTGGAAGACGCATTGATGCCCTGCCCCCACGATAAGGAAGCGCTCGCTTTCCGGGCGCGCAAGGTGCAATGCCCCAATGGCCGCCGCAGCGCCGGTGCGCAATCCCGTCAGGTGGGTCCCTTCCATGAGTGCGAGCGGCGCCCCGGTGGCATCATCGGCCAACAGGATAGTCCCGTATAAGACGGGCAGCCCTGATGCAGCGTTCGGTGCAAAGAAGGATACCAGCTTGAGGCCGAAAAGGCCGGCTGGCGCCAGATGGCCGGATTTGATGTCCATGTCGGCAACACCCGGCGTGAACTCGTGGAACACAAGAGGGAAAGTAGCAGTCCTACCCTGCGCTTTCCAGAGATAGGCTTCTTGGACGCGCTCTATCACCTGTTGGGGTGTGAGCACCGAAGCGATGTCCGCGCCGCTCAAGACGCGGATGGCGGCGTTCTCGCCGCCCCTTAACATACTTGTTCTGACCTCATTCCGATTTCCTTTCTTTCGTTTGTGTGCGCCCTGAAAAGGCACACGAGGTAAAACCGTTTTCCGTTCACGCCCGGACCGTCTTGCCTTTTGGATGAACCCAAGCGCTTGCCTTGTGCCTTGGACTTCCGGACACCTTTGATTCCAGAAGAAGCCCCAAAGGCCAACAGCGTGCACCGGTGTTGCGCAACAAGCCGGGGTGTGAACGCTAACATTATGCCTTAAGCCTTGCGTCCTTGTAAAGCCATCCCCCTTGACAAATCAGGGAAGCACAGATACCGTGGTTGTTGTTCGCTGGCCAACCCGTGTCAGGCGGCTCGCAGTAAAAGGCATCTTAACCCAACCGCCGAGAACCATCGGGGAACAGAAGGGATATATGAAAGAAGATTCCGAACAGCACCGTCTTAGAGGAATATGATGGAAGATTCCGAACAGCACCTGTCAGAGGAAGGCTTTCACCCAAACGGCACGCTTGGCCATGACGGCCAGAAGCAACGAAGTGCCCCAGGTTTGGAAGGTGCCAATGAACAGGACACCGGTGTCGTTTCCTTGTCTTCCTGTACCATGCAACGAAGTGCCCCAGGTTTGGAAGGCGCCGGTGAGGGCGATGGCCGAACCAAGGCCCTCCAACAGCCATGGAAGACAAACAAATGGGCTGCCTTGGGGGCAATCTCGTTGGGCACCTTGGTCACCTCGGTCAACGCGAGCAGCATCAACATTGCCAACCCGGTGCTCGCGGGCGAGTTCGGCATCAGCATGGCACAGGTCCAGTGGGTGGTCACGGTGTACCTTATCGTGGTCAGCTCCTTCATGCTGTTGTTCGGGCGCGTGGGCGACCGCAGGGGAAGCCACCGCGTGTATATCGCTGGCTGTGCCATCTTCAGCGTAGGCACGCTTCTCTGTGCTTTGTCGGGCGGCTTGCCTGATGCTTTGGTGGAGGCCTTCTCGGGCGGGTCTGCAGCCGTATCCCAACCCGGCAGCCTCCTCGGGGGGCTTTTGGGCCCGCTTTCACGGTCAGCTGTTGAAGGTACGGGGGAAAGCTTTGTGTTCTTGCTGGTTGCGCGGGGTATCCAAGCGCTGGGGGCAGCCATGATGCTTGCCACCGGAATGGCGCTGGTATCGACCATCTTCCCTCAGGCGCAGCGCGGCACCGCGATAGGCATGACCGTGCTGATGGTGGGCATAGGCAATATGTGTGGGCCTTCTGCAGGGGGCTTGATCTTGTCCTTTGCGTCGTGGCCGATGATATTTGCGGTCAACCTGCCAGTCATGTGCGTGGCAACGTTGCTGGCCGCCTGCCTGCTGCGGTCCCCGGTGCCACCTGTTTTGGACAGCCCGCCACTGGACACCCGGGGGGCTTTTGTCCTGGCAGGGCTTATTAGCTCGGCAATAGTGGGGCTGAGCGGGGGATTTACGGGAAGCCAGTGGTTCTTGCTCCTGCTTGTTGCTTTGATCCCCGTGTTCATCCTGGTGGAACGCAAGCAGGCACAGCCGCTGCTCGACCGCAAGATCATGCGTAACCGGCGCTTCTCTTTGGGCAACCTGGTGACGTTCTTGAGCTATGCCGCGGGTATGATGGTCAGCTTTCAGGTGCCCTTCTTCCTGGAACAGGTATGGGAGATGTCGGTGGGCGAAGCGGGCATGCTGCTTGCCATGACCGCGTTGGGCATGGCGGTGACCGGCCCCCTTTCAGGCATCCTGTCCGATCGCGTGGGCGCGCTGCGCGTCATGCCTGCATCCTTGGTGCTGTTGGTAGGGGCATTGGTGATGGTCTTCTTCCTGCCTTCCCAGCCTTCAATCCCTTATGCAGCCGTTTGTCTGGTGCTTGTCGGTTGCGGGATGGGCACCTTGAACACCCCCAACAACAGCGAGATAATGACTGCAGCGGGCAGACGCTTTGCAAGCTACGCCAGCGGGTTTGTCGCGACCAACCGCAACCTTGCCTTCTGTCTGGGCACGGCTGCTTCTGCCGGTCTGTTCTCTTTGTTCCGGTCGGTCTGGGGGCAAAGCCTCCCGGATGACGCCGCCTACCTTTTCGCGTTCCGTTGCGTGATAGGGCTCACGATTGCCCTGATGGCGGCTTCGTTAGTGCTTTGCCTCCATATGAGGAAGGTCCAGGCCGCGCCTCAAGCAGGTTTTGGGGAATAGTTCGCTATCAAGTGGGAAGGGGCAGCATGGTCGAGTTCGGCATAGGGCGCATGGCAGACCTTAATTGCGTCAGTGAAAAGGCTTTGCGGCTCTACCAGCAAAAAGGGCTGCTTGAGCCTATACGGGTCGATGAATCGACCGGCTACCGTTATTATTCGTATGAGCAATGTTCCACCGTGGACATGATCCAACAGCTGCAATACCTGGGGGTCTCCCTTGACGAGATAAAGCAGCTGCACGACAGCCACGCCATCGAGAACCTGGCAGAAGTGCTTGAGGCGCGCCTTTGTGCCATTGATGAAGAGATGCTTGACTTGCGGGTGGCCAAGCGCAATGCCGAGCTTCTGATGGAGAATTACCGTATCCTGACCGAGAAGTCGATCTGCGACCAGGTAATACTTGAACACCTGCCCGTACGAAGGCTGATAACGTTTCCCCTTTTCAACGAACGTGCGATTGCTTTGAGCCAAAACGTCGAGACCTTCCTCAAGGAATGGGAGTTGAACCTCCGGCTTACCAAGCGGCATATGCGTGATGCGGGGATGCCCCTTTCCCTGTTCCATCGGGTAGGATGTTCGATAGACAAGGAAGACCTGCTTGCGCGGGATTTCCGTTTGAAATCATCGTTCATCCTGGTCGATGAGGTAGCCCTTGAGCTGCTGGGCGACGCAGCCAACCTGGGCACTATAGCCGAAGGAGCGTTCCTCACCTTGTTCAAGAGCCGCTATACCGATGTCGATGGGAGCAACGCAGAGCTCAATGGCTTGCAGGCAATACTGGACTATGCGCAAGCGCATGGATTCCAGATCGCTGGGGATTATTGGGGCGAGATCGTCGCTGAGACTCCGGCGTTTCTTTACGAGGGGCGCGAGATGCTGTTCAAGCTTCAGATACCGGTCAGGGTTGCATGACGCGGCTCAGGCCGCAGAGCAGGGGAAGGCCAGGCAAGACGGCGAAGGCCGTGGAGAAGGAACGGTGAACGCGGTAGGAAAATGCTGCCAGCATGACGCTGCTACCTGCCCGAGCCCGGCAACCAGCGGATGCCCAATGGAATCCCGGGAAACTGCCTAAGCCCCGGCAACCAGCCAGCGGCCGCCCCGGCAACTGCCTAAGCCCCGGCAACCAGCGGATGCCCCGGCAATTTGTCCCATGGGCTTGCCAAGGCATCCGCATCTTGTGCTTTGCTCCTGTGTTTTGCCTACCCGGACACCCGGATGACGACGCGGGCGGCTTCGGGGGTCAGCTCGCCCTTTTCGTTCTGTGCCCGCATCAGCAGGGTATGGGTGCCTGCTTGCTCGGGCGTGAAGGAAAAGCTCCAGTTCACATTCCTGTCTGCATCGATGTCGTGCAGGGGGTAGGTGGTCCAGGTGCGGCCTTGGTCGCCGGACACCTGCAAGGCGGCCAGGGGCGAAGCAAAGTCCTGGGCGTAGCCCTCAAGCGTGAAGGGCTCGCCGACCTTTCCGTACCGTGTGCCTATCATAAGGCCTCATTCCCCCCAGAGTATGCCGACATTCGGCTGGTTTGCAGCCTGTGGCCCCAAGGCGTCAGGAGCAGCCGGGGGGTTCTCTTCCGCAGTCAGCTCGATGGCAACGATGTCGCGGGCGAAGTAGCGTGCCGCCGTGGATCCAAGCCACAGCTGGTTGCTGCACCCGAAGGCCTCGCCCATGGCTTCCCCGTTCGCCTGCGTGACTATGATGCTGTAGTGCTGCCTGATGTAGCGCAAGGGAAGGCTTATGCGGTAGCCGTCGGCAGAGACGAAGGTGATGGTGTTGACCCCTTGCTCGGGTGCCGCTTCTTTGATAAGGGCTGCCAACATGAAGCCCTGAACAGCCACATTGGCACTGGCGCGCCCATCGGCGGGATTTCCGGCACAAGTGCAGCCCAAGACCTTGGAAGCGGGAGCCTTCTTCTCGAGGTCGGCGACCAAGGCGGTGTAGGCGTTATCGACATCGCCGCTGACCCGTATGCTGGTTATTGCGGAAACCTGATGGGCTGGCTCACCAGGCGCAACAGCCAGAGCCTCTGGTGCGCCGTTCGCCTTGCCCTGGGCTTCGCCAGCCGTGTGCGCAAGTGCAGGCTCGAGCAGCGAAAGGCCGCAGATATGCTGTGAAGCCTTGTACAGGGAAGGGGCAAGGCTGCTGTTGTCCAGCTTGACGCCCTGGTCGTACCAGAACGTCCCTTGTATGTTGGTGACATCCACCGTGGCCGGGGCAGCCACCGCAGTGTGGTGCGCCTCTGCTTCGTGGTGTGCCAGGGCATTGCCCTGTGGGGCATCATGCCCCGGGGTTGTGGGCGAGGCAAGGGCTGAAACGATGGGCAGCGCCGAGACCGCCAAGGCCCCGCTTGCG
Source organism: Coriobacteriaceae bacterium (assembly GCA_031256895.1). GTDB lineage: Bacteria > Actinomycetota > Coriobacteriia > Coriobacteriales > Eggerthellaceae > WRIS01. Next base: position 28,775 of record JAIRPR010000165.1, read on the forward strand.
GCGAGGCCGATTATCTTTGAGGGAGAAGCTTTCATGGTTCTTTCGCCTCCTAGCTTGCTTTTGCGTTGAACAGGACTTCGATGGGGTCTTGGGTCACATGCCCGTTGGTCGATACCGCGCGGACCGAAAGCACGTAGCCGGAATCGACCTCGGGGGTGAAGGCGAAGTGCCAGATGACCCAGCGGGCCTTATCGACTTGTGGGGTATCGAATCGTGTCCAGGTCGTGCCACCGTCCATCGAGAACTCAAGGGCGCCAATCGTTTCATCCCAGCCAGAGGCATAGCCCGTGAAGGTATACGGTTTGCCGGTCGTTATCACGGTTCCTTCAGTGAAATCGAACAGTCCGACGTTCGGTTTGTTCACGTAATCGTTCTCGTCGGTGTAAGGCCAGCCGCTGGGGGTGTAGAAGTTGCCGTCGCCTGATTCTTGTGGCCAACCGTTCCATTCATGCAGCTCTGCAGCTTCGTCTTGGGTGTTCACGATTATCTCCGAGACCTCCTTCACGCTGATGGGGGCTGCTGAGCCGGGAACATACAGCGTGACGGGGTAGCCATGCTTCCACATGAGGGGCGCCCCGTCCATCTCGTAGGTGATGTAACCTTCTGTGAAGTTGCCCATGACCATGCTTTCGGTGAAGCCGTCAGGGGCTATGGCGGTGAATGCTCCTGCGGTGGGGCTGATGCCCGCATCAGCGAACAGGGCGCTCAAGGGAATGCCGGTTATCTTGGTGTTGCCGATGAAGGGCCCGCCGATGGGGTTCAAGGTGCATTGCAGGGTGAAGGGCACGGTCTTGCTGGGGAACTTCTCGATAAGCTCGGGCAGGGTGTAGGTGCGCTCCTGAGCGACCGCGCCGCTTACGGTGATGGTCCAAGTATCGAACATCTCCTGGTCAAGTGGGGTGTTGTTGGCGTTGTTCTCGGTCCGCATATAGTCAAGGTCGAAATAGTCCCAGCCGAAATCGAACAGTTCCTCGGCGCTTATCAGCTTGTCCTGGTCGTATGAGAAATCGCCTTGGACATCGCTTATCGGCGTGATGCCGCGCAGCTGCCGGTACTTCGCTTCGTCCCAGAGCTGCATGCCCTCACCGCTTCCGGTGCCCACATGGCAGTTCCAGCAATCGGCACGGTCGTCCTTCTCGTGTATGCCATGCACCAAGGACCCGAACGAGTATTGGTTGGTCAGGTACCCATAGCCGAAGGTATGGCAGTCGATGCACATCTGCACCGTGATCTGGATGCCCAAGGCATTGCTCAGGTCGGTGTGGCTGTATTCCATGTTGTTCAAGGTGTTCGCCAGATCCTCGTGACAGGCATAACAGCCTTTTGCATCGGCGTTCAGGTAATAGGTGTTGTACGGTATGTTGGTCGCGGGGGTATGGTAGGTGTACGAGCCGTCAAGCGTGGTGGTCACGGTGCCGTCCTCGGTGGGGGTGCGTTGTATGCGCGTCCCATCCGGCAAGGTCTTCACGATGGGGTTGTACGGGTCGGTCTGGGGCGCCAACGACACCACTGGCGGCGTTGCATCCGGCTTTGCCACAGGCTTTTCGCCTTCTGTCTTCCCTGGCTGGGGGGAGCAGCCGAACGCGGCAAGCATCACCAAGGCGCAAAGGCCTGTCATCACTCCCATCAAGAGCCATTTCTTCTTTCTTCTCATGTTTCCCCTTTCTCCTCTTCTCTGGTCGATGGTGCCTCTGAGACACCAGGACAGGTCGGTATGACCTTTGCGTGCCCCAGGGCATCCCACCCGACGACTCATGCTTCTCAGGCTTTTCAGGCGTTCCCCGAACACGGCACCTTGCGAGGATAAACCTTGCCCCAAGGCAAGACTCAAGGGGCAAGATTGGGCGAAAAGCGTGCGGATGCAGCTTCCCAAGGCGCGAAGCACTCGACTTCGGGGGTCATCCAGGCAAGCGTTTATGCAGGTGCTGAATCGAAGGGAAAGGGCTGGCCGTCTATCCTATCCTTATTGGAAGATAAAAAACTGCCCTAGGGGAAAGGATTGTTTGGGGTTTTGTTGCATCGCCCACAGCGGCCGAACATCCACCGTGTAGCTCCTTTGATCGAGCCCCCAGCATACCTGCTCCATGCCGTTGGGCGAAAGCGGCTTGCGGGCGTGCCCTGCCTCTGCTAGCATGCCCCTGTTCGAGTCGCGGCCACCCCAGGAGGACACGCCCGGGGCGGCCGGTGATAGGCCTGCCGGGGAAGGCTGGGCTGCGGCGCCCCTCAGCGCTGCCGCCGCAGTCCCCCCTGAAGGCTTTGTCTGTGCCGCCCTTCTCGGAAAGGGGCGGCTTGAGTGGTGAGAGGAATGGCCTTATGGAGGCTGACAGAACGCGGAGCCGCGGCCTGCGCCCGAGGGGCGCTCGGCCAGGGGGCCGGCTTGGGGGCAGGAAGCCCGACGAAAAGGACATGACGGGCCATAGCGCCCCGGGCAGCGCCATGGGCAGGCCTGGGACCCCGGGCAGCGCCATGGGCAGGCCCAAAGCCCCGCACGAGGCTCCCGGAAGGCGGCGGCCGGCGGCTGCCCGCAGGGCGCCGGCCTATGGGCACGGTGCCCATGGAGGACAGGCGCACAAGGCTTGCGCCCGCAAGGCGGCATGCTGCGGCACGGTGCCCGTGACAGGGAAGGGGATGGCGGCGCGCCGGCATGGCGCCCATGGAAGGGCCTGCGGCGCCCATGCCCCCTGTGGGGGCGGCCTCGCCCTGGCGCTCAGGCTCGCCCTTGCCCTGGGCGGCTTCGCCCTGGCTGCGCTCCTATGGTCCGCTCTCACGGGCTTGCTCTCGCTCGCCCTGGCCACCTTCGCCATAGGGGCATTGGGCGTCTCGCGCATACAGGCGGCAGTGGGCGCCTTCGCGCTGGCGGGCGCCCTGGCCTTGGCGCCCCTCCTGCTCCATGCGGTGTTCCTGGCCGCCATGCGCGGCTACCGCGGCGGCGCCTGGGCCCAGGCGCGCGGATGGGCGCATCGGGCGGGGGCGTCGCTTGCGCGCTTCTACCCCCGCGTGCTGGCCCGCCTGGCCTGCTGCCTGGCTGCGGGTGGCTGCATCACCCTGGGGACGGGCACGCTGCCGCTGCCCTGGCCGTTGCAGGCGGCCGGGTGCGCCCTGCTGGCCGCGACGGGCGTAGCAGCCCTCGTCCTGGTCGGGAGGCTCTACCTAAGGCCCGGTGCGCGCCCAGGCCCAGGCGGCGGCGTGCGCCTCCCCGCACGCCCGAGGACGGCTGCCGCAACGGGGGGCGCGCCCGGCCGGGCGGTGCGCGCACTGCTCTCGGTCGCGCTCGCCGCAAGCCTGCTGCCGTCCGGCCTGCCGTCCCGGGCGCCGGGCGCCGGGGCTGTAGCCGCCGTGCCACAGGCCCAGGCGCCGGCGGCAGCCCCCTTGGCGCCCGCAGGGCGGCCTGCGGCTCCCAACTCCTACGAACCCTCGGGCAGCGGGGACGGGCAGGGGGGCATGCCTGCCGTGGCGCCTGCCGCCATCGCCGCGCCCGAGGCGCCGCAGGGCGCTTTGGCAGAGGTCGCCCACGACCGCTACTCGCGGACCTACCTCAACCGCGACGGCACCTACACCACCCGGGTGCAGTCGGAGCCCCTGACCTTCACCGACGTCGACGGCGTGGAGCGCGACATCGACAACACCCTGGTTCTGAGGGACGGCGCCTACACGAACAGGGCGAACGGCTTCTCGGTGACGCTCCCTTCGGAGGGGGGCGCCGTCACGGTTGAGAAGGACGGCCTCACCCTGGCCGCACGCCCGCTCTTCGCCACGCTCAAGGGCGCCTTCGCCCAGGGCAGCGCCGTGCGCTACAACGGCGCGGCACCGGGCATCGACCTCGAGTACCGCGTCTGCGGGGGCTCGCTCAAGGAGGACGTCGTGCTTGCCATGCCGACCGGCCTGGAGGCCTTCGAGTACGTCCTGGAGGCCCCGGGGGCGGCCTTCTTCGCCGAGGCCGGAAGGGTGCTCGTCTTCCACGGCGGCAGCCTGGGCCCTGACGGGCGGCCCCTTGCGGGCGCGGAGCCGGCCCTCGCCATAGACGCGCCCCTGATGCGGGACGCACAGGGGCAGGCCTCCACGGCCATTGTCCTGGAGCTTCGGGAGGCCCCGGCGGGCGCTGCGGAAGACGGAGCCCAGGCGCCCGGCGGTGCGGCCGACGCGCAGGGCGCAGCCGCGGCAGCCGCCCCGGAAGGCGGGCAAGCCGGCGCCCCGGCCGCTGCCGCAGGCGGGGCGGCCGCCTCCATCGGCACCGCCATCTGCGGCCCCGTGGGGGCCCCAGGCCCCCTGCCCGGCACGCCTGGGGGCGGCGCCGTCGTGCCCTGTGCCTACCGGGACGCCGCCCTTTTGCGCATAGCGCCCGACCGGGAATGGCTCATGGCGCCGGGGCGCGCCTACCCCGTGACCATCGACCCCTCCCATGCGCTCGCCGGAGGGAGCATCTCGCAAGGGGTCGTCCAGGCCTTCGCGGGCTGGTCGTCGGGGCCTGACCTCGAGCACAGCGTGCCGTACCTCTACGTGGGCCTCGAGGACGGCAGCCTCGTGGGCACGCCAGGCGTCACCTACGGGCAGTCCTGGTCGTACGTGAGGATAAACGACGTCGCCCCCTATGTCGCCGGCCTGCCCGACCGGGCTGTCCTGTCGGCCACGCTGGCGGCGTACAAGTACGCAGGCGCCCCCGGCAGCGCCGGCGCCATGGTGGACGCGAGGATGGTGTGCGCACCGTGGGGGGGCGACGGGCGGCACACCTGGAACAACCGCCCGGCCGGGCCGGGAGGCCTCGCCTACCTCGACAGCCAGGCCGTGCCCCAGGGCAAGGGGTGGATGCGCTTCGACGTCACCGACGCCTTCAAGGAATGGCGGCGCGACCCTGCGGCGAACCGGGGCGTCATGCTGACGCCCCGCAGCGAGGCGCAGCCTGCCGTGTGCCTCTCGGGCACGGGCAACGCCCATGGGGCGCAGGCACTCTACATCGACCTCTCATGGACGGTGCCGGGGCCGGTCGACGAGGGGATGGCCCTTGCCGCCCCGCAGGTGGCCCTGCGCCCCTTGGCCGACAAGGGCCCCGCCCCCGCCCAGGCCTTCGCCGGCCTGTTCGCCGACGGCCTCGTCCGTCCGGCGCTCAGGGTGGACTACGTTCTCGAGCGCCTGCCCGCAGGGCCGGGCGGCACGGGCGCGCCTGCGCTTGCCGTGGCGCAGGGCGCCTACCCCAAGGCCGAGTACGAGCCCCTCTATCCGGACTCGGACCCCTTCTTGGGCGAGGCGCCCTTCACGCTGGGCTACCACGGCCTGTCCGAGTCCAACTGGCAGACAGGCCTCTTCCCCGCAGCCCTGATAGGCCTCGACACGTGTTACCGGGTGCGGGCCCGGGGCGTCCGCGTGCCGGACGCGTGGGCGAACCCTGGAGGCACTGCCGAGGAGACCCCCTGGGGCGCCTCCGACGCGTTCCTGGTCTACCGGGTGCGCGAGCAGGACGCCATCCCCTACCTGGCCGCTCACTACGGGGTGCCCCTCGCCACGGTCGCTGCCGACAACCGCTTGGGCGACAGCCTGGCCATGCCGGGCGACACCCTCTTCATCAGGGGCCCCCGCACAGACGCCCCCTACACCCGCCCCTTCGAGCCGACGCTGGAGCACAGGCGGGCCATAGTCTATGCCAACATGGGGCGCTCGCAGACGTCCGAGTTCGACATGGAGCCGGTGAACATGTGCACCGGGAACTTCTACCTGGAGCAGACGGACGCGGCCTCGCTCGACTACGGGCGCGAGTTCCGCATCGCCCGGTCCTACAACGCGCTCGCGCCCCAGGCGGCTGGGCCTTTCGGCAGGGGCTGGTCCAGCGTGCTCACGCAGTCGCTCACCGCCCGGGCGGACGGGGGCGTGGCCTACACGGGCGAGGACGGGCGCCTGGTGATGCTCACGCCCCAGGAAGGGGGTTGGGCAGGCCCCGACGGCAGCGGCTACGTCCTTGAGAGCCACGGGGGCGCGGGCACGGTGCCCGGAGGGGACGGCGCGGACGGCACGGGCACGGGCGGGGCGGGAGCCGGGTCGGGAGGGTCGGGCACTGGCACGGGTGGGGCGGGCGCCTACACCTTGGAAAGGCCCGACGGCATCACGCTCACCTTCGATGCCTGGGGCATGCTGGCGGCCGTCACGGACCTGCACGGCCTTGCCGCCACGCTGGACCGCGACCAGGACTCCCGCCTGGTCAGGGTCACAAGCCCCGCAGGGCGCGTGTTCGGGGTCGGCACCGACGCCTCCGGCCGCATCAGCCGCATCGACCTGCCCGACGGCGCTGCCCTTCGCTATTCCTATGACGAGCAGGGGTACCTCGTCTCTGCCACCGATGCGGACGGGGCCACCGTGCGCTACGAGTACGACGGGAATGGGCAGATGAGCGCCTGGTACGACGGCACCGGTGCCCGCGTCGCCGCCAACGCCTACGACGGGCAGGGCAGGGTGGTCGCGCAGACGGACGCCCTGGGCAGCACCTCGACGGTCGCCTACGGGGAAGGCGTCACCGTGCTGACTGGCGCAGACGGCTCCGAGACGGCCTATGGGTACGACGGGCTCTTGCGGGCGACCTCCGTCACGCGCGGGGGGGCTGCCGTCCACAAGTCCTACGACGCGCAGGGGAGGCTCTCCTCTGAGACGGACGCCCTGGGCCGGACGGCTGCGTACTCCTACGACGAGGGCGGCAGGCTCGTCCGCGTGACGCGCGCGGACGGCTCGTTCCAAGAGGCGGCCTATGACGGGCGCGGCCTGCCCCTTAGGGTGCGCGGCCTCGACGGCGCCGTGACAGAGAACGCCTACGACGACGACGGCTGCCTCGTGGCCGTCACCTATGCCGACGGCGCCTCCCGGGGCTTTTCCTACGACGCGCTCGGCCGCGTGGCGTCGATGACCGACGAGGAGGGCGCGACCACCACGTTCGCCTACGATGGCACGGCCTCCCTCACGGTGAGGGATCCCCTGGGCAACGAGACGGTGTGCCACTACGACGCGATGGGCCGCCTGGTCACCGAGACCGGCCCCACTGGCCTTGAGCGCCGCACCTCCCACACCCCGGGCGGGAGGGTCGCGGGCATCGGGGGGAGCGGCGGGGCGTCGGCGTCGTACACCTACGATGCCGCCGGGAGGTGCATCGCGGCGACCGACGCGCGGGGCACGGCCACCACCTGCAGCTATGATGCCGCGGGAAGGCCCGTCCTGGTCACGGGGCCGCTCGGCCAGAGGATTGCCTACACCTATGACGCCTGCGGGAACAAGGCGTCCGAGGCCGACGCCCTGGGCAACACCACCCGCTACTCCTACGACGCGTTCGGCCGCCCGGTCGCCGTGACCGACGCCCTGGGCGCCACCGAGGCCTTCGCCTACGACGCGGCAGGAAGGGTGTCCTGGTCGGCCGACAAGGCAGGCAACGTCACGACCTACGGGTACGGCCCCACCTCGGACGTGCCCGAGCGCGAGGAGGGGCCCCAGGGCGTCACAGAGCGCACCTTCGACGCCGAGGGGCGCGCCGTGCACGTCCGGCTGCCCGACGGCAGCGCCCACAGCTACGCCTACGACGCGCGCGGGCGGCTCGTGTCCGACACCGACCAGGCGGGGCTTGCCATAAGCTACGCCTACGACCGGGCAGGCAGGCTCACGGCGGCGTCCGACAGCGCGGGAAGGTCCTTCTCCTTCGCCTACGACGCGGCCGGCCGCCTCACCGCCATGGGCGACCCCTTGGGGCGCCGGAGCGCCTATGCATACGACGGCGCCGGGCGCCTCGCCACGGCCACGGCGCCCGGCGGCCTGGTGACCGCCTACGCCTACGACGCGGAAGGCAGGCTGGCGTCGGTCACCCGCCCCGACGGCACAACGGAGTCCTACGCCTACGACGCGGCGGGCGCCCTTGCCTCAGCCACGGACGCCGCCGGCAACACCACCCTGTTCCACTACGATGCCGCAGGCGCCCTTGCCGCGACGGTCGACGCCCTGGGCACCACGACCACCTACGCCTACGACGAGAGGGGGCTGCCAGTCCTGGTGAGGGGCCCCTTGCAGGAGGCGACCGCCTTTGCCTACGACGCGCTCGGGCGCCCGGTGGCCGTGACCGACGCGCTCGGCAACACCACGCAGGCCTGCTACGACGCACGGGGGCTCGTCGTCAAGGTGACGGCCGCGGACGGCACGTGGCAGTCATACGGCTACGACGCCGCAGGGCGCCTCGTCCAGGCAGAGGACGGGGCGGGCCTCCTGGCAAGGCACTCCTACGACGGGCTCGGCAGGCTCGTGCGCACGGAGGGCCCGCAAGGCCTCCTGGCCGCCTACGCCCACGACCCCTACGGGCGCACCGTCTCGGAGACCGACGCGCTCGGCAGGAGGAGGGAGCTCTCCTACGACGCCTGGGGCGGCCTTGTGGAGGAGGTCGGCTTCAACGGGGATCGGACGTCCTACGGGCGCGACCTTTTGGGGCGCGTCGTGCATGTGTCGAGCAGCACAGGCCCGGCCTTCAGCTACGCCTACGACGAGGCGGGCAACCCCTCCGAGCGCACCGACGCCTCCGGGCGCCGCGAGTCGTTCAGCCATGACGCGCTCGGGCGCGTTGTGCGGGCGGTAGACGCGGCAGGGCAGGAGCGCACCTTCGCCTACGACGCGGTAGGCAACCCCGTCCTGGAGGCCGACCAGCTGGGCGCCGTGTGGCAGGCGGGCTACGACGCGGCCGGCCGCCTCGTGTCATGGACGGATGGAGAGGGCGCGTCCACCGCCTATTCCTACGACCTTTCAGGCAACCTGACGGCAGTGACCGACCCGGAGGGGGGCACGTGGGGGTATAGCTACGACGCGCTCGGGCGCCTCGTGCAGAGCACCGACCCCTTGGGGCGTGCGACCTCCTTCGCCTACGACGCGCTCGGGCGCACGGCGGCGGTGGAAAGCCCCGCAGGCGGCGTGACCTCCTTCGCCTACGATGGCCGCGGCAACCCCGTCAAGGAGACGGACCCCCTGGGCTACGTGACCGCCCGGGCATACTCTCCCGAGGGCTGGCTCTTGTCGGCCACGCTGCCGGGCGGGCTCGTGCAGGGCTACGAGCACGACCGGATAGGGCGCGTGACCCGTGAGTACGACAACGCGGGGCGGTCGGCCTCCTACACCTATGACGCACGGGGCGACCTGGTACGGGTGGCCGACCAGGACGGCGCGACGGCCTCCTTCGCCTACGACCGGGCCCACCGGCCTGTCGTGCAGACGGGCCCCGGGGGCGCGCGCACCCTGTACTCCTACGACGAGAGGGGCAACCTGGCCGCCGCCGCGCTGCCGGGCGGCGCCCGCTACGCCTACACCTACGATGCGCTCGACAGGCCGGTGACAGGCACCAACGGCATCGACGCGCCCTTCACCTTCTCCTACGGCGCACGGGGCGGCCTGGCCTCGGCCGCACAGGGGGAGCTGTCGTGGTCCTGGTCCTACGACAAGGCGTCGAGGCTGACGGGCGCCACAGCGCCCGGCGGGGCGTCCGAGGCGTGGGAGTACGACGGCCGCGGCCTGCCCGTCTCCCACACCGGGAGGGACGGGGCGGCCATGCGCTACACCTACGACGCCGCGCGCCAGCTGACGGGCGCGACCGACGCCCTGGGCAACGCGAGGACATGGTCCTATGACGCGGGCGGCAACCTGGCTAGCGCCACCGACGCGCTGGGCAACACGACCGCTTACTCCTATGACCTGCGGGGCAGCCTGGTGCAGGTGCGCGACCCCCTGGGGCGCACCAGCGAGTACGCCTGCGACGCGATGGGCAACACCGTGTCGGCGCGCCGCTTCGCCGCCGAGGGCGCGCCTGCCGCGCCTGCCGCTGGGCAGGGCCTAGGCCAGGGCATGGGCTGGTCCTACGGCTACGACCTCCATGGCAACCTCGTGGCGGCCACGTCCCCGACGGGCGGCACCGAGCGCTTCACCTACGACGCCGCCTCCCGCCTGATAGGCGCGACAGCCCCTTCCGGGAGGTCCGTGTCCTACCGCTACGACAGGGCGGGGCGGCTTGCCGGGAAGGGCTACAGCGACGGCAGCACGCCCGTCGCCTACTCCTACGACCAGGCAGGGAACCGGGTGGCGATGGAGGACGCCACAGGGGCGAGCTCCTATGCCTACGACGCCCTCGGCCGTCCGGCCTCCCTCACGCAGGCGGACGGGCGGTCCTTGGCCTATGCCTACGATGCCTACGGGCGCCTGGCCAGCGTCGCCTACCCTGGCGGCAAGGAGGTCTCCTACGCCTACGGCCAGGACGGCTCCATCTCGGCGGTGGGCGACTCGCAGCTGGGCGAGACCCGCTACTCCTATGACGCGGCAGGCAGAATGGCCGGCTGCGAGCGCCCCGACGGGACGGCCACCTCCTACACCTACGACGCCCTCGGGCGCCTGGAGCGGCTTGTGAACACGCGCGGCGGCGTGCTGCTCTCTTCCTTCGCCTACACCTACGACGCCGAGGGGCGCATCGCCACAGAGGGCTCCTGGCAGGCGCCCGCCCAAGGCGCCGGCGCCCCCAGGGCCGCTGTGCGCAGCTTCTCCTACGACGCGGCAGGGCAGCTCTCCGGCTGCACCGAGGACGTGGGGGGCGACCGTTCCACGACCTCCTATGCCTACGACGCCATGGGCAACCGCGTGTCGGAGACGGTCGAGGCGGGCGGGACGGCCACAAGGGTCGAGAGCTCCTACGACGCGCAGGGGCGCCTGGTGCGCCAGCACGATAGCGGGAGCGGCGCCGCCACCTCCTTCGAGTGGGACGCCGACGGCAACCTCGTGGCCAAGCGCCGCGGGGGCGGGGGCGCGGCCGCGGCGGCCACGGGCTACCTCTACGACGCCGAGGGCCGGCTTGTGGCCGTGAGCCGGGACGGGGCGCTTGTCATGGCCGCCGCCTACGACGGCGACGGCAACCGGGTGCTCCAGGCCTACCGGCAGCCGGCGCCTCTCGGCGGCGCCCCCGGGCTGCCGACGACGCCGGCGCCCCTGCCCCTGCCCGCGCTCGGGACGGCTGCGGAGCAGCCCCCTGCGGCAAATGCCGGCCGCACGCAAGCACAGGGCTTCGCCGGCCATGCCTTCGAGTACGGCATGGGGCTTGGCCTGGCAAGCCTTGCCTGCGCCCCCGCCCTGTCGTTCGCCCCCTTGGCCCAGCACCTCTTCACGGAGGCCTTCAACGCATGCGCCGCGTTCTGGGGCGACTGGCAGCGCGGCGCCGCGCCCGCAGGCCCAGGCGGCGAGGCCGGCCCGGCCATGGGCAGCGCCGGCCTTCCCGAGTATCCCTTCTGCGGGATGTCCTGCCCCCCGGCTGTGCAGGCGCAGGGTGGCGAGGGCGCCTCGGCCGACGGAGGCGCCTCGGCCGACGGCGCGGGCGGCGCCATGCGCCTCGGCTACGGGCTGTCCTGCTACCTGAACGACACCAGCTTCACCGACGTGCAGGTGGCCATGGAGTTCGACGGGGAGGGCAAGGCCAAGGCGTCGTACACCTACGGCAATGGGCGCATCATGGCCACGCTGCCCGACGGCGCCATGAGGTCGTACCTCTACGACGGGCGGGGCAGCGTGGCCCAGGCCTTCGAGACAGGGGCGCCGGGGTCGCCCGCCGCGGCCCAGGGCCAGGCGCAGCCCCGCGCCCAGGCACCGGGCGCCGTCGCGCACTCTTACGCCTACAGCCCCTTCGGGCAGGCCTTGGGCGCGGACCCCTACCTGCCCGCGTTCACGTACAACGCCGAGGACCACGCCCCCGAGGCGGGGCTCACCTACCTGCGCGCCCGCTACTACGACCCTGCGGCAGGCTGCTTCACCTCCAAGGACGCCTTCCTCGGCCGCACGGGCCAGCCGGCCTCCCAGAACCGCTTCGCCTTCGCCCAGGCAGACCCCGTGAACAACCAGGACCCCTCGGGGCACGCCGTCACGGCCAACGCCTACGAGCGGGGCATGGAGGCAGCAGGCGGCATCAACGAGATATACAACTTCTACGTGGGCCGCACCCTGCAGGACTCCTACAACAGCGCGAACGCCGCCTTCCGTTCCCAGCTCGGCAATGCCTATGGGGCAGACCACACCTCCCTCGAGGCGGTGAACGCCATAGCGCAGGTGTCCCAGGCGTGCGCCAACCGCTACATAAGCGCGGGCGCGGCAGCCGCCGGGCGGGCAGGCTCATCATGGGGCTGTGCCCCCGGCGCGATCACCGGCCAGGCCGTCGCCGCCTTCTCTGCCGACGTGGGCGCCGCAAGGGCCACCGTGAACTCGCTCATAGCCAGCGTCAAGGCCAACAAGCAGCACCAGTACGAGGAGTACCGGGCCTACCTCGAGGAGCAGGCGGCGCTCGCGTACCGGGCGCAGGCACAGGGCCTGGCCGCCCTGGACCTCGTGCTGAGGGGCATGTACGGCCCTGCGAGGGGCTTGGGCGGCGCTGCCGCCGCAGGCATCATGGGAGGGATGGCGCCGCTCAGCCTGTTCGAGGCCGAGGCCATGGCGGGGCTTCGGGTGGTGCGCCCGTACTGGGACTTCAGCTACCCGGGCGGGATGCACGCCAAAGTCGTGGGATACCTGGCAGGCAAGCATGGCCTTGAGCAAGAACAATCGATAACCAAAGGGAGCAGGTACGACCTGTACAAGCCTTTGACGAACGAGGTATGGGAGGTGAAGCCCGTCACCTACATGCCAGGCTCCCACCTCCATAGCGCCCTGGTGGATCAAATGAAGAGGTACAAGGTGAACGGAGTAAAGGAGGGGCATCCCCTCGGGAACGAGAGCCTGGTCCTGGACGGCTACCAGGTGAGGACCTACAGCACGGATCATACGGGATACGTCTATTACAACTTCTGGCGCGACGAGCGCCCGCAGGAGCAGCAGGCACGCCAACGCGAGCTGGTGAGCGAGAAGAGCCTGCGAAACGTCGTGGTGAACCCCTTCAAGAATGCCACGCTGGGCTACTACGAAGACTACTACGCGACCCATCCTGCTGCCACGGTCACCTGGTCGGACGGCCTGATAGTCACGGCAGGGATAATCACCATCGTTGTGGGCGGTACCATCATCGGCCTTTCGGGAGGGGTGGGCTCACCGGCAGGAGTCGCCGCCATATGCGCTGGGTCGGACATGGTTGCCGTGGGCGCCATGGCCTGAGACAATGTACAGAAAAGCTAGACAGGAAGAAGAAGGGAGCAAGGCCATGCTCAGGAAGTTCAGGGTGTACGAGTTCAAGGTGCCGAACAGGCAGGAGTACCGAAGTCTCATAAGGGGGCTCGCGGGCGGCTACGCCCACGGCGGGCTGCTGTTCGAGGTGTACGGCCTCGACTGGTTCGAGGGCGCCCCGCCGCCACTCGAGCAGATGGTGGCATCCAACAAGGTGATAGGCAGGAACAAGGGGCTCGGCAGGTACGCCTGCGCCCACAGCTTCACCTATCAGGCGGGGTCGGCGCCGGGGCCGGACGGCACGGTGGAGTTCACCGACCATCAGAGCACGTCCCTGGCGCTCTCCAACCTGGGGGGCGCCTGGGACGAGCCCAACCCCTGCGTGCCGGAGGGCGATGTGGGCTTCCCCGAGCTCGATGCACTCCTGCGCACGCTCACCAGGAGGTCCTTTTCTACGCTGCTCTTCGTGATCGACGGCATCCCCTGGTTCGGCGCCCCTGCCCGCCCCGCCACCTACGGCCTCAGGAAGGCGAGGGGCAAGTACGAGTGCGCCCTGGGCTACCTCTCGCCCTCGATCGCCGTGTCGGTCATAGGCTACGAGAGGAGCTACACGGTGCGCGCCTGCTTCGAGGTGACCCCGCCCGAGGGCGCAGGCGGCGAGCCCGACGAGTCGGCGCACCTCGCCCGCCTTGTGGCCATGCTGGGCAGGCCCGCCTCGGCCACGACGCACTACGCCCCCGGCGACGAGGCCGACAGGCCTTTGTGGGACCTGGCCGGCAGGCGCTTCGAGGAGGAGATGGCGCGGGTGAGGGGCTGCCACGACGAATGGTGCCGGGGGCTGCCGCACCGGGTGGAGGGCAAGCCCGTGCCGCCCTACTACCTGACGCCGCCCTACACGAGGCCCGAGAACGTCACCAAGGCGACCAACAAGGCGCTGGCGCAGGCCATGAAAGACGCCCCATGGAGGAAGGACCCCCGGCCGTCTGAGGACGGGCAGTGCTTCGTGCGCCGCGACCGCTTCGGCAACTCCTTCGACCTGCGTGTCTTCATCAGGAAAGAAGGGTACTACGTGCAGACGGCGCTGGACTATTGCGGCGCGATCGACCCGACGAAGATGCTCAAGATGTGGATCGGCCTCGGCTGCAAAGAGATGTACGACACGGCCGAGGTGCCCCTGTTCTTCGAGAACGTGCTGGCCTTGGCAGGGCGCTACTTCGACGCCCTGGAGGAGGCGTACGGGCGGGTGATGGACGAGACGGGCGCCCTGGCCTACTTCCACCCCGACCTCGCCTGATGCCCGAGGCCGCCCGGAGCCCCCGCCCGCCAGCCAGCGGGGGCTCGCCCAACCTGCGGGAGCAGCCTTCGGCCAGAGGGCTGTCCTGCCAGCAGGGGAGCCATCGTTGTCAGCACAGGGTGCGCCGTCCCGCCTGCCCGCTAGGAAGATCTCGCTTGGTGCCTTCTCCTGTGCGTCAACCAACCTGTCGCCACGAGACTTTCCTTCGCGGCCAGGATCGAGGTGCGCAACGAGCAACAACCGGATAATTTCCAAAGTAACCGCAACACTGGGGGGTGCTGAAAAAACTTGGACTCAGAAGAGACAGGAGATTGTCCATGCACACGCAAGAGCAACGTCAAAGAGCGGTCGAGGCGTTCCTCGAAACCGGCTCGTATGCGGCTGCTGTCAGGGCCATAGGCTGTGGGTCGCGATGGTCTGTGCAGCGCTGGGTCAGCGACTACGGGAAAGACGGCCATGTGAAGGCAGGGCGCACCAAATGGCTCAAGTTCCACTGAGGGGCAGAGGCTTGCCGCAGTGAGCCACTACCTGGGCAACGGGCATAACGCCTCTGAGACCATAAGGGCGCTGGGCTGCCCCAGCCACACGCTTTTAGGCGCTTGGACAAAAGGGATCGCGCCAGAGGCTGTAAAACCAAGGAAGGACAGGGTAGAATGCTCCTTGGAGCAAAGGACCGCCGCCGTGGCCTCGCTATGCGACAAAGAGCGAACCGTGGCCGATGTCGCAAGGGGGACAGGGGCACACAAGGCAGGCCTGCACGAATGGAGAGGACAGCTGCTCGGGAAGGAAGTGGATGCCGTCTTGCCGGACAATGACGAGGCCCCATCGGCCGAGAACGAGGACGACCTGCTGGGACGGATCGCCGCATTGCGCAAGGAGAAGGAGGCCGTCGACAGGGAGCTGTACCTGGCGAGGCTTGAGCCCGCAGTCCGGCAAGGAGCGCTCGAACTGATAAAAAAAGACCCGGGCATCGGCCTGGAGAAGCTGGACAACAGAGAAAGGACAGTCCTTGCCGATGCCCTGAAGACGACGTTCCCCCTGAGTGACCTGCTGCCCATGCTGCGTCTGCCCAAGAGCAGCTACTACTATCAAAGGGGCGCGATCGCGAGAGGCGACAAGTACGCGGTATTGCGCCAAAGGGTGCGCGTTGTGTCCCAGGACAGCGGCGGGTGCTACGGCTACCGCCGCATACACGCCGTCATCGTCCGTGACGGCACGGTCGTCTCGGAGAAGGTGGTGGCCAGGCTGATGGCAGAGGAAGGCATGGCTGTCAAAGGCAGGAAGAGGCGCAGGTACAGCTCCTATGCAGGGGAGATATCGCCAGAGGCCCCCAACCTCCTGGAGCGCGACTTCCATGCCGGGGCGCCCAACGACAAATGGCCCACCGACATCACGGAGTTCCGCATACCGGCGGGCAAGGCCTGTCTCTCGCCGATCATAGATTGCTTCGACGGGCTTGCGGTGTCATGGACGATAGGCACAAGCCCCAATGCCGAGCTTGTGAACACGATGCCCGACAAGGCCTTGGCGTCCCTCGGCGAAGGCGAGCTGCCAAAGGCCCACAGCGACCGAGGCTGCCATTACCGCTGGCCGGGATGGATCGGTCGGATGGGGGGCGCGGGGCTTGAGCGCTCCATGTCAAAGAAGGGCTGCTCGCCCGACAACGCTGCATGCGAGGGGTTCTTCGGGAGGCCGAAGGACGAGTCCTTCTACGGCAGGTCATGGAAGGGCGTGGCCATTGATGGGTTTGCCGCAAGGCTTGATGCCTCTATACGATGGTATAATGACGTGCGCGTCAAAAAGTCATGGGGCTGCCTCAGCCCCATGGAGTACAGGCAAAGCCTGGGTCTGGCGGCCCAGGCGAGTCCAAAAAAATGTCCGCACCCCCCAGGGGGGTGCTGTGCCACTATCAGGGTAGATGCAACAGAATCAGCCGATAAAGGGCTGGCGGGTGCCCAAAAGGCTGCATTTCGCCGGTGTTGCGCTGTGTTTGAGGGCATGCTTGCGCCAGCCCCTTGCCCATCCACTTCCAGAGAAAGCGCAACGGCCCGTG
>JAIRPR010000200.1 GCA_031256895.1 Coriobacteriaceae bacterium
GTTATGGCGGTGGATCAACTTGGCGAGGGCACGGTCGTCGAAAGGCTCATCTGAAGGGGAGGGGGTTACGTCGGCAGGGGCGGGGGCTGCGCCTGCGAGGGCGGGGGCAGCGCCAGCGAGGGCGGGGGCAGCGCCGGAGCCATGCGAAGGGGCAGGGGCGGGAGCTGCGGGGTCGTGGGCATAGCCTGCGGCAGCAAGGGGGTTTGCCGGGGTACCGGCAGCCTTGCGCAGGGCATCCAATATTTCCAAGATGATCGTTTCCATAGGCAAGAAGGATTCTATACTATAGAATGGGGCTGATGACCCATGGACGACAAGACAGCCGACATACTCTGCAAGTTGAACAACAGCTTCTATCAGAGGCAGGCGGCATCGTTCTCTGAGACGCGCAAAGCCCCTTGGCCAGGGTGGGACAGGTGCTTGGAAGTGCTGCACAAGGAAGGCTTATTCGTTTGTCAGCCTGTCATCCCCGACAAAGCATCGGGCAATTCGTCCTATCCTGCAACAGGCGCCGTAGGAAGGCTAACCCAAGCCCAGGCCCCCAGAGAGGCCATTCCTTCCTTGTCAAGGGAACCCCAAGCCTTGTCAAGGGAACCCCAAGCCTCGTCGGTCCTTGACCTGGCGTGCGGCAACCTTCGCTTCGAGGCTTTTTTGGCGAACGCCTTGCCAAAGTCGGATATCGTCTTTTACGCCGTAGACAGCTGTGATTCCCTGGCAAGCCCGCTGCATGCGGGTCATTGTCCCTCGGATGTCAGGATGAAGGACAAGACGCACCAGGTCGATTCCGCTTACCCTTTGCTGCACGCATCTCTTGACAGAGCAAACGATGTTCGCAAAAAGACGCACCGGGTCGATGCCTCTTCGTCTGAGTTGCTTCTGGGTCACCAGCAGCAAGGCGCGAGCAACTGCGAAGAGAGAAACGCACAACCCGTTCCACGGCCTGTTCCTTCCTTCACCCTGCCCCCAGTGCGCTATCAAAGCCTTGATGTCATGGGAACCCTGCTTCGGGGCGCAAACCTGAGCGACAGCCTGGACGCCCCCTTTTGCGACCTAAGCGTCTGTTTCGGCTTCATGCATCATGTGCCGCAGGTCCGTCATCGCGAAGAAGTCTTGGAGGCCTTGATAAAGCACACACGCCCTGGGGGCTTCGTCGTGATGTCGTTCTGGCAGTTCATGGAGAACAAGGCGATGGCAGCAAAAGCCCAGGAAAGCCACCAGGCCGCCCTCGCGTGCCTGCCATATCTCGGCCTGAGGGCGTTGGACAAAGGCGATTACCTGCTTGGCTGGAAGGGCATCCCCGGGGAATTCCGGTACTGCCACAGCTTCTCCGAGACAGAGATAGACTGCCTTTTGGAATCGGTGGGGGGCACAGCAAGCCTTGTCTCGCGATTCGCTTCAGACGGCAGGAGCGGCGCGCTCAACACCTACCTGATCTTCCAGGTGAGTCACTGAAAGGATGCTTGCATCACTTGTCACCGCCTTGCCAGGTACGGTTTCTCAGGATATAGCAAAACGACGGCACATTCCCAACATCGGGCAGCTGATGGATGTCTTCAGCAGTATATCCCTTTACCAGATCCTTCAAGCTTATACGGTTCCCGGTATAAAGAGTGTCATATCCGCGGTCGGTCTTATCGCCTACGGCAGGCGCCTCGAAAGTTTCGATGCCCTTTTCCAGATCCCCGAAGAAACGGGCTCGGCCGCCGCACTGGATGACGCACTGCGGCAGGCCGCCTTGGGCGATTATCTGTTCGCACAAGGTGCATTTTTCGACCACGCCTTCATCCTTGTTCAAATACCTGACGTTGTAAGGGCAGGCCATCACACAGAACTGACAGCCGATACATTTCGACTTATCGATTTGCACTGTTCCGTCTTCGCGCTTGTGGCTTGCTCCGGTCGGGCATACCTTTACGCACTCAGGTCGGTCGCAGTGCTGGCACTGCACGGTGAGATAATACATCTCTACGTCGTGGGCTGATTTGGCATCCTTTTTCAGCGTGGGGCCTATTCTCAACACCTTGTTCCAGTAGTTGCCCACAGGAACACTGTTCGCGACCTTGCATGAAACCATACAAGCCAGACATCCGACACAGCGGTTCAGATCGGTGACGATAGCATACTTGACCATAGCCCTATATCTCCTTCCGTATATCGTAATCGGGCAGCCACTCCTTCAGTCGTGGGTCGCTCGAGTCGCAGATAATCTGGGTTCCGTCTTCAGGCGCACACGGAACAACCTGGCCGTTCGGGCAGTTCTCGCGTGTAGCCTTGTATATATTCACGGGTACGCCCCTCATATGGGAAGATCCGATGAATGGATCTTGGCCTCTCGGGTTCCAGATCTGCTCGACATTGCACAGCTCGAAGCCATGGGTGGGAGCTGGCAGCTCAGGGAACCACCAAGCGTGTTCGGCATTGGCCCAGCCGGGAGCTATGCCATGGTACAGATCGACGCATTGCCGTATCTTGCCCCATTCGGTTTCTATCCATACCCAATCACCCTGGGCAACGCCCAGACGTTCAGCGTCTCGGGGGTTCAACTCACAGCGGGGGACAGGCCACAGCTCACGGCACCATGGAAGCTGGCGGTGTTCAGAATGGAAGTAGACGGGGATACGTCGCCCAGTGGTCAGGATAAAGGGATACTTGTCCGTGTCGGCATCGCCTTGAGGACCGCTGGCCGGCTCATCGAAACGGGGCATCATCTCACGAACGACATCGAACTTCCCGGGGCTTGACTCGTTTGCCTTGTCCAAAGCAAACGTTTCCCATATCAAAGGCCAGAACTCCGCCAAAGCGGAAGGAGTGGGGAAGCCGAAGTTCGCATTGAGGTCTGCCGAGAACGGGCTGCCTCCACAGGCATCCTTGCCGATGCGCATCCATCCGGTCTCGAAGCGCCGATACGTGCCCCACCGGTCAGGCTCGACCTCCTTCGCGTTTATCCAACCGTTCTTCTGGAAATAGCTGTTGTATTCGTCCCAGCTTTTCCAGGGGGAGTTGCTTGCTGCAAATCCGGCATCAAGACGCACGATGGTATCCTCAGGGTATTCCGTCTTACCATCCAGGGTAGTCCAGGTGGCGTTCGGGCCGCCGACTGCCTTGAATATGCCCACATTGATGTCGTAGTCGAACCGGGCATCGGCAGGAGGCTCTATCGCTCGCACGGTTGCGCCAATGCCGCCTGATGCGCCTTGGGAGACGCGTACGTTGTTTATCTCGGACCAGTGCAGGCAAGGCAACAGGATGTCTGCCATCTCGGTGCCAGGGTGGTGGAACATATTGATATCGACCCAGAACTCAAGCTGCCTCATGCTTTCCCAGGCGAGTGCCGAATTCGATTGGTTCATGAACGAGCCCGACTGGTTGATGCCGCCCTTCAGGGGATAAGGCTTTGACGACTGGACGGCTTCCCATATCCGGGTGGCATCTGCCCATTCGTTATAATAAGCTGTCAAAGGGAACTCATCTGCGCCTACCATGTCGCTGTAAACATCGAAATGATCGGGAAGGTTCAGCGGGTCCTCTTTGCCGCCGGGGATAACGCCCAGACCCATCAGTTGTGCCTTCACATGGGCAGGCATATTGTTGCCCGGAACACCGCTGTACTGCTCGTCTACCGGGGTGCGGGTCAGGCCGCGGTTGCCCGCAGGGCCATCCAGGTTGCCGGTGAGGAACATAAGGTGGATGAGCGTACGTACCGTTTGCGAGCAGTTGCCTATCTGGTCGGGGGCCAGCTGCACATGCACACCGCCGTTGCCATAGCCTTGTCCCGCAGGGCGTGTCGCCCATTTAAGGCAGGCTTCCGTGATGAGCGCGGGATCCAGGCCGGTGATGTTCGAGCACCATTGCGCACTGCATCCTTCAAGTGACTCAAGCAGGTACTTCCATACCGGCTTTGCCTTGTGCAGGGTTCCGTCTGCCAGGCGCACCTCATGGGTGCCTTCCATGTCGAAGTCGATGTCGGCATCGACGAGCTCTTGGTAGGAGATCTTGGGCAGGTAGCCTTCCTGCCAGGTTCCCCGGTAAACAACATCCATTTCTGAGCGTTTGGGTGCTACATGGTTGCAGCCTTCCCATTGTGTTGTGTCGGTATCCCAGTACACCAGGCCGCCTTTGCCCTCGTTCGCATTCTTGTTCCAAGCCATGAAACGACGGACACTGCCGCCTTCCACGATGTCGCATTCCTTTAAGAGGCGGGTCTTGAGCTTGGAGCCACAGATGTCAGCAGGCACATCGGGGGCGAGGGATGTCGTAAGGTCATAGTAGCGGCCACCAGTCGGCTCCCTGTCCTCGACCACCAGTATGGGAGCGTTGGTCCACCGCTTGACGAATTCCCAATCAACCAGATCGTTGTCTATGATGAGCTTCTCCCAGCACAGCGCAAGTGCCCCATCAGAGCCAGGACGCAGATTGAGCCAATAATCTGCTTCCTTTCCCGATCCCGATAAGCGGGGGTCGACACATATATGGCATTCGGCTGAGCTCATCTTGTCAACAAGGTTGCGGCAACTGTCATCGTAGTTCGAGTTCTCAGGAGCTGTGCCCCATTGCAGGTAGACCCTCGGCCCGTCGTTCAGGGCCATCCAGGGCGCCCCATCGAAGGAGTTCATCCAGCCCATGAGGCGTCGGGGGCCTTTGCATATCTGCGAAGCGACATGGGCATTCGGGGTGTTGAAGAGCCACTTGTAGAAGGCATATGGGCCATACACCCATTGGCGCGAGGTCCCGCACATATTGAAGATGGCTTTGCCCTCGTACTTGTCCATAATCTCGTTGAACTTTCTTCCGATGGCATCATAAGCCTCATCCCAGGATATGCGCACCCATCCGGGGTCTTCACCTTTGGGTTTCGTGCGCTTCATCGGATGGTAGATCCGGTCGGGATGGTAGGCGGCTTGCAGGGATGATTGGGATTTCGTGCAGCAATTGCCGCTCGACTGGAAGGCGGACTGATCGCCTTCCACCTTGATGGCACGTCCGTTCTGTACTGTTACCCATACGCCGCACTCCATCTTGCCGCATCCACGGCAGCAGGTTCTAATCCGCACAACATCGTTGCCTTCCGAAATGGTGGCAGGCGAAGGTGTGGCAGCTTCTGCCAAGCCCCGAGGCTCGGCAATTCCGGTTGCCGTTGCTGCAGCAGCGCAGACTGCCATCAGCTTGTTGAAGCTCCTTCGTGTCATAGTGAGTGAGTGACCAAACTTGCCCATACGCGATTCCTCCTCTTTACCGGTTCGCCCGCTTATCCAAGATCTGTTTTATTCTCTCGTCCGATCTTTAACGGGTATGCTCCAGTATGCACAAAGACACAAAAAAGGGAATCATGCATAAGTGCGAAAAAGGCAAAAGCCGTCCTTTCGAGCATCATGCATTTATCATGATTTTCAGCTAATCGCTGCACATTCAATGAGGGAGAGAAAGTCAGCAGTATATCCAATGGCTCCTGAGCCAAAGACAAGGTATAATCTTCCCCGTTAAGACATTTGCTCACACATCCAACAATAAGGTACACGGTATTCAGGGGGATTCGCACCGATGATGAGACGGGAGTTTTTCCGCATTTCCACCGAGCGGCTTTGGAAGCTGTCTGCAAAGGACTTTCTCAATATAAGGGCAATCGGTTTCACGTGCGCCAGAAGCTGGGTCTATCTTATGTTCCTCGGAGCTGCGGTCAGCATGGTGACCTGGGATGGGCGGCCAATGCCTGCCTCGGTGTTCCTCGTCTCAAGCATCACCCTTTGCGCTACCTTGTTTTGCGCGGCCTTGTTCCATGAGCTGTTCGAACGGTTCATGCTTCGCAGAGTCTTCCGGTTCCTGTTCCCGGCTGTCACTTCCCTGGGAACCCTCCTTCTTGCTTCAAGCACCCTATCGGGCATGCCCAGCTTTGTCCTTGCCGTGATGGGTGCGGTCCTTACCGGGATTGGATCGGGAGTCATCGATCTTGGCTATGGGGAGCTCTATCGCAACCTCGATCCCCGAAAGACAGGCCTCGAGGTTCCTTTTGCCTATGTGGTTGCCGCTGCGCTCTTCCTCGCGATATCCTTTCTTCCTTCTGTCTGGGCTTGTGTCGTATGTGCAGCGCTCCCCGTTGCTGCCGGCTGGATACTTTTTGTTGACCTGCGTGTATGGTCGCCCAGCACAATTCCGGCAATATATCCCTTCGAGATACGCATCAAGCGGTTCTCTTGGAGGATTGGCGTTTGCGCCTGTCTGGTAGGCTTGGCTGACGGAGTGGTGAGACAGGTGTTTCTGTCGGTCAACGAAGTCAGCCTTGAGAGCTTCTACCACCTTCCCCTGCTCTGGGCAAGCATCCTTGGTGCGGTCGTTGTTTATGGTGCAACCCTATTTGCAAGGGAAGATGGCCTGCGTTCCGTCTATAAGTCGGTGATGCTTGTCATGGCTGTCTTCTTCATGTTGCTTCCCGTGTTCACGGGCAATTCCGAGATTGAGAGCATCATCGCCTTGGCCGGCTATGGAACCTTCAATGTGTTGATCTGGATACTGCTTGGTGAGGTCTCTTTCACCTTCCGACTTTCATCTGTCATGGTGTTCGGAATTGGCTGGGGCATGGTCACCTTGGGTGTGTTGCTTGGCTCTGCTGCTGGCCAGTTGATTTTTTTGAGTAGTCCGTTCTCGCCACAAGCCTTATCCTTGATAGCCTTGCTGGCAACTCTGGCCATACTGGTCTCCTATATGTTCGTCTTCAAGGAACGCGACCTGGAAGAGCTGGTAAAGCCGGAAGACGAGACGAACGCCGCCTTGTCCCGGCAGCCGCGGTTTCAAGTGCGCATCAGGCAGATTGCCGAGGAGTATCGGCTGAGCCCCAAAGAGACCGAGATAACCATCCTGTTTGCTAAAGGCCGCTCGAGCACCCGTATCCAAGAAGACCTCTTCCTTTCCCGAGGCACGGTCACCACCCATTTGCGTCACATTTACCAGAAGCTCGGAGTCCATGACAGGCAAGAGCTTCTTGATCTTATCGAAGGCCGCAAACCAGCAGGCCAATCACTTGAACCAAAACAATGAAGAGGTCCTGGTTCATCAAGCGCCCATTTTTGGCCCATCAAAAGAGCCCTATTGAAAGCAGAGAACAGGTGCTTGAAAGCAGAGAACAGGTGCTTGACAGCAGAGAACAGGTGCTTGATACGATTTCGGATCAAGAGACGGACTGAAGGCCTCAGGCTTCAACGAACGGAAGGACCACATGACACTCATCATGCCTTTTCAGGGATGACAATCAGATGTTCCCATCATTGAAGGAAGTAATCACAGCCCCATATCTCGAGGCATCTTGCGTCTTTGATGAACGGCTTTTTGCCGTGGCTTCACCGTTCATGGGTCAGTCAGCGACAACAGGGTAATGGTGTAACAGCGACTTTGTTGTAACCGTGATTTCAACCGTTGCCCAACGGGGGGCGGCGTTTCGCTTGACAGCAATCTGAGCGACCCTATAATGGTAATGCCCGATGCCTTCGGCACCGTTGTTGCGCGGGCGGCTGTACGGCAGGGCATCGGATGCCCAAAGACAACCAGGGGAGCTTGCGGAAGGCAGGCTGAGAGGAAGCGCATGACCGCTTCGACCCTTATTGACCTGACATGGGTAATGCCAACGAAGGGAGCTCATATGGAACAGAAACCATCAGGAGGGAAACCACCCGGAAAGAGGCCCTCAGGAAAGAGGCCCTCAGGGGGGAAGCCCTCAGGGGAGGGGCTGTCTGGAGGGAAACCTTCAGGAGAGTGGCTAATTGGAGGTAAGTCCCGAGAAGGAAAGCCCCCAGGAGAGTGGCTAACTGGAGGTAAGTCCTCGGGGGAGAGGTTGCCCGGAGAGGGGCTTTCAGAAGGGAAGCCCTCAGGAGAGCGGCTAACGGCACTGGTCTCTACGTTCCTGTGGTTTGGGGCAGCTGTCTCGCTTGCGGAGATACTGACGGGCACCTTCTTCGCCTCTTTAGGGCTTGCGGCGGGGATAGGAGCCATCCTGATAGGACATGTGATAGGGGGTGCCGTCTTTTTCCTGGTGGCTTACATCAGCGCGAAGACGGGAAGATCGGCCATGGAATCGGTCAGGATATCCTTTGGGCGCCACGGCTCGCTCGTGTTCTCGATAAGCAACATCGCCCAGCTGACTGGTTGGACAGCCATCATGGTGTTCTCGGGCAGCGTGGCGGCGCAGTATCTGATGCCCCAGTTGGAGCGCGGGCTTTGGTGCGTGGTGATCGGCGCACTCATCGTGGTGTGGAGTGCCTTGGGCTTGCGGAAGATGGCAAAGTTCCAGGCGATTGCTTCAGGCTTGTTGTTCGTCCTGACCCTTTTGATGTGCCGTGTGGTGTTCGGGGACCCCGGCGCCCAAGTTCCTTCACCGCCTTCAGACCCCCTCTCATTCGGCGCAGCAGTTGAGCTGGCAGCTGCCATGCCGCTTTCCTGGCTGCCGGTAGTGGGCGATTACACCCGTCGTGCCCGCAAGCCTCTTGCCGGTGCCACTTCGACAACGCTGGCGTATACCCTGGGAAGCTGTTGGATGTTCGTCATTGGCCTGGGAGCTGCCTTGTTCGCGGCTTCTGCCGACATCACCGCAATACTGGCTGCTACAGGTCTTGGTGCCGGCATCTCCACCGTGGTACTTTCCACGGTGACCACGGCTTTCCTTGACGCGGAATCGGCAGGTGTCTCTGCCCAGAGCATCTTCCCCCGAGCCAATGCAAGGCTTCTGGGCATCGGGGTGGCTATAACGGGTGTGGTCTTGGCGATGTTCGTGCCGGTCGCGCATTTCGAAGGCTTCCTCTACCTCATCGGCTCGGTTTTCGCGCCCATGGCGGCGATCCTTGCCGTCGATTTCTTCATCTTCAGAAACGATGCGAGCAGCAAGCCTGCAAGCCTGGAGAACCTGGCCTTGTGGGCGGCAGGTTTCATGCTGTACCGCATCTCGATGGCCTGGGACACTCCTTTGGGGAACACCCTGCCCGTCCTCTTGATAGTGGCGGCCTTCTCCTGCGCCGTCAAGGTTTACATACGGAAGCGCCAAGGGCGCCTTGCACCGGGTCTTGCTATCCCAGAAAGGAACGACCGACCATGATTGGAAAGAACGACCGTACACATGGCCTTGGGGCCGCGCCCAAGGATGACCGTACACATGGCCTTGGAGCCGCGCTCGATGCGGTGCGGGCGGCAGCGCCGCTTGTCCATAGCATCACGAACTACGTGACCGTGAACGATTGCGCGAACGCCCTTCTGGCGATAGGCGCAAGCCCCATCATGAGCGACGAACCTGCGGATGTGGTTGACATCACTGATATTTGCGGGGGACTGGTGCTGAACATCGGCACCCTGAACTCACGCAGCATCGAAGCCATGTTCGTGGCGGGGAAACGTTCCGGTGAGTTGGCGCATCCCATAGTCCTGGATCCGGTGGGGGCAGGCGCCTCTGCGCTGCGCACGACGACTGCCGCCCGTATTCTGGACGAGCTTGCGGTCAGCGTCGTGCGCAGCAACATGTCCGAAGCAAAGGCCCTTGCCCTGGGTGCTGCCCGTACGCACGGGGTCGATGTCTCGGCTGAAGATGCGGTGACCGAGGCCAATCTGGATGCTGCCGTTCGTTTTGCCTGCGATTTTGCCGCCAAAGCCAAGGCGGTGGTGGCCATCACCGGCCCATGGGACATCGTGGCCGACAGCAACGAGGCATACATCGTGCGCAACGGGACGCCGCTTCAAGGAAAGATAACCGGGGCAGGCTGTATGTTGAGCTGTCTTTGCGCCGCCTATGTGGTGGCCTTGCCCGATGACCCGCTCAGGGCGGTGCTTGCCGCAGTGGTGCATATGGGCCTTGCTGGTCAGCTGGCCGAGAAGCGCCTCACGGGGCAGGAAGGCACCGGCAGCTTCCGCAGCTACCTTATCGATGCTCTCTCGAAGATGGAAGGCGGTCTGCTCGAGGCTGGGGCACAGGTCGTCAAGGCATCGGACATGTGCACGCAGGGCTTTCCAGCGGGAAGGCCGTCAACCCTTCCTGCCTATCCCCTTGGTACGCAGCCTGCACATGGCCGGCCTGTCGATGCGTCGGCGTAAGAGGCTCCTATGGCCACGCTTGAGCAAATCCGTGAATGGGTGCGGCTGTACGCGGTGACCGACCGCTCCTGGCTTCAAGGGCGCAGCCTTGCCGCCTGTGTGGAAGATGCCCTCGCAG
>JAIRPR010000224.1 GCA_031256895.1 Coriobacteriaceae bacterium
CTTTGCCAGGGGAGGTGCCTCAGACTGAAGCGGGCTCTGTGAAGGATCGCTTCCGGCATTATCGGAGGCGTTGGATGTTGGGCGGTTCACGTTGTACAGGGCGCCATCGCCCATGGCAATATCGGCCTTTATCTGCGCGGCCAAAGTATGCGGGGAACCAAGGACAGCAACTGCATCGTTTTGGCCTGCTGCTTGCGCGTCGGCAAGGTATTCTCCATAGTAGGCAAGTGCATTCTGGCGCTCATCGATAGCCAGGTCCTTCAATTCTTTTTCCAACGAGAACAAATATGCCATCCTGTCCATCATGCACCGCCCCCCAAAAAGCCTTCGAGCTTGTCGCGGAATGCCGCCCAATCCTTCTTGAATTCGTCCAATTGGACCCTCCCTTGTTTGGTGATCACGTAATACCGTCGGTTGCGCCCCTGATGGGGGGCATCGTATGTCTGCAAGAAATCCCCGCTTTGCAGCCTGCGCAGAACCGGATAGAGCGTCGATTCAGACACTTGGAGCTTTTCGCGCAGGTTCTGGGTCAGCTCGTAACCGTAAGTATCCCCCTTTTCAAGGATGGAAAGGACGCAGGCATCAAGCAGGCTTGCTGTTATTTGAAAAGCCAATCAAGCACCTCCTAGAAATCGAGAGAAACATCGTGTGATACAATATTATAGTAGATATAATATTGTATGTCAATAAGTTATTGTGCCTTACACAAAGAAGCCGTGTGACGTGGTGCGGTTTTGTCCCGGCCGTTAAATCGCGTTTGAACCGCACCCCCCCTCAGGCCTTGGCAATCTGCGATTGCTGGCATCAATACGACACCGCATTGGGGAAGAAGAACTTCGCCATGCGCTTGAGCGGGTGGGGCTCGATCCAGCTGACAGGCGTACCTACAAGAAGTACAGCCTGGGGATGAAGCAGTGGCTCGGCATCGCGCAAGCTGTGATGGAAGCTCCTCGGCTGTTGTTGCTCGACGAGCCGACAAGTGCCCTTGACGAGGACGGACGGCAACTTGTCCATCAAGTGATCAAGGAAGAGCGTGACAAGGGGGCTACGGTTATTCTGGCCTCACATGATCCGGAGGCTCTGGAAACGCTCTGAGACAGGAGGCTGAGGATGCGCGACGGACGGCTGACGGAAGGGTAGGCTTGCTATGGGGATACTGCAATCACGCATAACGCCTTGGGCTATCGTCTGGGCGGCTTTGCTGCTTGTCTGCCTTGTTGCGGCCATTGCCCTCAGGGCAAGCTACACGGATTTCACGAAAGACCAGGAAGCCCTTATGGCCTTGCGCTATTCCGGTTCGCGATTCTTTGCCGAAATGGCCCATTCAACAGAGGAGATCCCCGGAGGCACATTCCTCGATGCCGAACAGGTAGCAGATGGGGCTGAGGTTATTGTGGAATGCGAATTTCAAGGGAAGCGGGAATACGTGTATCAGGCCTTCCTTTCCGAGGTCGAAGTAGTTCGCGTGCTGAAGGGCGGAGAAGGTCTCGAAGGGCAGGTCATTTCCGTGTTCGAGCCGGCAAGGATAGCCGGCATCGACCCGGGCACTTGGTTCCCCGAAACACAGGACGAGTGGAAGGGAGAATTGAGCAAGCACTTCGGATACCAAGAGGGAAAACCCTTCTATCAGGTAGAACCGAACGGGGCTTATCTCTATGGCGGCACCATGATGGCCGAATCGGGGCGCTATGTGCTGTTCCTTGCAAAGAAAGCATATTCCCCCTATGACGACAGGACAGGAAAAGCCCAAGAATATGTTCTTGTCAACAGCCCATTTGCAAAATTACGCATTGATTCCTCCAAGGTATCTGAAGGCCTGGATCTACCGCAAGAGCATATCTCGCTCAAGGAGTCCTTGGCCTACGAGGTGCTGGCCGCAGACCGAGAGGCATTGACGGCTTATTGGGAAAGCAAGGAAGAGATCCTCCGTAGCCTCAAGGATTGAATAAGCGCTCGCTTAAGGCTTGCCCGACCCAGGCAGGCTCTTCAGCAAGCTCCAAGCCCGCTGCTTCCCCTCGGGGCTTTGCAACATTGATTCGAACGACGCGAAGGCCCGCAGTTCTCTTCCGAAAAGGCGAGACCTTTTATCTAAAACCAAGGGCTGCTTATAGGCTTCGGCACAGAGCCTTCCAGCACCTTCGTCGGTGATAACAAGGAACAAGGGGTCAAGCCCCTCGATGGCGGCGAAAAGACCCTTGCCGCCCAGGGTAGCCGATCCACTCCCTTCGATAAAACCATCTAAGCATAGAAAGGTGCAAGCCGATCTTCCATAGCCCAACTTTGCAAAAGAGCTTTCCAGGGCATTGCGAGCAGGTTCCGAAAGGCGCTTGGTGCTGACTATCAGAACCAGGGCGGCATATTCGCCTTCGAGGTAATTGCCAAGCAAGCCCCAAGATTCAATAAGGGTGTTCTCATACATGGTCGCTTTTGTGCTATGCGTGTTACTCTTCACGGAATTATTCACACCGTTCCTTGAATTGAGGCCTGTTTCCATCTGTAAGCTATCATAATAGCAAGAACGGGCACAGAAACAAGGGAATACAAGCCCCCGTATTGTTTTTGCTTGCATCAGAGCCGCCGTTCACGCCCCGACCGATTGTTTTGGCCTCATCGCCCGATCCAAGCTTTGCCCTGGATCCTGGGTTCCGGAACAAGCCTATAAGGGACGACAGCGTTCGCTGGTGTTGCGCAACAAGGCAAAGCAGGCACGGTACGTGCCAGGGACAAGAACCAAGAATGGCCGGGCTAGCACAAGCTCATGCTCGCGACGGTCTTCCCGGTACGGTACGTGCCAGGGACAAGAACCAAGAAGGAGTCTTCCATGTGTACCAATGGAGTCAATGCCAACCAGCTCAAGATGATGCTTGAACAGTTAGACGATCAAGCCGCGCTTAATCGCCGCTGGACACACAAACTATACCATACTGCTGAAGACGCAGGACTTGAGGCGACATCAGTCATCCTGAAAGAGATCCAAGGCCTCTTTGACGAGGTGCGTGCCCTGCTTGCGGACGCGCAGGACGCCGTCGACAAGGATTCCTCGAACGCAAGCGGGATAACCGTTGAGCTGGTGTAGCCAATAGCGTAACGGAAAAGCGGATCAGAAAAGCGTAACAGGTTTGGCCGGCATCAGCCTGCGCGACAAACAAGCCCTGGTCTGCTTGGGCGGGCTGCGCAGTAGGTTTCAGACCAGAACAACACGGAAGGACGACCCATGGACAACGACCTCATGCGTTTCTCGGTGGCTATGCCCGAAGGCCTCTTGGTGCGCTTTGACCATTTGGTGGCGCGGCGTGGCTTGGCGAAGAACCGGAGCGAGGTCATCCGTGACCTGGTGCGAGATGCCCTGGTCGAAGAAGAGTGCGCGACACCAGGCACAGAGGTCATGGGCACTTTGACCATTGTGTTCGACCACCATGCCAACGATCTTCAAGAAAAGCTGCATGTCATCCAACACGAATATTTCGAGTTCATCATTTGTTCTACCCACGTGCACCTTGACCAACACAATTGTTTGGAGGTCATCGTGCTGCGGGGCGAGACGGGGCTTGTACAAGACATCGCTAACTTGATCCTGGGAACAAAAGGCGTGAAGAACGGGAAGCTTGCTTTGACGACCACCGGGCATCACCTGTAAAGCCGCCCGACAACTGCGCGCCTTAAGACGCCTGAGGTGTTTTCAGTCTGCGACTGCAACATCACAACGACAAAAGGATTGGAATGGATACACAGATTCTCCTTGGCCACGGCAGTGGCGGCCTGATGATGAGGCGCATCATCAACGAGGTGTTCTTCGAGGCCTTCGGCGGCGAAGAACTTCTGCGTGGCGACGACGCGGCTGTCTTGCCAGCTTTAGAGCCAGGTCAGCGCTTAGCTTTTTCGACCGACAGCTTTGTGGTGACCCCGCATTTCTTTCCCGGAGGCGACATCGGAAAGCTTGCCCTCTGTGGAACGGTGAACGATGTGGCCACCAGCGGAGCGAAGCCGCTTTATATCAGCTGCGGTTTCATCTTAGAGGAAGGCTTCCCCATCGAAGACCTCAAACGCATCTGTAACTCTATGGCCGAAGCCGCCCATGAGGCAAAAGTCCGCATTGTCACGGGCGATACCAAGGTGGTGAACCGTGGTTCAGGCGATGGGGTGTTCATCAACACCAGCGGTATAGGCGTAGTGCCATCCGGCTTGGACCTTTCGGGGGCGTACTGCAAGCCGGGCGACAAGATACTGCTCAGTGGCACCTTGGGCGATCACGGCATTACCATTATGAGTTGCCGGGAATCGCTGGGCTTCGAAGCGGCCATCCAAAGCGATGCGGCACCCCTCAACCATCTTATCGCAGCCGTATTAGAAGCTGCCCCACATACCCGGTGCTTCCGCGATCCCACTCGTGGCGGCCTGGCATCGACGCTCAACGAATTGGCCGATCAATCGCAGGTCGATATGACAATCGACGAGGCCAAGGTTGCAGTGAGGCCTGCTGTGCTGGGGGCATGCGAGATGTTGGGCTACGATGTGTTCCAGGTGGCCAACGAGGGGAAGATGGTATGCGTGGTCGATGCCGACGAAGCCGAAGGCGCACTTTTGGCCATGCGCACAAGCCCCTACGGGGAAGATGCCGCCATCATCGGCGAGGTAAATGCCATGAAGCCTGATAGAGGGCCAAAGGTGTTCTTGCGGACGGCTTTTGGCAGCACCCGTATCCTTGACGTGTTGGTAGGCGAACAGCTTCCCCGCATTTGTTAGCGGCATAGCCTAAGACGGCAGCGGCAATGTCATAAATCGAACGATATGAGCCGAACCCTGAAAAGTTCTCGATTTTCCTTGCAATTGCGCAAAGGAATGGTATCTTGCGGGCAGGCAGTTTTTGAGAAGCCTGTAACAAGGGTCCAAGCGTGAAGGCTTAAGGCCTTCGTGTTTCAGGGGCGGATGAGGAATCCCATGGCCTCGCAAACTGTTAGACGAGACGGTGAGTTTGCGGATAGAGCTACCATTCTGCGGGCAAGCCGACAAAACAAATAGGGAAACGACGAAAAGGAGATCATCATGTCCCATCCAATCATTGAAGTTGACGAATGCATCGGCTGCGGTATTTGCGTGGATGCCTGTCCTCAAGAGGTATTAGAAGTTGTTGGCGGCGTTGCAGAGGTCGTGAATGAAGATGCCTGCATCGCCTGCGGCGATTGCGTGGAAGAATGCCCCATGGGCGCCATCTCTGAAGTAATCGAGGACTAAGCGAAAACGAAGGCTGGTCGATGACCTCTTGCGACTTGCGTGGCGGGTGCCCCCCATGCACGAAAGGGCGCATACGAGCTAGACACCACTGACCAGGATTTGGCCTTAGAGCCCAATAAAGCAAGGAATCGAGGGCTTTGGCGCAAGAAGCCGCCCTGTCGATGTCTCGCATCGACAGGGCGGCGGAAGGTGCCAAGGCCCTCGTCTCTTATCGCTCGGGGCTGCGTCTTGGCGTTACCTCACCGAATCAGCCTAGCCTGCGGCTTGCATGAGGCAGTCGGATATTGCCGAACGGAACGCGTTCGAGGTCGAGGTGGCACCGGACACGGTGTCAACATTGACGCTTTGTTCCTTTATCACCGCATCGATGATGTCGTCTATCGCGTATTTGCCGACATAGGGGGTCTCAAGCTCGTCTTCTTCCGTTATCTGGGCAATCTTGCCACCCGATATCGTTACCGTAGCGGTGATTTCGCTGAACATGCCCGGGAAAGGTGCTGAGGTGTAGGTGCCGTCCTTCAAGGTGTCCGGCTGCTTGTAGTCGAAGGGAACGACCGAGGGCGAGGTGTCGCCTTCGCTGGACGTCTTGCCAAGCAGGCTTGCTTTGCCGATATAGTCAATGCCGTTCTGTACGGCCATGCGTCCGGAATGCACATGGTTTGCGGCAGTTCCGCCACCGACGTTTATCGTGTAGATGTTCGGCCATAGGTCGCAGGCATCCACGCCAGCGGAATAAAGGCCGGGGATGGGTTGGCGCCTGTCGTCAACGACCTCGAAATTCTTGCTGGTGGCCAAGGCACCGTAGGTCACCATGACCGACATCGGCATATACACCATATAATAGGGCGGGTTGGAGAGTTTCTGCAGGTTTGCGGCATCCTTGCCGAAATCGGTATCCTCTCCTGTCTCGCACATCGTGTTGTATTTCGTGATGGCTTCGAGCAAGGTGTCCTTATCCATGCCCTCGAAGTTGGCGGCAGCAAGTTCAGCCAAGCCTTCCAAGGTGTCAGCTTTGAAGGAATCCTTGTAGGGGTTCTTTTCGAAGCGTTCATTGAACTGCGCCCGCGATTTGTCATCATCGTATTGCCAACGCTTGGTGCCTTCATAGGCTGTTGGGCCGCCGGCAAAGACTTTTTCCCATACACCCTGGTCATAAATGGAATAGACCTTCTTATGCACCAAGGCGGGTATCATGAGGGCCATCCAGTTCCCTTTGCCGGAATCTTCGTCGCAGAAGCGTTCGCCATCTTGGTTGACCCACAGGGTGTTGGGGCTACGCGAAGTGACGACCAGGGCATTCGCATTGCCGAAGGTGCCATATTCGCCGCCGGGGGCACCCATCATGGAAAAGGTCTGCAGCGCGGTGGCCCGGTTCAAGATGTCTGCCCCGCCGACCGAGCGGGCAAGGGTGATGCCATCGCCGTTCATGATGCGGGGGATGAAGCGTACAACGTCTTCGGCGGCAAAGAAGCCTGATTCACGCAGGTAGTCATCATTGCGGGCGTAACCGCCTGTCGCCAGGATGACCACTGGCGCATTGACCTGGATGTAGCTGCCGTCATACTTTTGCGCGATGAGGCCTTTGACCACGCCGCCTTCTGATATGAGCGCAACAACGGTCGTATTGAACAGCACTTCTGCACCCAGCGACTGCGCCTTTGCCAACATCGGGCGGACAAAGCCTTTCAGACAGCGGTCTGAATCAAAAGCCATGCCCGCACGGCTTGGTCCTGGCAACTGACACCCGTTCTCGATGAGCCAATCGACGTTCTTGCCAGAATTGGCAATAAGGTGCATCCATTTGGTGCCATCGACACGGTTGTGGTGGTATTGCATCTCTATCTGCACGAACTCGACTGGCTTGACATCGGTGTAGCCAGCGGCTATCTGGGCTTTCGAGTTGATGGAGAACATGCCCTCAACGCCGCATGCCCCGGCACCGGCAAAACCTGTCTGCTCGATGAGTATGCAGGCAGCTCCGTTCTGGCAAGCTTCCACCGCAGCCGAAAGGCCGCCCATGCCGGCTCCGACACAAACTATGTCGGTGTTATAGGTTGCGACCACCTTGTAGTCGATGCCATCTGCCGTTGGGCTTTCATCGGGAGCCGTCCCTGAAGCCGATCCAGGTGTCGGTGTGATGTCCTTTGCGCCGCTGCCGCCAGGCCCGCAGGCGGTCAAGCCCATGGCAGCAGCAGCCGCCAAGCCGACCCCAGCCCCCTTGAAGAACGTGCGCCTGTCGATTCCCGGGGATGCCTTTTCCCTGGCTGTTGCGCTTTCTGGTGCGCTTTCTGGTGCTTTATCTGGTGCGTTTTCGGGTGCGTTGGCCAATGCTTTGCCGTTGCTTTTGTCGTGTTCCCTGTCGAATTCCATGTTTCTCCCTTCCTTTGGTGTGGCCTGGCACCGATCGGCTTGGTGGGCTTGCCGGTTCACTTCCCAACAGCTGTCGGCTAGGCCGTCTTATCGAGCAATAGGATAATCTGTTATACTGCGAACAGGAATAGGATAAGGAGGGTGATTGATGCGGGACACATCGGTCACAGCAGGTGATACACGAAGCAATGGGTCGCAAAAGGAAGGCCCTGTTTGGCACGACAGGCAAACGGGGCACTTCTTCATAGGCATGGCCTTGTTCCAAGCTTGGATATGCGTCTCCAATGCGGTGCCGACATCCATACAGACAATCAGCCTTGCACAATACCAAGTCCTGCATACCGGGGGGATATTGGCAACACTGGTGCTTATTATCGCGTTCAGGCACTGTTTGGTCGCACGCCTTATCGGTCGGAAGGCCGGCATTGTTGTTTCTGTCGCAGCCGTTGCCGGCACGCTTATGACAGAGGTGGCAAGCCAGATAGGCCCATCCTTGAGCGCCCTGGGCATAGCGGGAACGGTATTGGGTGCCATTTCGACGGGTGCCCTGCTTGCGCTTTGGGGGGAAGGCTACGCAAGCCTGGGCGACAAAGCCCTGCAGGCAAAGGCGACATTGGCCGCCATGATAGGTTGCTTCACTCTCTATCTTTTTGTTTCGGCACTCCCCCAAGCGGCATCCCTTGTTCTTGTGTGTGCCTTCCCCCTTATCAGCACGTACTGTTTGGGAAAGCTTGTCCGACCAAAGGGACATGAGGCGCATAATGGTCATTGCGTCGAACATGGCTTGCAGGCAAGGGCAATAGCGCCTGGCATGCTCGAATGGCTGCCCGACCGATCCCTGATGCGCCTTATGCTGTATGTCGTCCTTTGCTCGATACCGGTCAGCTTCCTCAATGCGGTCATCAACGCGCAGGCCGATTATGCGACACAGGATGACTGGCTGACCGTCTATTCCATCATGATAGTGGTCACCCTGGGTGCAATCTGTCTTGAGATGGCCCTACGCAAACTGAACAGGTCGTCGCTTCCGGTTCTTATCGGCGTGTTGGTAACTGTTGGCCTGCCCCTTTATTTCTTCCTGGGGGCGCAGGCATTGGTGGTGCGTATATTCATGAACAGCGGTTACTATCTTTTCGTGGCAGTGTTCTACAGCTATCTGGGTGCCAATACCCTCTTGGGAAGACGTGCGCCTTTCCTGGTGTTCTGCCTGGGAAACAGCGCCAACACCTTCGGTCTGATGGCAGGTTGGGCAATCGGTCAGCTAGCCGCCAGCCTTTGGCTTCCCCTCGCTTCCTATATTGCCATCGGTATCGTCTACCTTGTGCTGCTCATCGGGCTTTATTTCTTCGTTGCCTGTGGGAATGTGTTCAGCGATTCCGAAAGCCCTGGGATTCCTTTTGCCAAGGGGGAATGGACAGACGACAACGGCAGCGTCCGGGGCGGCTACGGGGACAACGGGGACTGCCGGGACGGCCGGGGCGACTTTGGCGCTCGGGACGGCTACGGCAGCCGGGAAGGCTACGGCAGCCGGGGTGACTTTGGCGTCCGGTGCGACTTTGGCACCCGGGACGACTTTGGCACCCGGGGCGGCTACGGCAGCCGGGATGACTTTGGCATCCGAGGCGGCTACGGGGACGGCCGGAATGGCAAAGATGGCAAAAACGATGAAAAGGGCGCAGGGGGCAAAGATGACGAAACAGGCAAAAAGGGGCGCAGCAGGAGCAATGGCAGGGATGTTGGCATAGTCGGCAGCGGGAGCGGTGGTCGGGATAGCGGCAGCAACCGGGGCAACGATCGAGAACTGGAAAGCTCGGACACCCTGTTCGAGGACGCGGTCAACCGTCAATGTTCGCATGCTGCCGCCCTGTATGGCCTTTCAAGCCGCGAGGAAGAGATACTGTGCTTTCTGGTACGGGGCCGCAGCGCGTCTTCTGTTGCACAAGAGAAATACCTCTCGCGCAACACCGTGAAGACCCACATCGAGCACATATACAAGAAGCTTGGCATCCATTCGCGTGAGCAGCTCCTCCGCGCCGTGGAATCGGTACATGAAAGACAGGGAATGCACCAGGACAGCATGAAGGAGCATTCGCCCAACAGCCGCGGACTATAGCCCTTGGCGGCGCCATCGGATGTTTCAAAAACGAAACCTTTGAGCAACCGTAGTGCTATTGTTGTTTCAGTGGGGTTGGTAGAGAATGCTTCCAGGCCGCTGGCACGGCAACTGGCAAGCCGACCTGGGGCAGACCCAAAGGCGTCGTTCAAAGGCCGCACCGTCATGTTGCTTTCGGGGAAACCGCGCAAGCAGCAAGAACATTCCTTGGGCACAAGGCATGGCGCAAAGCCGGCGTCAAGCGGCAGCAAACCGACAAGAGAATCAAGACGAGGAGGAGGAAACGCATGGACAAGAAAAGGCCTTTCAGCCGTCGCGGCTTCATAGCGGCAGCCGCGGCCAGCGCGGCTTTGGCCACGATGGTGGGATGTTCACCCAGCAATGAACCGAACGGGGCAGAAGCTGGCGAAAAGCCCGAAAAAAAAGAATACCGCCGAGACCCAGAGCTGGACCCTGCAGTCGAAGGCAAGTGGGTAACCGCAGCTTGCTGGCACAACTGTGGAGGCCGCTGCCTGAACAAGGCTTATGTTTCTGAAGGGGTCGTTATCCGGCAAAAGACCGACGACACCCATCAGGACAGCACAGAGTTTCCGCAGCAGCGGGCATGTCTGCGTGGACGTTCGCAACAGCAACAGGTCTATGCGTCAGAGCGCATCAAGTACCCCATGAAAAGGAAGAATTGGGAGCCGGAGGGAAAAGGAAAAAGGGATCTGCGCGGGATTGACGAATGGGAAAGGATAAGCTGGGAAGAAGCGATAGGCCTTGTCGCGCAAGAGCTGGAACGCGTCTATCGCGATTGGGGCCCAAGGGCGGTGTTTACGAACTCGTATGGGTCGGGCGAGACCAGCAATATCTTGAAACTGCTTGGTGGGCATGTCACCATGGCAGGCACCGACTCATATGGCACCTGGAAGGCGGGTCCATTGATGTTGGGTACGTCTTTCGAGAACTATAACCCCGATTTGGGCCTTGCCAATGACAGGCTAGACCTGCCGAATGCGGACACCATAGTCTTGTATGGGGCGAACCCTGCATGGGCATCGGCGGGGCTGCCCATGGTGAACCTCATGGGTGCCGCAAGAAACGGGACTCGCTTCGTTTACGTAGGGCCAAGCCTCAACGTGTCAGCACAAGCCCTCGATGCCAAATGGATACCGGTTCGGCCTGGCACGGACACCGCGTTTCTGCTCGCGGTCGCCTATGTCATGATTTCTGAGGACGACCCCGAAGGAAGCCCCTTGATAGATTGGGATTTCCTGAATCGTTGCACCGTTGGGTTCGATTCCGAACATATGCCGGCAGATGCCCAGGTAGACGAGAACTTCAAGGATTACGTCCTGGGAGTCTACGATGCTTGCCCCAAGACCCCCGAGTGGGCTTCCGAGATTTGCGGCACCCCCTCCGAAGACATAATCTGGTATGCAAAGGCTATGGGATGCAAGAACAACGTGATCATCCTGCACAGCTATGCGCCTGCCCGCTGTTATGGGGCGGAAGACTTCCCTCAGCTGTTCATGACCATTGGCGCCATGGGTGGTCATATGGGAAAGCCGGGCAACGCAACCGCTGGGGCTTATCAGTATGATGCCGCGAACAGTGGGCCTCGGCTTGTTCGTTGGGGAACCGACAGCTACTTCAACCCCGCAAGCTATGCCAACAAGATAACGGAGGTGATACCCGCATCCTTCATCAACAAGTCGATCATCGAGGGCAGGTACTTCTTCTTTGGGTCATGGGCTGGGGGCACCATGTCGGTACGTCCAGGCGAATGGCGAGACCTAGATATCAAGCTCATCTTTTCACAAGCTGCGAACTTCTTCCAGACCAGAATCGATGTCAACAAGGCGGTAGAGGCATATCGGAAAGTCGAGACCATCGTGAATGTGTCCTATGACTTCAATCCTTCCGCGCAGTATTCCGATATAGTGCTTCCCGCTTGTACGGCATGGGAGACAAAATGGCCTTTGCTCATTGGTCTGACCGCTACCTGGGTAAACCGCGATACGCTGATATTGCCCAGCCCCGTTATTGAGCCTTTGTTCGAATCTAAGAGCGATTATGAAATAGGCCTGCTCTTGGCCGATGCGTTGGGGCTCAAACGTGAGGACCTCTACACGAAGTCGCCCGAACAGGCACAGCTCGGATACATCGCGGGGGCGCAGGTGCTTGGCGATGACGGGACAACATGGGAGCCCCTTGTCACGATAACCGAGGAAGACCTGGCTTTTTATCGAGAAAGGTTCGGTGAAGCATCCTGCGATCAACAAAAAGGCCGCATCAGCCTGCAAGAGTTTGTCGAAAAGGGGGTCTACCAGGTTGAGCGGAAGAAGGGAGACAATCGGGGATCCATCGGCTACGAGGCATTCAGGAAGGATCCCGAAGCAAACCCACGTCCTTCCGCGAGCGGCAAACTAGAGATCTTCTGTCAGCAGAAAGCAGATGCCTATAATACGATAGGCTACAAAAATGAGACCTACAAGCCGTATCCTACCTACCATGTGCCCGTCGACGGCTATGAGGCCTCGTTCACGGATTGGGCAAAGAAGCAGAAAGGCCCCTATCCCTTCCAGATGTTCACACCGCACTATTTGCGCCGCTCGCATACGACCATGGACAACCCCCCCTGGCTTCGCGAAGCCATGGCGAACCCCGCATGGATAAACGCTGCGGATGCCAAGAAGAAGGGCATAAGCGAAGGCGACACCGTATTGGTCTACAACCAATACGGCAAGGTACTGCGCAAGGCTAGCATACTGGAATCGGTCATGCCTGGCTGCATTGCGTTGCCACATGGGCCATGGCCAAGGATCGACCCCAAGACCGGCATCGATTTGAACGGGAACGAGAACCTGCTGACCGGAACGGTGGAGCAACCCCAGCCCCAATTGCAAGGCTTCAACACCGTCCTGGTCGATTATGAGAAATGGACGGGAGAAGCATTGCCCGATGATTTCCTGGTAGCAGCGTGTGACATGCCGGAACTCGGAAAGGAGTGACAACGATGGGAAACCGAGGATTCTATTTGGACATCCAATCCTGCATCGGATGCCGTACCTGTCAAGTGGCCTGCAAGGATAGGAACAGGCTGGAAGCGGGGTTGAACTTCCGCGAAGTGAGGTCATACGAGACAGGGGCATTCCCGACCCCCGCGTTGTGGCATTATTCCGCCGCCTGCAACCACTGTGAAGCGCCGGCTTGTGTGGCGAACTGCCCAACGGGGTCGATGCAGAAG
This sequence comes from Coriobacteriaceae bacterium, assembly GCA_031256895.1. GTDB lineage: Bacteria > Actinomycetota > Coriobacteriia > Coriobacteriales > Eggerthellaceae > WRIS01. Next base: position 12,948 of record JAIRPR010000224.1, read on the forward strand.
GCGCTAGACGATGGAACAGTGCAACACGAGGATGCCTTATGCATAGGATGTGGGACCTGCGTGAAGACCTGTCCTTACCAGGTGCCGGTGCTTTTGCCTGACAGGGGCAACATCGCGGGCAAATGCGATGCTTGCAAGCCGTTTCGGGATGCGGGAAAGAACCCGGTCTGCGTGGATGCCTGTATCATGCGCTGCCTTGACTTCGGGGATACCGAAGAACTGAGGGCTCGGTATGGCCCAGACCTGACGAATGCCCTTCCAGTTCTGGCTTCGCCTGATACGACGCATCCGAACACCCTGATAAAGCCCAAGAAGGCGGCATTGGAGGCTGTTTCCCGAGAAGTCAGCATCTGAGGCGTCTGCACTTGCGGTTGTGGGAATGCCGTGATTGACCGGCCACCGTATGCCTGATACCAAGATGGGCTTGCGGTTGGCCGGTCATCGTGTACGAGAAGCCCGCAAGTACAAGAAACGGTTCGTCTTAGGGTGCAACGTACAGGAGGTCAGGGATGCGCTATCGAGGAATAAGGAAAAGGTTTGCGGTGTTGTTCGTCGTGGTGACGGTGGTCTTGCTTGTCCTTAATGTGATATGGCGTGAATATGTGCAACGCGAACAGGCTGAACGTGAGATGCTCGAATCGGTGCAGGTGCTTGCCACCGAAATGGACGCGATATGGGACTTCATGGAACGAAGCCAGCCGCAATTCGTCCGCAACGAGGACGGCACCTATAACCTGTACTGCGTGGTTGCTGCGAAGGCGGTCGCAAAGATTTTCACGTACAAAAGCGGCAGCTTCACCATCCACTATACGAATCTGACCACCCGCAAGACCGAAGATGCGCCGGACGGGTTTGAGAGCCGCGCAATGGAGGCGCTTCTTGCCGACTCTGGCCTTGAGTCGTATTACGGCTTGGTGCGACAGGATGATGGTTCGCAGGTCTTTCGGTATATCGAACCTCTCTACTTCAAGGAGTCCTGCCTTGAATGCCATGGAGAACCAGCGGGGGAACTCGATATCATGGGTTATCCCAAAGAGGGAAAGCAGGTGGACGATCTTGCCGGAGCGGCCAGCATCATTATGCCTGCCGATACCTACCTCGACAACGTGAGCACGAACATCATACAGGAAACGGCGATATTTTCCCTCTTTGTGATTGCAGGGCTAGCTGCCATTTTTTGGAGCGTGTCCCGCGTGGCTACGGCTCAGATGCGTCGGCTTGAGGAAGAGAACCGTCAGAAGTCTGATTTCCTGGCAATGGTATCGCATGAGATACGCACGCCGCTCACCTCGATCCTGGCGTTCTCGGACATCTGGGCCGCCAGCAACAAGCCACGCAATGATGACGAGGCCAAGATAATGCGCGAGATGCGCCTGCACAGCCAAACCCTGCTTTCCATGGTGAACAACATGCTTGAGCTGGCTCGTATCGAGGCAGGCCGCATGAGGCTTTCCCGAGAACCCGTCGACTTGGCCGAACTGCTCGGCACGGTGCGAAGCAGCCTCATGTACCTTGCCCAGAGAAAACGGGTGACAATAAGTTGTTCGGTCGAGCGGGATGTGTCGGTCGTCATGGCCGATGGGGAAAAGCTCCGTCGCATATTGGAGAACCTTGTGTCCAACGCCATAAAGTTCGTTCAAGGGGGAGGCCAGGTTGAAGTGACGGCTTCCTACGACCACCGTGCCGGGCGGCTCGTGTTGCGGGTGAGCGACGATGGCTGTGGCATCGACAAGAACGATATCGCGAACATCTTCGATCGTTTCGTACAGGGCGGTGCGACGCAGGGCGGTGCGGAAGAGGGCCCTGCGACGCAGGGTGGTGCGACGCAGGGCGGCGAGTCGCAGGGCGGCGCGGAGCAGGGCGGTGCGACGCAGGGCGGTGCGCAACGGGAAAAGGTGGAACAAAGGGGGTCAGGCCTGGGGCTGGCCTTGGTAAAAGAGCTTGTCGAGTTGCATGGCGGCACCATTACCGTCGAAAGCGAACCTAAGCAAGGGAGCACGTTCGAGGTTGTAGTGGAAGCGCCTATAATCACGATGGAAGAGGTCTAGGGTGCAAGCCTGAGACAGTTCTCAACACGGGAAGGGCAAAGCGGATGACACGAACGGAAGGATGCAACGAAGAAATGAAAATACTGCTAGCCGATGACGACGAGGGAATGCAGACCCTGGTAGAACATATCGTTTTAGACGCAGGGCACGAATTCATGGGTGCCAAAGACGGTGAAGAGGCTCTTGCCCTGTGTGAGAGCAAAAAGCCTGACTTGCTTATACTCGATGTCATGATGCCGGGCATGAATGGCTTCAAGGTGTGCGAGCGACTACGGGCGAAGAAGGCCTCTTTGCCCATCATCCTGTTGAGTGCCAAGGGTGACATCGTGGACAAAAGCATCGGCTTCGAAGCCGGGGCAGACGATTACTTGGTGAAGCCCTTCATACCTCAAGAACTTCAACTGCGTATCGAGGCACTCTTGCGTCGAGGCCAAAAAAGCCGCTTCGGCAACTTCATCGCGGACAGGCTTTGTTACGATGGCCTTGAGGTTGACATAAAGCGACGTAAGGTGGAGGTGCGGGGCCGGGAAGTAGAACTCACGCCCAAAGAGTTCCATGTGTTGCATATGTTAGCCAGCAACCCAGGCGTCGTATTCACGCGAGACCAGCTGATTGAGGAGATTTGGGGCTCGCGCTATACGGGTGAGCTTACAGGCATCACCGTGTTGGTCAGCCGTATCCGTGAAAAGATCGAACAAGATCCCACCAACCCTCACTATATCCAGACCGTCTGGCATGTGGGTTACCGCTTCGGCGATTAAGCCCATTTCGAGAAAAGATGCCTCATCAAGGCAGATCTGAGTGCCGGAAGGCCACTGTGCCACACCAGCAAGGCAGCGGCAATCGTGTTCCGAGAAGCGCCTTGCACAAGGCGCATTCGGCTTGAAAAGCCCTCCTGCGCCGCTAAGAGGGATCTGCCCATGTTTCGGGATTGCCCTTCAGCCCAGATGGCGTTCAGGTCAATCATCGGGAGACTCTTTCCTTTGCCTTACTTTGGCACTATACCTGTCAGCTAAAGAAAAGACCTGCTGAAACGCCGTGAGCATCCGAAAAACAACGTCTGAGTGCGAATGGTAAGAAATCCTGAAAGCAATGGCTTCATATAGTCTAAACATTTAAAAATAAAATAACTTGACAGTGCTAGACTTAGATTTTATACTGACACAACAGAGAATGCGAAGGATCACTTTTCAAACACAGAACACCGAGTACCAATAAAGCAAGAAGAAAGCAAGAAGAAAAACAAGGAAAGGAAGCACGACTATGGCAAAGATTATCGGTATAGACCTTGGAACCACTAATTCGGCAATGGCAGTCATGGAAGGCAGCGAGCCCGAGATACTGGTCAATGCGGAAGGGGACCGTACCACGCCTTCGGTGGAAGGCTTCCGCAAAGACGGTGAACGCGTGGTGGGCAAGGCAGCAAAAAACCAGGCGGTCACCAATCCCGAGAACACCGTGTCTTCCGTAAAGCGCTTCATCGGCCGTTCCTTCGACGAGACCAAGGAAGAGCAGAAGACCATCGGCTACAAGGTGAAGAAGGGCAAGGACGGACGCGCTGTCATCGACATCGAAGGCAAGGAATACACGCCTGAAGAGATCTCGGCCATGGTGCTGCAGAAGTTGAAGAACGATGCTGAAAAGCAACTGGGCGGCCCCATAACCCAAGCAGTCATCACCGTGCCCGCTTATTTCAACGATGCCCAACGTCAGGCTACGAAGGATGCCGGGAAGATTGCCGGCCTTGAGGTCTTGCGCATCATCAACGAGCCGACTGCTGCCGCTTTGGCCTATGGGCTTGACAAGACCAACAAGGATCAGAAGATCTTGGTATTCGACTTGGGCGGCGGTACCTTCGACGTTTCCATCCTGGAGTTGGGTGATGGCGTGTTCGAGGTCTGCTCGACTGCAGGCGACAACCACCTTGGTGGTGACGACTGGGACCAGCGGGTCATCGATTGGCTGGCTGACAAGTTCAAGACCGACAACGGCATCGACCTCAAGCAGGACAAGATGGCCTTGCAGCGTTTGAAGGAAGCAGCCGAAAAGGCGAAGATAGAGCTTTCCTCCACCAGCCAGACCAACATCAACCTGCCCTTCATCACGGCAGATGCCTCTGGCCCGAAGCATCTTGACTACACGCTGACACGCACCGAGTTCGAGCGCATCACCAAGGACCTTCTTGAGCGCTGCAGGAAGCCGGTCGAGCAAGCCCTCAAGGATGCAGGGCTCAAGACCGGCGACGTGAACGAGGTCATCCTGGTAGGTGGATCCACTCGTATGCCCGCCGTGCAGGAGCTGGTCAAGAAGATCACCGGCAAAGACCCCAACATGTCGGTAAACCCCGATGAGGTAGTGGCCATGGGCGCCGCTGTACAAGGCGGAGTGCTGGCGGGCGATGTCGAAGGCATCCTTCTGCTTGACGTGACGCCCCTTTCTTTGGGTGTCGAAACCATGGGCGGCGTGATGACCAGGATGATTGAGCGCAACACCACCATACCCACGCGCAAGACCGAGATATATTCGACCGCATCAGACAACCAGACCTCTGTTGAGGTGCATGTTCTGCAGGGCGAACGCGAGATGGCCGCTGGCAACAAGACGCTTGGAAAGTTCCAGCTTGCGGGCATCCCGGCAGCCAGACGCGGCATACCGCAGATCGAGGTCACCTTCGATATCGATGCGAACGGTATCGTGAACGTGTCGGCCAAAGACTTGGGCACGGGCAAGCAACAGCAGATAACCATTTCGGGATCGACGGCCCTTTCCGATGACGAAGTGGATCGCATGGTCAAAGATGCCGAGACCCATGCCGAGGAAGACCGCAAGCGCCGCGAAGAGGTCGAGATTCGCAACAACGCCGATGCCTTGGTGACTGCGACCGAGCAGACCCTTTCCGAGCTCGGAGACAAGGTGCCGACCGAAGCAAAGACCCAGGCTGAAGAGGCTATAGCCGAGGCAAAATCTGCCTTGGGCGGAACCGACATCGATGCCATAAAGGCGGCCACTGAAAAGATGCAGGCCGCTGGATACAAGCTGGCTGAAGTCGTCTATTCCACTGAAGGGCCAGATGATGCAGGCGATGCGGGAGCGACAGGCTCAAGCGATGCCCCTATCGAGGCCGACTACGAAGTAGTGGAAGACGATAAAGAAGGGAAGTAGGCAATGACTGAGGCCCACAAGGAAGAAGACTTGCGCACCTCTGCGTCATCCGTGTCGCCTGCGTCATCCGCGTCATCCGCGTCATCCGCATCAGATACGTCGTCCGCAGCGGCAGTGACAAACGCGTCGCGCTCTGCGGGCGACACACCAACCAATCCGAGTGGCACCCCCTCCTTCACCACCTCCACCGGGGCAGCCACGACCAATAGCGTACGACCCGAGGAGATCCTTCACGCTACCTCCTCGGGGGCGTACGCACCCACAGGCGGCACCGGGAACGTCCCCTCAAGGGGCGAAACCGTGGCTGGGTCCAAAGAAACTACTGAAGCCGTGCCTGAGGCTGTGGCCGAGGCAAGGGCATCTGAGGAAGCCGAAGCCGCAACGGGAACAGGGACTGCGGATGCGTCAGCGTCAACGGCCGCGGATGCGACAAAGTCAACGGCTGCGGCCGCGGATGCGACAGCGTCGGCGGCTGCGGTTGCGGATGCGAAGGAGGCCGAAGCGGGCACTGAAACAGAACTCCTGGTGCAGGCTGCGGCAGATCTGGTGCTCGCGCAGGCCGAAGCAGAAGAATGGAAAGGCAAATACCTGCGGCTCCATGCCGAATGGGACACCTATCGCAGGCGTACTGCTGAACAACGGGCAGAAGAGAAAGCCTGCGCCAACGAGAAGCTGGTCGAGCACCTGCTTCCCATGATTGACGATTTCGAGAGAACGATAGACTACGCCAAGAAGAACGGCGAATCCGGGCTTCTGGGTGGGGTGGAGGCAGTCCACACGAAGCTCATCGATACGCTTGTCAAAGAAGGCGTGATCGTGCTTGACCCGAAAGGCGAAGCCTTCGACGCATTGGAATGCCAAGCCATCAGCACCATTGAAGATAAAACGGTATGCGACGAAACCGTGGCTGACGTATTGCAGAAGGGCTACAAAATGGGCAAAAAGGTGCTCAGGCCTGCCATGGTTATCGTTGCAACCGGAGGAACAAAGCGCGAACCAGCGCCAAAAGACTGACAGAAAGCGAGGTGGAACGTATGGCGGCAACCCCCGATTACTACAAGACGCTGGGCGTTCCACGAAAAGCGACGTCCGATGAGATCAAAAAGGCATACCGTAAGCTTGCCCGCAAGCATCATCCTGACGCCGGAGGCGACGAAGCCAAATTCAAAGAGATAAGCGAAGCCTACGAGGTCCTTTCCGACGAGAAGAAGCGCAACCTGTACGACCAGTACGGAACGGCAAGCGAACGTCAGATCCCCCATGGTTGGGGCGGATCAGTTGAAGGAAACCCCTTCGCCGGCTTCGGCGGATGGGCTGAGATCCTCGAAAGCATCCGCAAAGGCGAAGGCGTCTTCGGCGGCGACTTCAATTTCGGCGGCTTCGGACAACAACGACAGCAGCGACGTGTGCAAGCCCAACGAGGGCAAGACATGAACGTGAGCCTGCGTGTCAGCTTCGACGAGGCTTTTCGCGGAACCGAGAAGCGGGTCAACGTTCAGGTACCTGGAAAAAAGGAAAAAGAGACCCTGACGGTGAAGGTGCCGGCAGGAGCCGTCGATGGCGGACGGCTTCGCTTCAAGGGAAAGGGTGCCCACGGCCAAAACGGCGGCGAGCCTGGAGACCTTCTTATCACCACGAAGATAGAGCCGCATGCGCTCTTCACGCGCCAAGGGGCCGATGTGTATATCACCTTGCCCCTGACCTTTGCCGAAGCTGCCCTGGGTGCACAGGTTGTCGTTCCGGCACCCGATGCGACAAAGGTACGCGTCAAGGTTCCTGCGGGCACCCAGAGCGGAAGCGTCCTGACCATCAAAGGCAAAGGAGCACCCCAGGTAGCACCCCAGGCGCAGGGCACGAGCAAAGGCAACGGCAACCTGATGATCGTTTGCGAAGTGGTCGTACCGAAAGAATTGAGCGCTGAACAGCGCAAAGCCCTTGAGGATTTCCAGGCAGCAACGGAAGCCGCCGCACAGGCCGATCCTCAGGCACCCATCAGGAACTGGTAAGCACGCAGAGCGATCTGCATTGTTGGAACCAAAGGAGCAGGTGATGAACGATAGGAACAAGCCTTTATATATGATAAGCGTAGCGGCCGACCTGGCAGGCGTGCATCCTCAAACACTGCGCATCTACGAGCAGAAAGGCTTGGTCACGCCACAACGCACCCGGGGGAACACCCGCATGTATTCGCAGGCAGATATCGAGCGCCTGGGACTTATCAATGAATTGACCAGCGAAGGAATCAATTTAGCAGGCGTCATCCGCATCATGGACCTTCGCGGCCGCCTGGAAGAGCGCGACTCTGAATTAGACGACCTTCATAAGAAAGTGCGCCGCTTGGCCGACCGAGTCCACGAATTGGAGACACGCGAAAGCATCACCGCCTTGGTCCGTGCAGAAGTGCCCGGCACCCTACGTTGTTTGCGCTAAGAAAGGAATTCCCATGAGACTTGATAAGATAGCAATCAGTGCCCAAGAGGCCATCCAACAGGCTGTCTTCATCGCTGCCGAGAAAGAGGCCGGCTCGGTCGAACCGATACACCTGTTGAAGGCTTTGCTTATCGCGGAAGAGAACAACCTTTCAGCCATCATAAAGCGCATCGGAGCCGATCCCGCGCAGCTTGTGGCAAACGTCGATGCCGAGATGAAGAAGTCCCCCAAGACCAGCGGGCAGTTCGGTGCACAGCCAGGCCAAGCCTTTGTGAAGCTGATAGATGCAGCTACCAAGATAGCCGACAAGCTAGGCGACAGCTATGCAACCAGCGAGCACCTGCTGATTGCGCTTTCCGAGGACAAGGGCACAGCAGGAAAGATACTCAACGTGGCAGGCGTCACGCCGAAGAACATCGAAACGGCCTATGATGAGCTACGGGGGAACACCCGGGTGACCGATGCCAGCTCAAAGGTGCAGTTCGAGATGCTTGGGCAGTATGGGCAGAACCTGACCCAAATGGCCCGCGAAGGCAAGTTGGACCCGGTCATCGGACGTTCCGAAGAGATACGGCGGACCATCCAGGTGCTCTCGCGGCGCACGAAGAACAACCCAGTGCTTATCGGCGAGCCCGGAACAGGAAAGACCGCAATAGTTGAAGGCTTGGCACAACGCATAGTGGCAGGAGACGTGCCCACCTCGCTGCAAGACCGCGATATCGTGGCGCTTGACCTGGCAGCCATGGTAGCCGGCGCAAAATACCGCGGCGAATTCGAGGACCGGCTGAAGGCGGTCTTACGCGAGGTCAAGGAAAGCGCAGGTCAAATATTGCTCTTCATCGACGAGCTGCACACCATTGTGGGCGCAGGATCGACCGGGGACTCAACCATGGATGCGGGCAACATGCTGAAGCCTGCCCTTGCAAGGGGCGAGCTGCATGCCATCGGCGCCACCACGCTTGACGAGTACCGCAAATACATCGAAAAGGATGCTGCCCTTGAGCGCCGCTTCCAGCCGGTGCTGGTAGGAGAGCCAAGCGTCGAAGACACCATCGCCATCCTGCGCGGCCTGAAAGAGAAATACGAGATACACCATGGTGTACGCGTGACCGATTCCGCCTTGGTGGCAGCTGCCGAGCTGTCGAGCCGCTATATCGCCGACCGCTTCCTGCCCGATAAGGCTATCGACCTGATGGACGAAGCGGCCAGCCGCCTGCGTATCGAGATAGACAGCATGCCGGAAGAAATCGATTTAGCTGAACGCAAGCTCACGCAGATGCAGATCGAAGAACAGGCGCTCATGAAGGAAGAAGACGCGCCGAGCAAGGAACGTTTGGAGGCATTGCGTCAAGAAATAGCCCTTGCGAAAGAAAGCCTTGACGCGCGAAAGGCTGAATGGCAGAACGAAAAGGACGTCATCGTGAACGTCCAAGCGCTCAAAGCCGAACTGGAGACCGCACAGCTTGAAGAGGAACGCGCCACGCGCGAGGGCGATCTTTCCCGCGCCTCCGAGTTGCGCTATGCGCGGATCCCCGAGCTGCAAGGGTCGCTGCGACAAGCAGAGGCGCTGCTGAATGAGAAGCAAGAGGCCGGGGCGTTGTTGAAAGAGGAAGTCACGAGCGAAGAGATAGCCGAAGTCGTATCGGTGTGGACAGGCATCCCGGTATCGAAGATGATGCAAGGCGAAATGGCGAAGCTTGTGAACCTCGAAGACAAGCTGCGCGAACGCGTGGTCGGCCAGGATGAGGCGGTCTCGGCCGTTTCTGGCGCCATCCGCCGCAGCAGGGCTGGTTTGGCAGACCCTGACAAACCCATCGGCAGCTTCCTTTTCTTGGGCCCCACCGGTGTCGGGAAGACCGAGCTGGGGAAGGCTTTGGCGGAATACCTCTTTGACAGCGAAAAGGCCATGATTCGCATCGACATGAGCGAGTATATGGAAAAATTCTCGGTGCAGCGCCTGATAGGGGCCCCTCCGGGCTTTGTCGGCTACGATGAGGGCGGGCAGCTGACTGAAGCGGTAAGGCGCAAGCCCTATTCGGTGATACTGCTCGACGAAATAGAGAAGGCACATCCCGATGTCTTCAATATCTTGCTGCAGGTGCTCGACGATGGCAGATTGACTGACGGCCACGGAAGGGTGGTCAGCTTCAAGAATGCCATCATCATCATGACCAGCAACGTAGGCAGTCAGTTCATCCGTGAATTCACCGAACACGACGATGAGAAATCGAAGAAGATTGCCATCGAAGGTAGCCTGCGGGCAACGTTCAGACCCGAGTTCTTGAACCGCATCGATGACATTGTGATATTCAATTCACTCAATATGACCAGCATAGAACCTATTGTGGACCTCCAGCTTGAAGACGTGCGCCGTCGTTTGGCTGAACACCATATCACCCTGGTGGTCACACCAGCTGCCATGGAACACTTGAGCATCGATGGCTACGACCCCGTTTTTGGCGCACGCCCCTTGAAGCGCCTCATCCAGCGGGTAGTGGTTGATGCCGTTGCTGAAAAGATAGTGGCCGGCGAGGTGCATGACGGTGCCAAAGTGGTCGTTGACATCAACGATCTTGGTGATTATGGCTGCTCTGTGCTGAGCTGATGCCTTGCTGTGCGCACGGATTGCGCTGGGCGTGTGATTTGTGGCCGAGCAAACAGGCAGTGTTTCACGTGAAACAATTGTACGTGTGACCGTGCGGACGTGCTCCCGTGCGACCGTGCGGCGGTGCGGCCGTGCAGCCGCGACGGCCGTGCGGACGTGCAGCCGCGACGGCGGTGCGCCCGTGCGACGGCATTAGGTATATTCTTGGCGATTTTTAGCGCTGGACGCAGTTTCTGTGCCAGCGCTTTGCTTTTTTACCATCAAGCGAAAGCGCCTCTGCGTCGCGGTCAGATGTGATAGATCGCGTCGACCAAAATCCGCTGTAAGGGAGCCAAGAAAAGAAGGCGATATAACTCAGGACGATGGCCGGGTGGC
>JAIRPR010000103.1 GCA_031256895.1 Coriobacteriaceae bacterium
GGGAAAGTGGACAGATGAACCGTCCCTGTGTCCGCCCCTGGACCGCCCCTGTGTCCCTGCACCTGGCTCCCCTGTGCCCCTGTGCCTGCCCCTGCTCCCCCCTGTGTCCGCCCCCTGCCCCGCTCGCGTCCCTGCCCCTGTGCCGCCCACGCCCAAGGCGCTTAACGGGTTTCTTGCACGCAGAGGTCGATGAGCTCTTGCTTGGAATGGACGCCGCATTTCGCGTGGAGGCTCTTGGCGTAACCACGTACGGTGTTCTCCGAGATGACCAGGGTCTCGGCTATATAGCGCTTGCTGCGTCCCTGGCAGATGAACTCCAGGATCTCGGTTTCGCGGTCGGTCAGGCCATAGCGCTTCCTCAGGCTGGCCATGACCTCCCCTGAACCAGGGTTGGACGGATGCCTTATGCCCGCTTGTGCCATAAGGCTGCCACGGCCTTCCCCCGGTGCCCCTTCGATGCCATCCATGCCCTGCCCATCAGGAGCCATGAGGTCTGTCGCGACAGCGGCGCCATTGCTATCGGTGCGGGAGTTGTGTTCGATGACAAGAAGTGCCAACAGGCTCAATACGACCAGTATGTAGATGATGTTCAAGGTGGCATCTCCATCCAGGCTGAAGCCGAGGCCCTTGCTGACGAACAGGCCAAGCCCTTGGGCGAAGATGTAGACGCCCAGGCCGATGCCGAACACGGTGAACGGCTCGCGTCTGCGGCTTTGGACTATCTGCACCAGGGTCAGCCAGAAGAAGAGCACTATCATCCCTCGGATGAACGAGGTCAAGGCCACAGCCCATACGGCGTGTGAGCTGATGAGGAACTTGACGATGAGGACTGCCGTCACCACCAGGATAAGCGATATCTGGTACAGCGAGGTGAAACGTATGATGGGCCGTTTGGGAGCAACAAAGACCAGCAGCAACAAAGGGAAGGCCATGCGCAGCATCAGGTTCAGGCTGTTGGGGTCGAGCAGATACTGCTCGGTGGCCGTAGCCGCACGCACCAGGGCAAGCACCAGCGAGTACAGCATGAGTGCCAGGATGAAGGGTAAAAGGTGGCGGGGCGAGAAACGGGCGCCCAAGCCGTCCATGCCAGGGGCTTGGACGCAAGCTTGCCCGGGGGGTGCCGGCTTCATCTTCCCCATCAAACGGACAAAGCATACCTGCATGGCCGACACCAGCACAAGGGCAAGGCAAAGACCCGCCAAAGGCGTCAGGTACGATGCCACAAGCCTGAGCAGCTGGCCCATCACCCAAGAAAGCAGCATGGTGAAGGTCGCCGTCCGCAAGGGCACCGTTGTGTACAGGCTGAACCATTTCGCGTAACAGACGGTTATCCCAAAGCTGCCCATGAGAGCCGCCAGGTACAGCAGGTACGAGGTCGGCGCCAGGGTATTCGCTATCATGACCGCATAAGCCGCACAAAGGAGTGCCGCTCCAAAGGTGCTTATGCCGATCATCGGCAAGGGGAACCCCGCCCGCCCCCTTTCGACCTGCGACAGCGGGAACCCCGCCCGCCCCCTTTCGACTTGCGGCAAGGGGCGCCCCACCTTCCCTCTGCCTGCCAACGGCATGTTTCGGGCAGCCAGTCCGGACACCGCTTGTTGCACCACGGGCAGCACCGCCGGCAGCGCTGCGATGCACAGGCAGGCCAGGGTGTAGGCAACATAATTGAACAGCGCGACATCAGTGCCGCCTGCCAGCACGGTCTTGATGAACATCTCGGAGCAGAAGAACGGCACCGTCATCCCAAGGAGCGGCACCGCTATCAAATCCCTGAGACCAGGCCGCGCTCGATCGTGGTTCTTTGTCATGGCATTCTCTTCCTATACCTTCCTCGCACATCCCTCGGAGCCTTGTTCCTCAAATCTAGCACAGAAGCACCGGAAATGAGACATCAGAAACGGCAATACCCCACCTTTGGTGTCTACCCCAAGCGGGCTTTGGCGCTAAGCTCTGAAGGTGAAACGTCAGCCGGCATAAGGCCGGGCTCGACACCGAAAAACGTCAGCCGGCATAAGGCCGGGCTCGACACCGAAGCGCCATGCCCCGGGCGGTTGGGGCAAGGGCACCAGAAGGAGGAATGGATATGGCAATACAAGAAACACCACAGACCGGACATGGGCGGGTATCCCGAAGGGATTTCCTGAAAGGAGCGGGTCTTGCAGGCTCTGTCATGGGTGCGGCCCTGCTGATCCCGGGCTGCGCGAACGGCGCCCAGGCGGCGACCGATGGCAATGACGCCGCTGTGACCGATTGGTGGCTCCCCGAGAAATGGGACCGCGAGACCGACGTGATCGTTGTGGGGACCGGGGACGCCGGCAGCCCTGCCGCGATACGGGCATTCGATGCGGGAGCAGAAGTGCTGGTGATAGACAAGAACGACTTCTTCGGCGGGTGTTCGGTGCTTGGCGGCGGCAATTGCCAGCTTGCCTGCACCCATGTGCAGAAGGAACAAGGCATCGAAGACAAGCCCGAATGGGCCTTCGAGGACCAGATGGAGTTCGGGCTCTACCGTTCCAACCCCGAGGTCTTGCAGGCGTGGATAGACAACTCCGACGCCTATGCCACCTGGCAAGAGGAAGTGTGCGAGGTCGAATGGGCGAAGGTCAGCCTGCAGGAGCCAGCGCGTGTGCCGCGCTCGCACCAGGCGAACACCTATCGCGACCAGCCGACTGGGGCGGGCATCGTGTTCTCGATGCATTTCTTCGAGCAGCTTGAGAAGCGCGGGATAGAGGTGCTGCTGCAGCACAAGATGACCCGTATCTACCGCGAGCCGGATGGCCCAGTCCTTGGCCTCGAGGTCGAGACGCCCGAAGGCGTCATCAACATAAAGGCGCGCAAAGCCGTCATCGTGGCAACAGGGGGCTTCAAAGGCAATCCCCAGATGATACGCGCCTGGCACCCCGCCTTCGACGAGACGCTCATCTGGAGCGGTTGGCCTGACGTGCTGCCGACCGGTGATGGCCATCTCTGCACCATGAACATCGGCGGCGGCGTGGTGGACATGTCGTTCATCATGGAGTTCAGCGGCCGCTTGGGGTCGCGCCAGTATGTGCGCTGGGACCGCCCGCACTTTGACAACCCCTCTACCTCGACCGGTCTTCCCAACGGCAAGCTCGACCACATCGTGTTCGTCGAGAACGAAGGCGAACGCTACCTGAACGAAGCCGGTTGGGAGGCAGGGCATACCCTGCCGTGGCTCCCGCACATGATAGCGTTCCTGAACATCAAAGGCCGCCCGCGCATGGAGTGGATGGTGACCGACCAGGCTGGAGCCGAAGACGCCGGCTGGGTCAAGTTCGAGAAGGCGTTCACCGATCCCGATCCCACGGTCACGCCCTGCATCGAGCCAGGCTGGGTGGCGAAAGCCGATACCATTGCCGAGCTGGCAGACCAGATGGGCGTTCCCGCCAAGAACCTGGAAGCCACGATAGCCAAGTACAACGAATACGCAGCTGCCGGCGAGGACCCCGATTTCGAGCGCCCAGGCCCCCTGTACCCGGTCATCCAGCCGCCGTTCTGGGCGGCACGGTGGTGCCGGATGACGCACGACCAGTGCACGGGCATCCGGGTGAACCAGAAGATGCAAGTGGTCGATCAAATGGATCAATGGATGCCTGAGGGCGGCGAAAGCAAGCCCATCAGTCAGGAAAAGGTCATCCCGCACCTCTATGCGGCGGGCGAATGCACGGGCGGCACGGGGGGTGCCGTGCGGGGAAGCGGCAAGCGCGGCTGGTATCAGGTGCATGGCTACATCGCCGGCGACCTGGCGGCCAAAGAGACCGCACTTGCCTAGGCGAAGAAGGAACGGCGAATGTCGGTATTTACCATGACACAGGGCGCGAGACATACCCCTGAGATACTGGTGGTCAGGAAAGGCCTGGTGCAGCTTGAGGGCTGCGCCAGGCTCACCTTGGCAGTGAGGGTCAGCTGCCCGCAGTTCTGCGACCTGCGGGGCACCTTTGTCACCTTCCAAGCCCAAGGCGAAGAAGAAGCCGTCACCAGAGAGCTTGTCTCGTTCAACGGCGTCGAGAACGAAACGGCTGAGTTCGATGTCCTCACCGGTGCCGATCCTGGTTATTACTGCTGGACTGCCGCCTATGGGGAAGAGGAAGGCGCTGTGGGGGAGCTGGGCCTTGTGGATGCGGCAGCTCTTGCAGAAGCAGGAACGCCAGCGGGTGCGCTTGCGCCTGCAGGGCAGGGGACGTCTGCTGAGGCGGGAAAGCACGCAGATCCGGGAACACCCGCGGGTGCGATTAGTGGGCAAGGCAGCATGGACGCGCAAGCGGAAAGGCCTTCCCACGCACGGGTGTCGCATACCCTGGGCTTCGAGTACAGCCCCCACCGGGTGAGCCTGGCGGCATGGGACATACCCATGCCCGTCCTGGCAACAGGCCCGCAAGGCGTCGTTACGTTGAGCATAGGCGCCAAGTGCAACAAGGGCTGCCTTTTGTCTGGCCATCGCATAAGGGTCTGGGATGCCCAAGGCAACGAGGTGGCCTCGGCGGTGCTGGGCGAAGAGACCCAGGAAGGAACGGATGCCCTGTACAAGGTGCCTCTCGCCATCCCGATCCCAGAAAGTGAAGGCCCCTATCCCTATACCCTTGGTTTCAACGGCGACCAGGACCATCCCGAGTCACGAGGAAGCCTCGCCTTCTTTGTGGCAGGCAAGGCCGAACACATGCTTACCATAGGGGTGCTCGATGCCCAAACGAACAAACCGGTCGCTGGAGCCCTTGTCGCATTGCATCCGCATACCGGGCATACCGATGCGGAAGGCCAGGCTGCCATAGCGGCTTCCAAAGGTCAGGCATGCCTGCGCATCAAAGCGGAAGGGTACGAGCCCTATCAGGCTACGCTCCTGGTGGCCGCCGATGCTTCCCTGAACGTCGAATTGCTGCCCAAACCCCTCTACGAAGGTGATTTCTAGGCCACCCACCACAGGCACAGGGGCGGCTCAGGCGGGCTCAGCGGGCGCACACGGGACAGGGGGCGGCTCAGGCGGGAAAGGGACACGGGGACCGTCCCCTGTGCCCCGCCTGTGCCGCTGAGCCGTCACTGTTTCCGCCTTTGACTGGCCCCCTGTGGGACAAGAGACTTCCAACCCCCCTTGACAAGACCATCGACTTGGACAAGAATATCTCTGTGCAAAAATACACCAAGAATAAGAATAGATTCACAACAGTATAAAAAGAGAAGAAACAAGGGCAAGTGCGAAAAGTCGGATACAGACACGAAAAGTCGAGTACAGACAGGGACAATCAAGTACAGTAAGGTTTGGACAAGCAAGTACGAGAGGGAGGCAACCATGGCTATGGGAACCAACGGCAGGGGAGGCAGTTCGGCCTCGAAGGGAAAGCGGGCTTCGAAGGGGAGGTCAGCCCCCTTCGGGCAAAGGCTCTTCAGTATCCTGATAGCGGTCACCTTGGCAATGCCCACCATGTTGAGCGGGATTGTGGGCACTGCTTGGGCAGACGAGGGGGTGACGGCGCCGACGGAAGGCTCCCTTGTTCCCGGGGCGGCAACACCCGCGACAACCGACGCGTCTTCTGGCGAAGGCCAGGCCGCCGGGGCGACCGGCGAAGGCTCGGCCGCCGGGGCGACCGATGAAGGCCTAAGTCCCACAACGACCGAGGAATCCCCCGACGAAGGCTTGGCATCCAGTGACCAAGATGGCATCGGGGCCATCACCGCCTTTGATGCCCCCTATGCTTTCACCTTGGCCACCACCGACATCGCGCCCGCCGTGGCCTTCTCTGCCGCGGACGTGTTCCCCGGCATCGACGGGGCCAGGATAAGCGCCCACAGCGTGGCCGACCCCGCAGTCGCCCAGGCCACGCGCAACGCCACCACCGGCGTGGTCAGCGTGACCGGCCTGAAGGCGGGCTCCACCACCATCGCCGTGAGTGCCACGGTGGGTTCTGACACCTACGAAGGCACGGTGAACGTGCAGGTGGACGGGGTGTACGACCTGTCCTTGCTCGGCATCAAGCTGCCTCAGGCCAAGTTCGTCTGGAACGGTGTGGCCGTCACGCCGAGGCCGACCATAGCCAAACGTTCGACCGCGCTTGTGGAAGGTGCCGATTATGCCCTCTACTACGCGAACAACAACCGGATAGGCACCGCATCCGTCGTGGTCGTGGGTTTGGGCGACTATGCGGGCAGCGTACCTGTCACCTGCAGCTATGAGATCAGCAAGGCAAGCCTCTACCTGGTGGGCTACCGCCTCTGGGACGCGAACTGGGACATGACGGCCGACCCGCCCGCAGAGATAACGGGCACGCTGGACAACACCGTGCTGCAGACCCCGGGCGACGCCAACA
>JAIRPR010000087.1 GCA_031256895.1 Coriobacteriaceae bacterium
TCCATAGAAGCTCTTCCCTTTCAAACGGTTCAGGTGCAATCAGGCTGGGCAATGCCTGCGCAGAGCCGTACAGCCGCGCTATTGATAGCGTCATCTGCTTGTCGCATACCTCTGCGCGATGTAAGGCCCGTCCACCAGTATAGGGTCAAAGGCTTCTGCGGGGTTCTTGATGAAAAGATATACTCCCGATCGGAGTAGCAAAATAAGGGGGTTTGCCGTAGGGTTTACCCGAGGGCTTATGGAAGAGGATGTCGAGGCATCAGGCAGGTCGGGCTTTTTTTCGCGGGGTTTGCGGGTTGGTTTGCAGGAGTGTTTATTGGAGGGCTGAGCGGAGCGTATGTCGGAGGGCTTGTGTCAGGAAGTTGAACCCGTTCCACAGCCCAAGCCCGAGACTTGAGAGACGGTGGCTTTACCCTGGCTTGATCGCGGCTCAATCATGGCAGGCCTCAGACGGATCGCGCCATTGGGTTTTCGCAGGCACCTCTTGGTGGGGTGCTCCGCCGCAGTTGCCAAGTACGGCCTCTGACGGCTCATGCCTCTGAAGGCGTCCGCAACGCCACGAGGCTTCCGCAAGCGAGATGAGATCTTGCTGGGAACGGATATCGAGCTTCTTGTAGATGTTCTGCACATGGGTCTTCACGGTGAGCTGTGAGATGCAAAGCTTCTCAGAGACCCAGGGGACGTTCCTCCCGCGAGCGAGGTATCCAAAGATCTCCCGTTCGCGCTTCGAGAGCCCTTTGGCTATCGGAGGGCTCGTTTCCAGAGGCGGTGCCCCAAGGCTGTTGCCTGCGATCCTCTTGCTGGCCGCTTCGCCGACCGCTCCGCTGGCCGCTTTGCCGACCGCTCCGCTGGCCACTTCGCCAACCTTTCCGCCATTTGCTTCGCCGGCCTCTCCACCGCTCGTCCTGCCGGCCACTTCGCCGACCACATCGACATCCGCTTCGTCGATTGCTTCGACATCCGCTTCGACATCCGCTTCGCAAACCGCATCGAGGCCGTTGGCATCCGCAGGCAGCGCTGCCTCCGTATAGGCAGCGACAAGGTCCTTCTGGATGTCCCGCATACCCAGGCGAAGATCTTCATCCCTGAACCTTTCAGCCAAGACATTCCGGCTCGGGTGTGGCCTTGGCGCGACCCACGAGAAATCCTGGACGTAGAAGACAGCCCGCATGACCAACAGGGTTGCGCAAAGCGCCGCACAGATGCCCAAGGCAAGCACATGGCTGTCGGGCAGCATCACCTCTTCCAAGAAGTTGAGCCCTAAGCCACAGGCGAACATCAAAGGCGTTACCGTGAGCAACGAAAGAATGGCATGAAGGGCGCCCGATCGGTAGGTTTGGGCTATGCCGACCGCATGAACCAAGCCCAACAGAAGGAGCAGGGCGAAACTGACATCGAAGAGCACCGGGGCAAGTGCAGTGCTCTCCGGGAAGAAGCAGACCACCCCGACACCGAGGCACAGACAAGACACGATAGCAAGATCGATTATCTTCATCCCCAGAGGACGTGTGGTATGCGACCACACAAAGCTTGCGAATACAAGGCCTACCGCAATACAGCCCATGCCCGAGAACACGTTGTCGATGAGCAATCGGCTGTCTGTGTCAAAGCCCATGACAAAACCAAGGGCTAAAGCATAGGCCGCAAGTAACAGGAAGCTCTTCAGCGGAGCTATGCGGAAGCCCGAATCGTCGCGGTACAGGATCCTTATCAAACCTTTGTTGGTACGTCGGGCCTTGTTGCTCAAACAGAAGAAGACGAAGGAAAGCAGGGGGAAGGCAACAAGGACCATGAAATACCCCAAGCTGGTCAACAGGAACGGCAGGTAACCCAATAGGCCCGCAATAAGCACCGTCAGCATAAGGAAAAGACTGATGTTGTCTACCTGCCAGCTGGAATAGAATATGACCCAGGCAACGAATGCCGCCGCGAACAGGCCGCCTTCGGCAAACATCAACAGGATGTCAATCGCGGGGGCGAGGGAGTTTCCCTGTAAAAGGAACCCCTGGTCGATGAAGGTCAGCAGGGCAAGGAAGACAAGCGAGAGCGATAAGGCTGTATGGAAGCCTTGGACTTCGACCACCTTTTGCCTTGTCAAACAATAGAGGAAGGCGCAGCCAGCAAACATGCCCGACACGAACACGAACAGCGAATACCATTCGGTCGAATAGAAGGGGTTATGGAGGAAAAGCAGATGAAACCAGGCCACCAGGAACGAGAAGCCGAAGACCCTTGCCGGAACCATAGAGGATCGCCCTTGCTGCTCTCAGCCGCAAGTCGCGCCATCAACAAGGCATTTGGTCATCAAGGCCGTTTTTAGGGGATTTGCCACACCCGCTCCTGTCACACAGTAGTCCGTCAAAACTAAAAACGTAGTATAGGGGATGCCCAGACCTGAGTAAAGCCTTGGAGGGAAAGTCAAGAAGCCTGTCACCCATTCTTTACCTTGGTCGGTTGTAAATGTCCGCACCCCCCAGCGTTGCGTTATGAAATTCAACCTATCCATTCTTTACCTTCCCTGAATGCGCTTTGCATGTGCAGATCGAGGTATTTCGTTCAAAGCAACGCAATAAAAGACCTGTTGTCCCGATATTAGACAGTAATGGCCTTATTCTTAAGGGCGGAGTTCTCATGGCTGCTTATTCGGAGAGACGACCAACGCGGGATATCGATCTCGCTGCAACTGGCAACAGGTGCCCGGACCCTGTCACGGCCTTCCGATAGGCCTTCCGGTCACTATGCCCATCATGTCGTTGTTGGAATGGACGCCCAGCTTCTCGTAGATCCGATGCACATGGGTACGCACCGTTCCTTGGCTCACCACCAAGGCATCGGCAATGCTGTTCACTCGGTTGCCCCGTACCAGCAAGATGAAGACCTCTTCCTCCCTCGGGGTAAGACCATGTTCCATCGAAAGCTGGATACAACGGACATGGATGTCCCTGTCGTCCAGACGCAGGGTGTTGAGTTGGTCGTCTACCGGGAACAGGCTGTGCTTGTTGAAAAAGAAGACTGCGGCAACGATGAAGAAGGCTATCACGGCGAACACAAGGAGCCCCATCCCCTCAGACCTGACCTCGCCGACAAAAGGATGAAGGAAGTTCCCCAGGCCGACGCCCAGGCCGTCAGAGACAAGGGCGATGGCGTAAGCGACCGAGATGTCCAATTTGTCCTGATAACGGCTCACGGTGGAAAAGAACAGGAGCATGGTGGTGAAGAAAACGATATAGGCAATGGTGAACAAGGCGAAGAACATCAAAGAATACGTTGGGAAAAGGAACACGGGCACCAGGCTCAAAGTGCCGGCAACTACGCTGAGCTGTCCGATTGACAAGATATTCGAGACCTTGCCATGCTTTCTGAGGTAGCGTGCCATGGCCAGCAGGGCGAGTACCGCAATAGGCGACACCATGGCGGTGATGGCAGTGAGGGCATCGCGGTCAAAGGCCCGAAGGCTCACCCCGGCAAAAAGGCCGAAGACAACCATAACGGCGCCGATCCGGGGAATCTTGAGCCGTATGGGGCTGAGGGCGCTCTGTGTGCGCCTCGACCTGGCAGGGCATGTGCTGCCCCGGCGAAGCAAAAGGTAGCTCGGGAGGGGCACCAAGGCCAAGGCAGTCTCGAACACGCCGAAGCTGATAGGTTCCAAGGAGTACAGCATTGTTCCCAGATACAGCATCGTGCCACACATCACCGAGCCTGTCACGGCCTTGCGGGTCTGCCGCACATCAAGGAGCGCCAGGTATTCCAGGAACAGCATGAGACCAAGCCCTTCGGAGCATCCGAACGCCAGGCAGGAGAGGGCATAGGCCCAAGAAGGGAAGGAGAAGTAGCGGGCCCCGAAGAAGGCAAAGGCGCAATTCAGGCTGAGCAAGGCTGCCGCCAGGCACATAAGGGCACAAGAGGCCACAGCACGCCCCTTGCGGTGGCGCCATAGTGCCAAGGCGCCGAGTAAGCCGACGAGGCCTGCCAAGGTGAACACCCGGGCTGGCACATGGCCGAACGGCACATCGAAATCGCCCGGGAAAAGCACGATGATGAGCCAGAAGGACCAAAGGGCCCCTAACCCGGGGATCAAGTATAAGACTATCCTGTTGTTTTCCATGCCCCCATTATAGACAACCCGCTGTTCCTGAGTGCCCGCAATATCGGGGAAGCCCTCTACCAAAATGATAGATTTTGGCTTTTTGCGGATATACACGCCATTGAAGGACGACGGGAAGGACGCTTCGCCATACCATGGGACCGATATGAGTATCCCGAAGGACAGGAGGGAAGATGACAGGAAAGAAGGAAGGCCAGGGCTTGTCGGACAGCGTGCGCGACAGAGGACCACAGAATGACGCACGCAGCAACAGCGCACAAGGTGGCGTATGCGGCAGCGACGCTCGCAGCAACGGCGCACAAGGTGGCGTATGCGGCAGCGACGCACGCAGCAACGGCGCACGCGGCAGCAGCGCACAAGGCGACGCACGCGGCATAGGCGTACGCAGCAACAGCGCACGCGGCATCGGAGCACAGGGCATCGACCGACGTTCGTTCATCAAGGCGACATCTGCGACGGCGCTTGCCCTTGCAGGGTTGTCGGCGCCAGGGTGCAGCCCTCAGGAAAAGGCATCGGAGGTGGGCCAGGATGTGGCCTTGCCCGACCCTGACGAACAAGGCGAGTGGGTGCCCGTTGCCTGTTGGCACAACTGTGGAGGCCGCTGCCTGAACAAGGCCTTGGTGAAGGACGGCTTGGTCATACGGCAAAAGACCGATGACACCTGTTCTGACGAAGGTGGCGCCTACTTCCAGAACCGGGCATGCCCCCGGGGGCGTTCACAACAGCAGCAATGCTATGGCACCGACCGCTTGAAGTACCCCATGAAAAGGAAGGGCTGGAAGCCGGGGGGCGGTGCGAACTCGAACGGGCATCTGCGTGGCACAGACGAATGGGAGCGCATCAGCTGGGATGAGGCGTTGGACTATATCGCTTCGGAGATGAGGTGCATCTATGAAGGATACGGCCCGCGTGCGGTCTTCCACAACGGCGGGCCTGGTTATGGCATCGGCAACGTGCTCAACTCTCTCGGCGGTGCGGTGAGCAGTTCGAGCACGGAATCATATGGTGCCTGGCGGCTCTATAATGTGGAGATGGGGCAGAACTTCGTGAACTCGAACCCCGACATGGAAAGCGCGAACGACCGTTTCGACCTGGTGAACGCAGACACCATCGTGCTTTATGGCTGCAATCCCGCCTGGGCTTCGGCCGGCAGCCCCAGCTGGTTCTATAAACAGGCCGCAGATGCAGGGGTGAGGTTCGTGTATGTGGGGCCTTCACGCAACGTCTCAGCCAGTATGCTGGATGCCCGCTGGATTCCGGTCAGGCCGGGGACCGATACCGCCTTCTTGTTGGCGGTCGCCTTCGTCATGATAGAGCAAGGGTATATCGACCAGGAGTTCCTGGACAAATACACCGTGGGCTTCGATGCTGCGCACATGCCTGAAGATGCCGTCCTTGAAGAGAACTTCAAGGACTACGTGTTAGGCTCTTACGACGGCATCCAAAAGGATCCCGCATGGGCATCGGGGATATGCGGCACCACTATCGAGGACATCGAATGGTTCGCCCAGGCTATGGCCAAGGAGAACAACGTCATGTTGCTGCACAGCTATGCAGCCGCCCGTTGCAACGGGGCTGAGAACCTTCCGCAGCTCTTCATGACCATAGGCGCCATGGGCGGGCATATGGGGCGCTCGGGCAACGCGACCGGTTGCACCTATTACTACGAGTCAGCCAACTCGGGCCCCCGCCTGGTGCGTATGTCCTATCCGGTCGATGGCTATGTGCCGGGAAAGGTCGATGACGTCTTGTGTGGGCCTGTCCAGTGGAAGTCGATAGTCGAAGGAAGCTACGACTATGCAGGCGGCATGTATTCCGTCGGCGCAAGCTTTCCTCCGATGGAGAGGCGCTCCATCGACATAAAGATGATCTATTCAGTGTTGAACAACTTCACGCAGTCGCGCATGGACATCAACAACGCCATTAAGGCTCACCAGAAGATGGAGTTCGTCGTTGCCCAGGATTACAAGCTCTCCCTTTCCTGTCAGCTTGCAGACATCGTGTTGCCCATCACCACCGAATGGGAAGGCTGGATAGCCGATACCTGGCACCTGGTGACTTGGATGAACCGCGAGACCCAGTACTTCTATACCCCCGTCTTGGAAGAAGGACTCTTCGAGGCGAAGCCCGATCGCTTTGTTGCCCAAGAGCTTGCCAAGCGTCTCGACATCGACCCAGCACCACTGTTCCCCGCAACCCACAAGCAGATGTACTTCGACCAGATAGCCGGCACGAAGGTCTTTGTCGGCGGCACCTTGCGCAACACGCCCTATGGCGAGACCGCCGTCCCGATAGAGCTGCTTGCCAAGCCCGATCCAGATGCTCCAGACCCGGAGGTTTGGGAACCCCTCGCCGCTATCACCCAACAGGATATAGATGACTTCGGTGTAGTAGGGACGCCCCAAGAAGGCAAGGTGCCTTTCAAGGAGCTGATGAGCAAAGGGGTCTACCAGGTCGGGCGCCAAGAGGGCGATGGCAAGGGCTGGATCGCCTATGAGGACTTCATCAAGGACCCCCTGAAGTACCCCCGCCCTTCCAAGAGCGGCAAGTTCGAGATCTATTGCCAGGCAAAAGCCGATGGTCTGAACGGCATCGGCTTCAACCCAGAACCTATCAAGCCTTATCCGCACTATCTCGTACCCGTTGAGGGATATGAGGCAAGCTTCATCGATTGGGAGGCGAAGATACCCGGGGAATACACCTTCCAGATGTACACCCCCCACTATATCCGCCGTTCGCATACCACCTTGGACAACCTGCCCTGGCTTCAGGAGGCCTTCGAGAACCCGGTGTTCATGAACGCCACCGATGCCGCAGAACGCGGGATAGAGAACGGTGACACCGTGCTGGTCTCCAGCAAATGGGGGAAGATACTGCGGCACGCTTCGCTCCTGCAGTCGGTCATGCCCGGCTGCCTGGGCGTCCCTCATGGCAAGCGGACCGACATAGACCCAGCGACCGGGATAGACAGGGGCGGCAGCGAGAACAGCCTTCTCGGCCCCGTCCAATCGAATTACTACCCCCAACTTTCTGGCTACAACACCTGTTTGGTGAAGGTCGAGAAATACCTTGGGGAAGAGATACCGCCCGATCACAAGGTAAGCTTCGTTGCTGACGCGCAATGAGAAGGATATGAAGCCAAGGCATGGGGGACGAGTGCCTGCGCAGCCAAGGCCAGGGCGCGAGTGCCCGCACAGCAAGGCTCGGGGACGAGTGCCCGTGAAACAAGGGACAGGGCGCGCATGGCCCTGCAGCAATGGCCATGCAGCCAAGGCTTGGGGGCGAGCATCCGCACGATGCCGGATCGGCATGAGGCGATTGAAGCTTGCATGCTACAAGATTGATACAAGAACGTTTCGCCCGTAGGGTGTATGATTGGAGGAACGACATGGCCAAACTAGGCTTTTATTTCGATGGGACATCCTGTGTGGGCTGTAAAGCCTGCCAGATAGCCTGCAAGGACAAGAACCGCATCATGGTGCCTGGCAACAGGTACCGTGCTGTTGAAAGCTACGAGACGGGCGCCTATCCCTTGGCCTTCGTCTACCACTTCTCGGGAACCTGCAACCACTGCGAGGCGCCTGCCTGTATGGCAGCCTGCCCGACCGGCGCCCTCTTTGTGGCCCCGGACACCACGGTACAGCTTGATGCGAAGTCCTGTACCGGCTGCAAGCAGTGCCTGGCTGCTTGCCCTTACGGGCATCCGCAGTTCTTCGAGGAAGCGGGCACGGCGGGCAAGTGCGACGCCTGTATCGCGCTGCGCAATGCCGGCAGGAACCCCGTGTGCGTGGACGCCTGCCCGATGCGCGCCATCGACTTCGGGGACCTGGACAAGCTGGAAGCAAGATACGCAGGCCAGGGGGCATCCGGGGCAACGGCTTCAGCGAAGGCTGTGACACCACAAGGGGTTACGACCTATGCGGCGCTGCCCTGCTGGCCTGATGGCGGCACCGCCCCTAAGCTGGTCATAAAAGCGAAGGACTGCATGGGGGAGGAAGGTTTCAGGCACGTCATCCTCTGATGCCGTTGTGCCCACTGAGGTCGGGGCGCTCCGCAGAACCACGGGCGCCCCTCAGGACCACGGGCGCCCCTCAGGACCACGGGCGCTATTGCGATGAGCAGCGATAGCGCCAGACCCCGCCCACGGTCTGTTTGTGCATACTGCCGCGGGAAAGAAGCATCTCCAGATGGGAGAGCGTCTCGAACACTGCCGAGCGCTGGCTGAAGGGGGCAAGGGCATCCCAGGGCTTGAACCATCTGATGCTCCTGGCTACGTCATAAGCGGTGGCGGAACCTGCGGACCGTACGGCCGCCGCGATCTCTGAGAGGCGGCTCTCGTGGTGCGCCAACAGGGCGTCCACCCGTCCCGGCAGGTCAGTGAAGGCATCGCCATGTCCTGGTGCCACCAGCGCCACATCCAAATCCCTTATCTGGCGCAGGGCATTCTGGTAATCAGCCAATGGGTTGCTCTGAGTCTGCGTGGTCATGCCGACGTTCGGGGTTATCCGCTCCAACACGTGGTCGCCGGCGAAAAGCAGTTTACTGGCCGGCTCATAGAGGCAGAGGTGCCCTGGGGAATGTCCCGGCGTCCACAGCAACTCAAGGGTTCTGCCGCCGAGCTCCAGCCTTTCGCCGCCCAGGACACAACGGCCGACCTTCGCAGGGGCTACCAGGTCGAGCATCGAGAGCGAGGCCTTCTGCAGCACAGGACGGGAATCGGTGTCGACCCCGTTGACGCGCAGCCAATCCTCGGTTGCGTCCAACAGTTCAGAGTAGTTGACATAGCGTGAATCGGTCAGGCGGCGTTCCCGTTCATGAACGACCAGTTCGGCATCAGTGTGTTCAAGGATCCTGCCCGCCAAGCCGTAGTGGTCGGGGTGGATATGGGTCACCACCACATAACGGAGGTCGGCCAGCGTGCTTCCGGCCTCATCAAAGCCTGCCTGGAGGGCCGCAAAGGCATCTGGGGTGTTCCACCCGCAATCAACCAGGATCAAGCCTGCCCCCGTCTGAAGGAGGTAGCTGTTGACGAAGCCCAGGGGATTGCCGCGCAAGGGCACCTTTATCTGATGGATATGGGGCAGCAGTTCCAAGGTCATCCTGTCTCTTGTGGGGTGTCTATCATCTCATATCCTTGGGGCACCGAGTCAGCTAAAACGTCGAGGAACTGGGGAATGGCGGGGTTGTTGTTGCCACTGCACCAGACGGCGCTTATCTCGAAATCGGCCAAGGGGTCGCATACCTCCAGGGGCACCAGCCCGGAAACGGCAAGATAGACAGGGCGGCGGTCGTTACTGTTCGCGGGTCAGCCAGTAGGGATGCTTCACCTGCTCGTTCTTCATCTCATCGATTGGAGACAATCAGGGTGCTGTGTTGTCACTGGTTGACCCGTGAACAGTAGCCGGCGGTCAAGGGGCTCTTCCTCAGATAGGGTTTACACCCTTCCGCGAAGGGGCACAGCGTGGTAGTATGAAGCCGTCAAGATAATCTTTGCGGTCTTGGCCGTCGAAGCGGTCTTTCCCGATGGCCAAGAGAGGGCAGCTATGTATGAGGGAAGCGATGAGCGAGGGAAGCGCAGCTTGCTTGCAAGAGCGTGAGGGCTGCCTTATGCCCCGGGGACACGAACCCCAGGGATGCGGCTTTGTCTCTGCTGTCAGGCCTGGCAATTCTTGTCCCGGTCGGCGCTCTCCCACAAGGAAAGGTTGGGGATGTGAATAACGCGCACAGCAACGGAGCCGAAGAGGACAAGGGTTTCGGCTTCCGATCGCTCTTCCGAACAAAAAGGGACCTCTGGTATCTCGGGCTTGCCTGCCCCCAGGTATGGCTGAACTACATGTTCCAATCGCTGAACCCCACTGCGCCCCTTTCGACGGAGGTGTTCTATGCCACAAGGGGCTTCTTCCTGCTGCTTGTTGCCGCCGTCTTCTTCGTGCGAAGGTATTCCCGGGATGTCACGGGGGCTGGGCTTTTCTCATGGATCATCGTGGCAGCGATGACCCTGGCGCCGTTCATTGCCACCTATGCGCCCTTCCTTCCGCGCGAGGCGGCAGGCTTAGTTGCCGCCCTGTTCGGAGGCATGGGCATCGTGTGGTCCTATCTTCCCCATGTTCAGGTGTACAGCAAGCTTGAAGCAAAGCGGATTGCCGGGTATGTGCTGGCTTCCTTTGCCCTGGCTTCGGTCATCCGTCTGGCCATCAACCTGCTGCCCTTCGATCTGGCCCTTGTCGCGGCCATGCCTTTTCCCGTCCTGGGAATGATCATGGCGCAGCGGGCGCTTTCGCATACCCGGTCCAGGCCGCCCGACGCATCACGCACCGAGGGCATGCGCAAATTGGTGCCCATTGCCCTTGAGCTGGCAGTCTATGGCATTGTGGTCGGTATGGTGCGCCTGAGCAGCGAAAGCCTGCAGTACGAATGGTTCGCCTCGATGACCCATCTGGTGTTCAGGACGGCCTTTCCCTTGCTGCTGCTGTGGTGTGTGTTCGCCCGGCACATCTCTATCAGCCTGAGCCGCCTGCTGCAGATAGCGCTGCTTGCCGTCATAACCGCGCTGCTGTTCATTTCGCTGTTCGGCTCGACCACATCCCCCATATCGGTTGCCGCTACGACCAATGCGCGCACGGCAATCATCATCCTTTTGTGGTTGAGCCTTGCCCTTCTTGCCCGCAGGAGCTCCTATCATCCCTATATCGTCTTCGGCATCGGCTGGGCTTTGTACATGCTGTCGATAGCTGCCGGCATGTTGATAGGGCAAGCGATAGAGGCGGCCACCGTGTCCGCTGCCTCCTTCGGCTTGAACCTGGTGTACTTCTTGGTGGTGAGCACGGTGTTCGCGCTGCTTTTGCGCAATGAAGGCCAGACGAAGCTGCTCTCGAGCGCCGAGGACGAAAGGCAGGTCCTCGACCTTGCCTTCATCGACGCACGTTGCGAGGAAATCGGCGCCTCGCACCGCCTTACCCGGCGCGAGGTCGAGGTCATGCAGATGATCTGCAAAGGGCGCAGCAAGAGCCATATCGCGCAGGCCTTCTCGATATCAGAACACACCGTGAGCGGCTATGCGAAGAACCTCTACACCAAGTTGGATGTCCATAGCAAGCAAGACCTGCTCAGCCTGTTGGGGATACCCTAGTAGGGGGGCAACCGAGCGGGAACCCCCCGGCTGCTTGCTTAAGCCCATGGGCGCCTGCAGGCACCCACAATTCCCGGCAGGCGGCTGCGGGTGTCCGCTTCTCTGCTTGCTTCTGCCCGCTATTTCTCCCAGCCAGCTGGGCCTGAGATATCGGGATGGCACTCGGCACAGTACATGACCGATTCCCGGTGTACCCGGTGGCAGGTATAGCATTCCAGGCTGTCCTTGTAATGGGAATCGTGGGGGTTGCGCGAGCTTCCGCCATAATTCGCGGTGGAAGCCTTGATGTCTTGCGCATCGTGGCAGGAAAGGCACAGCTCCCGAGTACCGTTCTTGGTCATGGGAAGCGGTGTCTTGAAGTCACCGGAGATGTAAGCCCCCAGCTCGGTCAACTGTTCACCGACACTTGCCTTGTGGCAGTCAAGGCATTCGTCCCCGGCCTCAGCATGGGCAGTGACCAGCAGCATGGAATCGCCGGAATAGAAGCCTTCGACATAAGGGTCCATGGGGTTGTGGCACAGGGCATTGCAGAAGCTGGGGGACTCATGCCATACCACCCCGCCGATACCGGCAAGGACCAGCACTGCCGCTACGATGCCCACCACTATCAAGGCACGTTTGCCTTTCTTCTTCGGTATGCTGACGCCGGTTGAGGCACCAGGGTTCGCAGGAGGGGCAGCCTCGGACAAGCTGCCATGAGCCGCATCAGGTGCAGTGCCGGATGTGTTGTCAGAGGGGGTTACCGGTGCCGCAGTTTCTTCAGGGGGGTCCTGCGCAAAGCCTTTGGCTGAAGCGTCGTGCTTGTCCTGGTTCATAGCTGCTCTCATCTCTTTTCTTTTCAATCGTTGTTTCAATCGTCTGTGGGGAAGGACGGCATGAATCCCGCCTAGGGAAGAAGTTCCGCACATCCTGGCCTGGCATCTCATTCAAAGGTCTTCGCACACATTCCCGGGTAGATCCCCTGTGAAGAAGTACCATGGCAAGAGCCATTGTAGGTACTGAAGGGCTTCCCGTTAAGCCACAAACCGAGGGGTTTGTCTGGTGACCCACCCCCCTTTTTCAGGGGGGAAGCCATAAGCAAACGGGCACAGGGGCTTACTCGCACCCCATTGTCGGGGTGAAACAGTAACAAGCTTATTTGTGGGGGTGAAACAGTAACAAGCTTATGGCAGTTATCTGTTGGTTAAGGGAACAAGGATGCCGGAGGCCAGCTCCAGATGTTACAATCGTCCAGGATGAATCGAGAGCTAGGAGCATGTTTGGATATTCTTCTACAAACGCACGACCTGACAAAAAGGTATGGCGACTTCACCGCATTGGGCGGGGTGTCGCTCACCCTGAGGCAGGGCGATATCTATGGTCTTGTCGGCCGCAACGGCGCGGGCAAGACAACCTTCTTCAAATGTGTGATGGGCTTGGCAAAACCTACGAGCGGCGAGGTCAGGATAGGCGGGGGCCACCATGGCCTGAACGCGGCACGGCGCCAGATCGGCTTCATGATAAGCCCGTCCTTCTTCCCCTATTTAGGTCCCAGGCAGAGCCTGGAATACCTCTGCCATGTCAAAGGGGTGCGCGCCAAAGGCGAAGTCGACCGGCTGTTGGAGCTGGTAGGGTTGGCCGGTGTGAAGAAGCCCTTTAAAGCCTTCTCGTTGGGGATGAAGCAACGGCTGGGAATTGCTGGTTCCCTGCTCGGCAGGCCGCCCATCGTGGTATTGGACGAGCCGATAAACGGGCTTGACCCCCAGGGCATCGCTGACATGAGGGAGGTCATCCTACGCGAGAACAGCGACAACGGCACCACCTTTATCATATCGTCCCATATCTTGAGCGAGCTTGACCTGGTGGCAACCCGTTTCGGGTTCATCGAACAGGGCGACCTGATGCAAGAGGTCACCCATGCCGACCTCCATGAGCTCACGAAGAAGTCGTTGGTCATCGAGGTGGACGACGGTCAGAAGGCAGCGGCAGCCCTCAAGGCCTGCCTGGGCGACCCTGACCTCATCCTCGACGGCAACCGGGTGATCTTGGAATCGCATCTCGACTGCCCTGACGTCATTGCGAGCACGCTGGTCCACGCAGGCCTCGGGCTTTACCGCCTGGCTCCGCAAGAGACCACGCTGGAAGAGTATTTCATACGACTGATAGGGGGCAGGCAAGATGGCTAACTACCTTTTTGGAGAGGCCTACCGGATCATCCGCAAAAAGAGCATGTACCTCTATTTCGGGGCATTCGCCTTCCTTTACCTGTTGTTGGTGTTCATGCGGGCAGGCACCGGAAACGCGGATACGCAGATCCTGCAGGATGCGGAGGTGCTCTCGTCCTTCTTCCCGGCTGTGGTCGGCGGGTACCTGTTCGCAGCGATCTATACTGACGACCTGAACGCGAAGAACCTGGGCACCCTTATCGGCTTCGGCATGGGCAAGGCAAAGATAGTGATTGCAAAGCTTGTCTTGGTCCTTGCGTTCGGGGCTTTGTTCTTCGGCTTGATACCGCTTTTCCTGTGGGCTGCGAATACGCTGTTCGGAGGCTCTATCCCCT
Organism: Coriobacteriaceae bacterium; assembly: GCA_031256895.1. GTDB lineage: Bacteria > Actinomycetota > Coriobacteriia > Coriobacteriales > Eggerthellaceae > WRIS01. The sequence goes on from JAIRPR010000087.1 coordinate 13,774, forward strand.
CGTCCGCATGGCAGGTGCTCTACGCATGGGCTGCAAAGTCGTTCTTGGAAACACTTGCCTTCTCTGCCGTTTCTGCCATTGTGGTATATGGTTTGCAACGGGCGACATTCGGCATGGTGACCTATCTCCTGCTTGCGCTCGGTATAATCAGCCAGCTTATGTCAGCCCTGTTGAACTGGGATATGATAAGCAGCGTGTTGCCCGGTCTCTCGCAGCATCTGATGTCTGGCATCTCGTTTCGGGTGATGGTGGGCATCGTGAGCGAAAGCATGCCTTTAGAGCCCCTTGTCGAATACCTCGTCTATGTGGCGGCAGCAGCGGCCTTGTCGGTGCTGGCGTTCCGGAAGAAGGAGTTGGAGTTCTAGGGGCTTGCCGAGCCCTGCCCGTCAGGCGCTTTGCCCCCATTGAAGCGTCCGGCTATCGTCCGTCATGCATCTGCCGAACCCTGCCCGCAAGGCCCTTTGCCCCTGCTGAAGGGCCAAGCATCGAAGCCAAGAACCGGTCGGATCCTGCCCGCCAGGCGCGAGATACCCGACCAGAAAGGAAGCATTTCCCATGAAGCCGAAACGAAGGACCGGCCTTATCATAACCGGCATCCTGGCCATAGCCATGATAGCAGCCATCGCCACCTGCGGGCGCCAATACTACCAGGACCGTTACGTGTCCTCGGATTACTACGCCCAGGTCCCGGCAAGCTATGACACGGTCCCCGAGACCATCTTTTCCGACAATGGGGAAGACCTCGGCCCCGGGAAGCGCTACCAGCTGACCGCGTACGACGCGGAAGGTGGGGAAAAGACCGTCTTCTTCACGGCATATGCGCCTGGCAGCTTGATGGAAGGCGCCCGCGAATTGCCGAAGCCTGGCGAATACCTGCTCATCGAGGCCAGCAAGACCCTTGTCACCGATTGGCGCGTCATCGACAAGGCAGACGTCCCACAAGGCGCCCGGGAAAAACTGGAGGGCTGAGCCGCACTTTGGCTCGTACGTGCCGCCCTCAGGCACGGCCGTTGTCACAGATGACAGATCCCGCGACAGGCGTTCCGGTAGTCCCGTGACATGCCGCCCTCAGGCACGGCCGTTGTCACACAAAGCCCCATTCTGTATCGCGAAGGCACCAGAGGTCATGCCTCTGTAACCCAACCTCGTCCAGCCAAGCCTGTCTGAGAACCCCGGCAACCCTTGCTTGCTGCACTGTCACCCACCATGCGCTGTTCTGCAGCCTTTGACCATTGAACCGCGCACGGCTGCCCGGTATCTTACTCCTATCCCGAACAGTGAAGACGAGTAGTTCAGGAGGTTGGAATGGGAGAGAGAAAGACAGCCGTTCGGGCTGGATTCGGTCGCCGTGAGTTCGTGAAAGGCCTGGCGGCAACAGCTGGCCTTGCGGCTATCGGCCAGGGCGCATATGGATGCGCATCACCCGCGCTCGAAAAGGAAGAAGCACCCAAGCCTGCCGCACAGGCACCCGAGGAACAGGTCTATCAAGGCCTTTGCCATACCATTTGTGGCGGGGCAGCATGCTTCAATGTGCATGTGCGCGACGGAAAGATAGTGAAGACTTCCTACAAGCCAGACCCGCAGAACCCGGAATACGGGCATATCTGCGCGCGCGGGCTCCTTCATGCGCAGCACACCTACGCCCCCGAGCGCATCCAATACCCGATGCGCCGTGTCGAAGGAACCGAGCGCGGTGCAGGGCAGTGGGAACGCATCACCTGGGACGAGGCAATCGACGAGATATGCACCCGTTGGAAAGGCTACATCGCCGAGTTCGGGCCGCACAGCATCGGCTTCTGCTTCGGTTCTGGCTCAACGTTGATGAACCAGTACGTGTGGACACGCCTTCACTATTCGCTGGGCTCGACCCAGTGGGTGGTGTACGACTGCATGGCTTCCCTCAACGTAGGCAAGGATGTCTTCGGGCGTTCGCTCTTCCTGGTCGGAAACGACGGTTATGACATCCTCAACTCGAAATACCTGGTGTTCTGGGGCTGCAACCGCACCGAGGCAGGCTTCGAGCAGATGCCGCTTATTTGGCAGGCCATAGAAAAGGGGGCCAAGGTCATCGTAGTGGACCCCATGTTCTCGGACATGGCATCTAAGGCAGACATCTACATCCCCATCAGGCCTACCACCGACGGCGTGCTTGCCATGGCCATGACCAAGTACATCATCGAGCAAGGCTTGGCGGATACCGATTACCTCATCAAGAACACGGTGGGCCCCTTGTTGGTGAAGGACGACGGCTACACCTACGTCCATGCTGCAGACATCGGCGTCGAGCTCGAGCCTACGACCGATCCCGCGACAGGCGCACCGGTCGTCCCCTTCGGGAACCCTTCAACGGGCGCACCGGTCCCCCCCAAAGACGAGTTCGGGCGATCCATCGACTACGTGGTCGCTGATGCCCAGGGGAACTTGGGCACGGTCAACGCCATTGCCAACCCTATGCTCGAGGGCAGCTTCGAGGTGAACGGCGTGCAGTGCAAGACCGCCTACACCTTGCTCAAGGAACGGGTAGCCGAATGGACGCTCGAACGGGCAAGCGCAATCTGCGACATCCCGGTGGAGACCATCGTGGAGTTCACGAAGATGTACGCCGAAGGCCCCACCTATCTCGGCCTCGGCTTCGGGGTCGACCGTTATTGCAACGGAGGCGCCAACACCCATTGCATCTACGCGATGGCAATCGCCGCAGGGCAGGTCGGTAAGCCAGGGGCCGGAGTAGGCTGCAACAACGGCGGCAACGGCGTCTTCCGTCCCGATGACATCCGCACCGACTTCACTGCCACCTGGTTCACACCCGATTCGGTGTACACGGGCATCATGACGCCGATCAACTACCTGCCGGAGGCCCTTGCAACCGGCATGTACAATGGCGAGCCGATAACCGTGAAGAGCATCTTGACCTATTGCACCAACCACCTTGCCACTTCTCCCGACCGCAACGAGATACTGCGCGACCAATCGAAGATAGAGTTCCTGATCCATGTGGACACCTTCATGACCGAGGCCTGCCAATATGTGGACATGGTGCTCCCCCTGCCTTATTGGTTCGAATACGAGACCATCGGTTCGAAGAGCCGCTTCAACGAAAAGGCCATCGAGCCCCTCTTCGAGACCAAGACCGACGTAGAGATATGTTGCGCCATTGCGAAGGGCTTGGGCCTTTCAGGCTACGACATCGACGAGGCCAGCTATAATCAGATGTATTACGAGACCGACTCCTGCAAGGCAGCAGGGTGGGGTTGGGACCGCATCAAGGAAGAGAAGGCCTACTATAACCCCAGCCCCCACGTCCCCTATATCTACGGCAACGTCGATTACGGCACCGCGTGGATGACCCCTTCGGGGCGTGCCACCTTCCTTATCGAGAACCCTGAGAACTACTTCGACTTCACCAAGCCCATCGATAAGCGTGTAGATGCGCTCCCTCATGTCAAGACACCCAACGAGGCATGGCCCGAGACCATCGACGTTCTCGAGAAGAACCCTGTTGCGGATAAGTACCCCCTGTTCATCTTAAGCACGCACGACCGTTTGAAGGCGCATACCATCTGGTCGAAATGCCCCCAACTGGTGGAGCTCAAGCCCGAGCCCACGGTATCCATCAACCCCTTGGATGCGGGATCCCGCGGAATCAAGGAAGGCGATTACGTGCGGGTGTTCAACGATCGGGGTTCCATGGTGGCGCGTGCGCATTTCGATGCCGCCTCACGCCCGGGGGTGCTGCGCACCGAACACGGCTGGTGGAGCGACCAACATAAGGCAGGCGAGAAGATAAACGCACTCACCTCATCGAAGATAGACCACCATTGGCCTGCTTTGGAGCACTTCGACCTGTTGTGCCAGGTAGAGAAATACGATTTGAAGGAAGGTAACTAACCATGGCCCGTTATGCAATGGCAATCAACATCGCTCGCTGCATCGGCTGTCAAAGCTGTGCGGTGGCCTGCAAAGTGAACAACAACCTCCCCAAGGACGTCTGGCGCAACCGGGTGCTGACTGATGGCGGGGAATACCAGAACACCGCCCGAGGCACCTACCCTCATTCACTCCAGAAGGATTGGTACCCCACAGCTTGCCAGCACTGCACCAACCCGCCTTGCCTGCCGGTGTGCCCGGTTTCGGCTACCTCCATCGACGAACGCGGCATCGTGGTGGTGGACAACACCGTATGTATCGGTTGCGGCTCTTGCGTGAAGGCATGCCCCTATGAAGCCCGTATGCTCAACGAGTCAGAGATAGAATACTACGCCCCCCATGCCTTGGGCGATTGGGACGCACCCGAGCATATCAACAAGACGGTCGAGAAATGCGACTTCTGCCTGCACCGACTTGACCGCGGCGAAAAACCCGCGTGCATGGAGTTCTGTCCCGGCGATTGCCGCCATTGGGGCGATCTGGAAGACCCGGACAGCGATATCAGCACCTATCTGAAGGGCAGGCAGACCAGCCTGCTGCTCGAAGAGGAAGGCACCAGCCCGAACTGTTATTACCTGACGGCAAAAGCTTAGGCACACGCACCGGTAAGGCATGCTTGTATGCGGGTTCGAGCGGCGGCCGGGGGCACAGCGGGCACGGCC
>JAIRPR010000108.1 GCA_031256895.1 Coriobacteriaceae bacterium
CGGGTGCCGGGTGCCGGTAGCCGGTTGTCGGGCCCTGGTGCCGGGTGCCGGTAGCCGGATGCCGGTTGCCGGTCGTCGGGGGTGCCGGGTGCCGGTAGCCGGTCGTCGGTTGCCGGTCGTCGGGGGTGCCGGGTGCCAGTAGCCGGTCGTCATAGGTCAATTCCTCAGAAAAAGGGTATTGCGTTAGTTGGTCTTATAGTATAGTATAAGACCATAAGACACCGAGACCTCAAAAGATCCGCAGAAAGGCCGGGTACATGCCATGAGACCGACGCTCGACAACGACCGCCCCCTTTTCCTCCAGATCAAGGAGGCCATCGAGGGCGATATCTTGAGCGGCTTGCTGGTTCCAGACGACCAGATTCCCTCGAACAGCCAGTTGGTGAGCTTCTTCGGAATCAACCCGGTCACCGTGCACAAAGGCGTCAGCCTGTTGCTTGACGAAGGCATCGTGTACAAGAAGCGCGGTTTGGGCATGTTCGTGAGCCAAAAGGCACCCGAGCTGCTGCGCAAGAAGCGCCAAGCGGGCTTTCAGAAGGATTATATCGAGCCGCTTGTCTTCGAGGCAAAAAACCTGGCCCTGCGCAGCGAAGATATCCATGCGCTTATCGAAGAAGTCTGGGGAAAGGAATAGACCATGATGACGTCCACCATTGCTGCGGCTGCCCGAGTGCAGGAACCGTCAAGGAGTGCGGGAGGAGCGAAAGCCTCCGCAAGACAGCAGGCCTTATTCAAAACAAACGCACGAGCGAACGCCGGCAAGCCCCTGCAGAGCCAACCGATGGAAAGCAGCAAAGAGCCTCCAAGCTGCCCCTTGTCCCCGTCTCCCTCCCCGCCCTTGCCTTTGCCCACGCATCCTGTCCCAGCGCTCGGCACCACCCCCGCCTTCGAGCTGCAGGACGTCAGCCTTCGCTATCCTTCCTTCTTCCGAAAAGGCAAGCCGGCCTTGGACGGGGTCTCCCTCAGTGTGCCCCAGGGGGCAATCTGCGGGCTGCTCGGCCGTAATGCCGCTGGGAAGACCTCCCTCATCACGCTGCTTGCCGCCTATCGGCGGCCCACACAAGGCAAGGTGCTGGTCTTCGGACAGGACCCTTACGAGAACCCCGCCATCGCCCCCGATGTGGCCTTCATCTACACGAACAACAACAAAGACGACCTGAGCAACAGTCTCCGTACGAAGGACCATCTGGAACTTGCTGCGCTGCTGCGGCCACGCTGGGATGCTGTTTTTGCAGACCGCCTGCTCGAACGTTTCGCTATTCCCCGAAAGAAGACGCTTGGCAAGCTCAGCATGGGTCAGCGGGCTGCCCTGTACTGCACCATCGGCCTGGCATCACGTGCCCCGCTCACTATCTTCGACGAGGCCTATTTGGGCATGGATGCCATCTACCGCAGGATGTTCGTGGACGAGCTGTTGACCGACTACCTCTCCCATCCGCGCACCATCCTGTTCTCCACGCACTATATAGGTGAAATGGAGCGCCTGTTCACCGAAGCGCTCATCATCGACAAGGGACGGGTGCTTGTCCATGACGATTGTGACAACCTGCGCCGTGCCGGAAGCTCGCTGCAAGACCTGTTTGTGGATCTGACGTTGAAGGAAGGGGAATCAGCATGAACACGAGGAAAGACCGACGCTTTCACCCATCGAACAATGGCGACATGCTGCCAGGGGAAGGCGATGATGCCCGACTGCTCATGACCGATCCTCTGAAGGAAAGGGGAAAAGCGCCTTGCGCGCCCCAGGCAAGCTGTGCGAACGACAGCCCTCTCGCCGCGAAAGGCGGGAACAGACAGGGTCATCATACCACCCGCAAGGTTGCCGCCTACCTCAATAAGTCGATGTTCCTCAGCACCCTGTTCTTCGTCGTTATCTACGGGTTGGTGCTCTTGGGTGTGAGCATTCTGGTGTTCTACAACACGGGCGGTCAGGAAATCCGTCTTGGCTTTTCCTCGGAAGTCGCCTATGACTTGGCCTTCTTTGGCGCCAGCCTTATCTATCTTTTTGTCATTGGCATCATATTCCCCCTGATCCTCGGCTACGTGTTCAACTATGGGGTCACCCGCTACCAGTTCTCCTTAGCCCTGCTTTGCTCGGGCGCGATCCATTGTGCAGGTCTGACCGTTCTGTTGGCCTTGTTGGCAGCAGCGCTCGGGCACCTTGATGCCTTCGCGTTGATAAGCGGCTTGGTGAGCCTTTACTTCAGCTATCTGCTCGGTTGGGTCATAGCTTTGGGCTTCCAGCTGCGGCATGTTCTGACCGCCGCAGGCGGCATCGTCATGGTAGTCCTGCTGACCACTTCGGCCTCCCAAAACCCGCTCTTCGGGCACGCCGGCCTCTATCTTTTCCCGTTCATGGCAGACCCGTTGATCAATTTCGTGGTCGTCCTGGCCTTGACCGCTGCAATGGCAGTGGTGCTGCCAGCCCTTTCCCGTCGCATCCCCCTTAAGAGCACCTGAGACGATACCGTTCAGAGTACGTGAGCGAGACCTGGGCACCTGGCCTCGCTGGCCGACCGGCCCCCTATGCTCCTCGAGGCCCCCTGGGGTCGGCAGAAGGCCCGAAGGTCGAGCGATGCGTACACAGACGTACGTGAGCGAGACCTGAGCGCCTTATGCCCCCCGGCCCCCTATGCTCCGAGCGGCCCCCTGGCTCCTAGAGGCCCCTATGCCTTTTGATCCTTTCACGTTCAGCCCGCAGCTCGCTGGGACGACGGCGGGGCGGGGCTTCGCCTTCCGGCAGGGCGGCATCGCGGGCTACGGTGAAACGGATGCGGAGGTATTCCCACACCAGCAGCACCAGCAGGATGCACATGATGATGAGGTAGCCGATGACGGCACCGGGCAGGCCGGTGAAGTTCACCAGCAGGATGGGCACGAACAGCGAGAAGCCAAAGGTTATCGCGTAGAGCTTCACCACCGACTTCTGTTGCCGCAACACGGTGATGACCTGGTAGAGGAAGTCGATAGCTGCGGTGATGCCCCCTGCCACCAGCATGATGTAGCAAAGGCCGCGCAGAGAATCGAAATCGATGCCGTAGAGGAAGCTCATGGCAGAAAGGCCGAACCATCCCATCACGAACACCATGGCCGCGCTCAACACCACGATGACCACCAGTATGATAACGACCACCAGGTCGAAGCGCCTCCTTTTCAACGGGTCGGCCCAAAGGCCAGCCAGTCGGACCAAAAGGGGCTTGTAGATGAGGCCGGTAGCCAATAGGATGCTTTGCGCGGGGAAGTAGAGGGCGTTGAAGTAGAGCTGGTTGTCGTAGCTTAAAACGCCTTCCATCACGAACTTGGGCATGTTGTCGATGAGCGCGTACATGAACAAGGCGACGAACAGGGGGAAGCATTGCTTGAACAGCACCCCGACGCTGGCGAAGCTGCCTTTGCGCGATTTAGGGGTCTCGAACAGGGCCAAAGGAAGCGTCAGTATGATGAAGGTGGCGAGCGCAGCGATGCCCATGGCGATGCAGGAAACCGTAAGGTTGCGCGTGATGAGCAGGCAAAGCGAGAACACGACGATAGCAGCTACCGATCGCAGGGCCTGCGAGACGCCCGCCAGGTACAGCTTGTCCTTCTGTTGCAGGCGGCCTTCATAGACATCGGCCAGGCCGTCAATCATCTTGTAGAAATAGACCCCCAGGCTGATGGTGAACATCTCATCAGCATAGCCTCTTATCAGGCAATACAAAAGACCGATGAGCACCATGGCGACACAGGTCACCCAACGGTTCACCTGATAATCGGAAAAGGAATGCTCTTCCTCGAGGTCTGAGACCTGATAGGTGCGCACGCCATAGTTGGCCACGATCATCAACAGGGTGCCCACGACAAAGGCCATCGAGAACATGCCCGCCTGTTCGACCCCCGAAAGCTGGGTGACCACCACGGTGAGTATGGGGAAGACCATGCCCCATATGGTGATGCCCAGGGTGTTCCATACGTAATCGCGGGAGGTGCGGTGGGATGCGTACATCGCTTCCTGGCTGCTGAACGAGCCTTCGGAAGCGGCACCGGCTAGACGGCTGAACCAGGCGTTCACCGTGCGGTCGATGGGTCCTGGCTTGCGCTGCTTGGCAGGTTTGCCAGGGCGGCCATGGGATCCCCTTTGCGCTTGGGGCCCAGAAGGACCGGAGGCACCCGACACCCCAGAGGCAGCCGAGGCTGCTGGGGCTGCTGAGGCAGATCCTGTTGGGGCAGATGGAGCAGAGGCTGCTGGGGCAGATGGGGCAAAACGAGGGGTAGCCGCCAGGGGCGCCCCCTGCCCGAGGACAGGTGCTTTGCCGGCGGCGGGCACTGCGGGCGAAGGCGCCGTCGGCGAAGCAGATGTGCCATTCCTGCCGGGTGAGGCCTCGTTCGGCCTGTCAACGGCTTGTCTCCTGCCGTCAGTCTGTGAGGTATGTGGGCCTTGCTGGTTGTCAGGCTCAAACATGATGCGCTTTGTCCCTCCGCTCTTGGTTACCGTTCGGTGCATAGTCTATCACGCGCCGCCGCCCCTTGGCACCCACGCCCCATTTTGCACAACAACCACAATCGGATCCGTCAGAAGGAACAGCATTGCCTTCCCCTGCGTCGCACGCCATAACCCGCTTGTGGCGCTTCACCGGTGCCTGGCTGCCTTGTTGGCCATACCGCAATCCCCGGTGCCTGGCTGCCTCATTCGACTTGCAGCAATCACCTGAGCTTTGCTGCCCCATTCGATTTGCAGCAATCAGCGGGGCTTTGCTGCCTCATTCGTCTTGCAGGAAGGCGCCGGTCTGCCTTTCCCAGAGGCGGGCATAGCTGCCTTTGGCGGCAATGAGCTGGGCATGGGTGCCATCTTCCACGATACGTCCTTCGCTCAGCACCACGATGCGGTCAAGGCTTGCCACCGTTGAGAGGCGGTGTGCGACCACTATGGAGGTACGGCCTTCCATCAGGTTCTTCAAGGCATCTTGGATGAGCTTCTCGCTTTCGGAATCAAGGGCGCTGGTGGCCTCGTCCAAAACCAGGATGGGTGCGGCAGCCAGGATGGCACGGGCGATGGCTATGCGCTGGCGCTGCCCGCCCGAAAGCTTCACGCCGCGCTCCCCCGTCTTGGTTTCAAGGCCGTGGGGCAAGGCCTCGATGAACTCAAGGGCGTTCGCCTTGCGGGCAGCTGCCCGGATCTCTTCCTCGCTTGCGTCGGGCTTCCCATAGGCGATGTTCTCACGTATGGTGCGATGGAACAGAAGGGGCTCTTGGGGCACGTAGCCTATCTGGGATCTCAGGCTGACCTGGGTGGCACACGCTATGTCTTGCCCATCCACCAGGATACGGCCTGCCTGGAGGTTCGAAAGCCGCAACAGCAGGGTTGTCAGCGTGGTCTTGCCCGATCCCGACTTTCCCACCAAACCGACCCTTTGACCTGCTGGTATCTCAAGGTTGAAGCCTTTGAAGACCTGCTCTTCCTCGCTCGCGTCGGCATACCAGAAGGTCATGTCCTCAAAACGGATAGCCCCCTTTGTCACCACCAGTTCCCGGGCATTGGGCACATCTGAGACGAGCCGTGGCTCGTCCAGGATGGCAGTCATCCCGTGTGCATCGCCGAAGCCGCGGTTTATCTGGGCAAAGGTGATGTTGAGGCGGTTGAAGTGCATGGTGAGCGAATAGGTGTAGGTGAACATCATCACCAGGGTGCCTGGGCTGATGCCGAACCACGCGTTACCGCCCGTGATGAACACCACCACCAGTGACATGATGACCACGATGAGCGAGCTGGTGGCCGCACCCCGTGCAATAGAGGCGCGCATCCTTTTGGAATCTGCGGCCAGCACCCGGCGGTTCGCTTCGTCGAACAGGGTGCGCTCATAGGCCTCGCGCCCATAGGTCTTGACCGAAAGGATATTGGTTATGCCGTCGGAAAGCTCGCCAGAAAGCGCGTTTTGGGCATCAGCTGCTGCTTCGTTCAGGGGCAGGATGCGCCGGAACAGAAGGAATGCCACTACCACATACACCACCAGCAGCACGACCAAGATGCTGGCATACAGGGGCACCAAGCCCATCAGTATCGACACCGTGAAAACCGCCGCGCTGATGATGGGGATGACCGCATAGACAAGGCTTTCCAACAACGTGGCATAGCCGCCGATGAACTTCTGGGTCTGGCTGACCAGCGATCCGCCGTAGCGGTTGGAATGGAAGGTCATCGACTGGTCCGAAAGGGTGTCGAACACCTGGGTGGCCAATGCGTAGTTCGCACGCAGCTCCAGCTTCCACACCGTATAGTCCTGCAGCTTGCTGAAGAACTGCCCCAGCACGTTCGCACCGATCAACAAGACGATAAAGGGCCCGAACGCGGCAAGCACCTCTTGTGCACCCGCGCCGCCCCCGTTTGCCCCGCCCGAGGCAGCAGCCTGTGCGCCCGAGGCAGCAGCCTGTGCGCCCGGCGCACCAGCGGCCGCATCAACCGCCAAGGACGATACGCGATCGACCACCATGGCTACCACCATAGGGTTCGCATATGAAAGGAAGAACACGAAACCCAGGGTGGAAACCACCGCCAACAGGAACATCGGCCATTGCCGGGAGGTCACCTTCCCATAGTAATGCAAGGTCCGCAACATGACCGACGAACGGCGCTTCGTTGGTATGACCGACGAACGGCTCTTCATGGTCCTGGCCATTCCTGTCTCTCTGCCTCGCTTCCTCGGTGGTTCGCCTGCCTTATCGACCATTGCCCGACCTTGGAAAGGTCAGGCAACAGATGCTGTCCGGGGCATTCCCTCAAAGGCTTCCTGACATCAAGCGCTTCTTCGGCTTTAAAGGATCCGCATCCTCTTCTTCCTGCGCGATTGTGTCCTTTCGGCCATTTTGGCTGCCCTGCCAACTTTAGCACAAGTCGGACCAGTCAGCGCCCCTATCATGGAATATCCCCTAGCGGAAGAATATGAGCGAATCCACGATGAACAAGGGTACCAAGATTGCCAATGACCAGGCCATATAGCCGAAGAAACTGGGCATTTTGATACCGCTTTTCTCTGCTATGGACTTCACCATGAAGTTCGGGGCGTTGCCGATATAGGTCATAGCGCCCATGAACACGGCGCCTGCCGAGATGGCTATGAGATCAAGGGTTCCCACGAAGCCGACGCTTGTGAACACGTCTGCCGCAATACCCAAAGAGCCCGCCGTGGTAAGGAACACCACATAGGTAGGCGAGTTGTCCAAGAATGAAGAAAGGGATCCTGTTGCCCAGAAGAACTCCAACGGCGTATCTATGCCCAGAGAGCCCCCGTGGGCACGGAGAAGTATCAAGGCCGGTATCATGGTGATGAAGATGCCGATGAAAAGCCTGGCCACTTCGGCAATGGGCCCCCATTCGAAGCCGTTGTGCTCGCGGATCTGCCTTTTCGTCGTCTTAAGCGAAAGCACGGTGGCCACCACGATGAAGGCCAGCTGAACGAAGTAGTTCAGCCCTAAATGGACGCCCTCGTGCAGGCTTATGCCGAATATCTGGCCCGTTCCCGGGTCTATAAGCCCTTCCATCTGGGGAAGCGAGCCATTCAGGATGACGCCGGCAATGATAAGGGCAATGAAGGCGAAGTTGTGCGCGCCCTCTATACGGATCGGCACAATGACCCCGTCGTGACCGGTGATATGTGCGGGGCTTCTGCCCTCCCGAACCTCCTTCTTCAGAAAACGGTGGTCCACCAGTGCAAACACGCCGGTCAACACCGCCACGTTCACCAGGAAGAGCGGCCACAGGTGCTCGAGCGTCCAAAAGAAGGGGATGCCGCGCAGATAGCCCAGGAAAAGGGGCGGGTCGCCCAAGGGCGTCAGGCAGCCACCGATGTTCGCCACCAGGAAGATGAAGAACACCACCAGGTGGACCTTGTTCTTGCGCCAGGCATTCGCCCTGATGACCGGGCGTATCATCAACATGGCGGCACCCGTGGTGCCGATGATGCTTGAAAGCGCCGTGCCGATAAGCAGCAAGACAACGTTGTTCTTGGTGGTGCCCACCACCGTTCCCCTCAGATTGATGCCGCCCGCTACCACGAAAAGGCCGAAAAGCAGTGCGATGAAGGGCACGTAGTCCAAGATGATGACCTCCATGAGGTCGACGGCGGTCTCTTCGATCCCATAGCCCAGACAGAAGGGCACCAAGAACACCACCGACCAAAAGGCCGCTACGTGCAGCTGGTGGCCTTCCCACCATTTCTCCTTCACTAAAGGGAAGATGGCAATAGAAAGCAACATGCCCACGAAGGGTATGATGCTCCACACCGGAAGCGTTTCTTCGACCTGCATATGTCTCCTTTTTTCGGGCATTTAAGCTGCTCGGCAGCCAGTAACCCGCAATCCGTCGATCAATCGGCTCGGGCAAGAGGCGACCGGGGCCCTGTTGGGCCTACCGTGCCTCAGGAACTCTACCCCTCAACCGGTGAGTGACCATTATACCCCAAAGCCGCCATACCGGTACCTGGGTGCCCGGACATCCTGCAAAGACACAAGCCCGATAGACACCGTTCAGACACGTTCAGAGTCCGTTCAGACACCGTTCAGACACGTTCAGACACAGGCAATGCCACGAAACACCCCTGGACACAAGCCTTCTTTTGGGCTTATGCCTTGAATGGCGGCTGGTGTGAGAACAGTTGCGCTGGGTCTGGAACGTTGCGCTCGGAATTGCGCTGGAGTTGCTCATTCACATCTTGCAGAATGATATGGTGAACTGGTGATATGAACGTGGATTTTCTGCACAGCTTCGCAAGAAGTGATATGCTGCAACAATAATATCAGATTGTGTAGGGGGGAGAAGCCATGCGGTACCGCATAGACCCCATATCAGGCAACAAACTATCCGTCCTTGGGTTCGGATGCATGCGCTTTCCGCGCAGCCGCAACAAGATAGACCTTGGGAAATCAGAGCAGCTCTTGCTGGAAGCCATCGACAGGGGCGTGAACTACTTCGATACCGCCTACGTGTATGGCGGCAGCGAAGAGGCAGTCGGCGAAATCCTCTTCCGCAACAAGGTGCGCGACCGCATCTTTCTGGCCACGAAGCTCCCCCATCAGAACTGTAAGGAATCCAGCGACTTCGACAGCCTGTTCGAGACGCAGCTTGAGCGCCTGAAGACCGATCGTATCGACTATTACCTGATCCACAACATCGCCACCACCGAGGCATGGCAAAGGCTCTGTTCCCTGGGCATCGAGCAATGGATCGAACAGAAGAAGGCTGCAGGGCGCATAGGCAGGATAGGATTTTCCTTTCATGGCGCCCAAAAGGACTACCTCGACCTGTTGGATGCCTATGACTGGGAGTTCACGCAGATACAGTACAATTACATGGATGAGAACTATCAGGCAGGACGTGCCGGTCTGCAAAAGGCACATGCGAAAGGCCTGCCTGTCATCATCATGGAGCCCTTATTGGGAGGCAAACTGGCACATGGTTTGCCCGCCACTGCCGAACACATCTTTAAAGGGATAGATCCCCATATGACGCCTGCTTCCTGGGCTTTGCGCTGGCTCTTCAACCAGCCAGAGGTCACCGTGGTGTTGTCGGGCATGAACAGCCCCGAACAGCTGCTTGACAACCTGGAGACGGCCGAAGCGGTCGGTGTGGGAGACCTCAAGCACCAAGAGGTGTTCCCTTTGGTGAAAAAGGCCATCGAGGAATCCTACAAGGTGCCTTGCACCGGTTGCAACTACTGCATGCCCTGCCCCAACGGCGTGAACATCCCTGGTTGTTTCTCGGCTTACAACAAGTCTTTTGCCATGGGCTTCATGGCAGGCATCCAACAATACCTCACCAGCACCGGTATGACCAGCCCCGCAGAGAACCATGCAGCCAGCCGCTGTACCCGCTGCGGTGCCTGCGAGAAGAAGTGCCCCCAAAACATCCCAATCAGCAGCGAATTGAAGGCCGTGGCAAAGCGCATGGAGCCCTTTTGGCTGTCAGCTGCCCTCAAGATATTCATGAAACTGCGATAGTCGTCCGCTGGTTGAAGGGTGACGACCGGTCCATGCAGTCGGCTGGGGCTTCGGCTTGTGGCCGGTCCAAGCAGCCGGCTGGGGCTTCGGCTTGTGGCCGCTCCATGCAGCCGGCTAGGAATTTAGCCGGGGTTTGGGCGAACAGCTGGGACTTGTACACGCTGCTGGGTAGCGACGACTGCCTCATGCAGCAGGCTTGGGGCAGGGTATCGGCTTGTGGCCGGTCACGCGGTTGTGGCTTGGGGCCAGGGTGTCGGCTTGGAGCCGGGCACGCGATGCCCTGGCTCCCTTACCGTATGGTGTTGCTCACATAAGGGGTCTTGTCCTTGAGCAGCACATCGTGCGCCCCGCCTTCGACGATGGAAGTAGAGCTGACCACCGTGAGCTTGGCTTTTTCTTGAAGCTCGGAAATGGTCAAGGCGCCACAGTTGCACATGGTGGAGCGTATTTTTGCCAAGGTCAGATCCATGTTGTCTTTCAGGGCGCCCGCATAGGGGACGTAGGAATCCACGCCTTCCTCGAAGGTCAGGTCGGTCTTTTCGCCTCCCAGGTCGTAGCGTTGCCAGTTGCGGGCACGGGCCGATCCTTCCCCCCAGTATTCCTTCATATAGTTGCCGTTGATGTTGACCTTGTTGGTGGGGCTTTCGTCAAAGCGAGCGAAATAGCGGCCCAGCATGAGGAAGTCGGCCCCCATGGCCAAGGCAAGCGTCATATGATGGTCGTACACGATGCCGCCGTCAGAGCAGATGGGGATATATACGCCGGTTTCCTTGTAGTAGGTGTGGCGCGCCTTCGCCACTTCGATAAGGGCGGTTGCTTGGCCGCGCCCTATGCCTTTCTGTTCACGCGTGATGCAGATGGACCCGCCACCGATGCCGACCTTGATGAAATCGGCGCCTGCTTCAGCCAAGAAGCGGAACCCCTCTTCGTCGACCACGTTGCCTGCACCGATTTTCACGGTGTCGCCGTAGCGTTCACGCACCCAGTGGAGCGTCTGTTCCTGCCATGCCGAAAAGCCTTCTGAGCTGTCGATGCACAACACATCGGCGCCAGCCTTGACTAATGCGGGCACGCGTTCGGAATAGTCCCTGGTATTGATGCCTGCCCCAACCATGTACCGCTTCTGGGAATCCAGCATTTCCAGCGGGTTCGATTTGTGCGAGTCATAATCCTTCCTGAATACCAGGTACAGCAAATGGTCCTGTTCGTCTACAAAAGGTATGGAGTTCAGCTTGTGATCCCAGATCAGGTCATTGGCGACTTTGAGGCTTGTCGGTTGTCTGGCCACGGTCAGCTTTTCGAAGGGCGTCATGAACCCAGCCACGCGCTCGGTCAGCTCCATACGGGAAACACGGTAGTCGCGGCTGGTCACGATGCCCAAAAGCCTCCCATGGGCAGAGCCGTCGTGGGTAACGGGCATCGTAGAATGCCCGTAGCGTTCCTTCAGGGCCAACACATCAGCAAGGGTCATATCGGGTGAGAGGTTGGCATCGCTGGTCACAAAGCCTGCCTTATAATCCTTCACCCGCCCCACCATGAGTGATTGGTCCTCTATCGTTTGGGAACCATAGATGAACGAAAGGCCCCCTTCGGTGGCAAGTGCTATGGCCATGCCGTTATCAGAGACCGATTGCATGATGGCCGAGACAAGGGGGATGTTAAGGCAGATGGCCGGCTCTTCGCCGTTGCGAAACCGCGTCAAAGGGGTTCTCAAGCTGACCTTCGAGGGAATGCATTCGGGGGATGAATACCCCGGAACCAGCAGATACTCGTTGAATGTTCGGGATGGTTCCTCGAAATAGAAGGCCATAAAAACTCCTTTGTCACTCTTCGGCTTTCGTGTGTTGCCTCCATTGTACTACGGCTTCGCCTGTTTGAAGGCAAGGCAGCGGCCAAGCGCACAACAAGAAGGCATAAAGGCACAGCCCGCGCTACCGGGTTGCGCGGGCTGTGCCAGCAGCGTACGCTACCGGGTTGCGTGGGCTGTGCCTGCAGCGTACGCTACCGGGTTGCGCGGGCTGTGCCTGCAGCGTACGCAAGCCTTGCCCGGTGCCCAGAGGCCATAAGGGGAAGGCTTAAGCAAGCGCACCGGTCGCGGGGTGGGGAACAATGCACAGACAAGCCGTGCGGGCTGTGCCTGCAGCGTACGCAAGCCTTGCCCGGCACTTTGCCTAAGCGTCTTGCAGGAAGGCGCGATACCCCTTGTACGCCTCGTAGATATCGGCTTTTGACGAGACCTCCCAAGGCGAGTGCATCGAGAGCACCGCAACGCCGCTGTCGATGACGTCCATGCCGTATTCTGCGGGGATATAGGCGATGGTGCCGCCGCCGCCGATATCCACACGGCCCAGCTCGGACGTATGGTAGGCCACGTTGTTCTCTTCCATGATGGCGCGGATGCGTGCGACGTATTCTGCCGAGGCATCGTTGCTGCCGCTTTTGCCGCGGGCGCCCGTGTACTTGTTGAACACCAGGCCGCCCCCCAGATACGCTGCGTTCTTCGGCTCGAAGACCGAGGCGTACAAAGGATCGAAGCCTGCGCTGACATCTGATGAGAGCATGCTTGAAGCGGCAAGCCCCCTGCGCAAGGCAAGCCCGAAAGGCTCGCCCGCAAGCTCCATTATCTCGGCTATGGTGTTCTCGAAGAAGCGTGATGCCATGCCGGTGGCTCCCACGCTGCCAATCTCTTCTTTGTCCACCAGGATGCACAGGGCAGTCTTTGATGGCTGCTCAAGGGAAAGCTGGGCACGCAACGAAGGATACGCACACACCCGGTCGTCCTGGCCGTACCCCAGTATCATGCTGCGGTCGAAGCCGCATTCGCGCGCAGGCCCTGCGGGCACCACCTCAAGCTCGGCCGAAAGGAAGTCTTCTTCCTCGATGCCGTAGGTTTCGCGCAAGAGCTTCAGCAGCATGGCCTTCACCGGTTCCTTCTTTGCCAGCTTCGCAAGGTCCTTCGGAAGGTCTTGCGACTCTGCCTCATCGGCTTTGTCGTCTTCGCCGGATTCTTCGGCACCCTTCCCTTCTGCACCGGGGAAAGGCCGGCTTCCCGCCAGCACATCGAGGTTCTCGCCCTCGACCGCCTTCTTGGCGCTTTTTTCCATCTGTTCTGCAGCCAAGTGGATGAGCAGGTCGGTCACGCAGAAGACGGGGTCAGAGGGGTTTTCGCCCACCACCACTTCGACGCTCTCGCCCGACTTCTTCACGACCACCCCATGGATGGCCAAAGGGATGGTGACCCATTGGTAATGCTTGATGCCGCCATAGTAGTGCGTATCGAGGAGCGCGAAGTCGTTCGCTTCGTAAAGGGGGTTCTGCTTGATGTCCAACCGGGGCGAATCGATATGCGCCCCCAAGATGTTGAAGCCTTTCTCCAGGGGTTGGGTGCCCAGATGGGCAAGTATGAGCGCCTTGCCCTGGGCATGCGCCCACACTTTGTCGCCCGGGTGCAGGCTGCGGCCTTGCCTTATGGCCTCTTCAAGGCTCACGTAGCCGCTTTCCTGGGCTTTTTTGAGGGCAAAAGCAGCACATTCCCGTTCGGTCTTGCAGGATGAGATGAACTCCCGGTAATCCTTGGCCAATGCCTCCAATGCTTCCAGGTCTGCCTCTTGATATGCCTTCCATACGTTCTTGTGCTCCATGGGGGCTTCCTCCTATCAGGAATCTCGGGGTATGGACCTTTGATTCCCTGTGGCTGGTCGGTTGTGGTCTCGTTTCGGCAGGCGTGTTTGTGGTTGGTGCCTCGGTCTGCCTTGTTTCATGTCTGCTCCATTATCGCTGCGATTGGGGAAAAACGAAGCCTGGCTGGCACGTGAACACAATATTTCAAGAAAGGGGGGCCTCTGGACAAACGGAGGCAGACAGGAGCAGACTGGGCAGACTGGGGCAGACTGGGGCAGACAACTCCCCGCCTTGAGTGAGGGCAGAAGCCTTGGGTCGGGATGTCCCCTTTGTCGATGAGCAGTGCGACGGGGAAT
>JAIRPR010000116.1 GCA_031256895.1 Coriobacteriaceae bacterium
TCGTGCACAGGATGAACACCAGCGAAATCTCGGTTGCCACCCGGGCGCAGGTATCAAAACGTGCTTCCTTGGTCATGAGGAAGCGGATGCCGTAAAAAGCCGTGAAGGCCAAGGCTGCCATGGAAACCACTGCCACCGGCATATGGAAATAGAATATCTTCTGGGACAGCAGGAGCTGGTTTCCCACCATGCTGTCGCCGATCAGCTCTACCCCGTTCACTTCGGCGCCTAAGACCAAAGGCGCCACGGTGAAGCTGAGGACGAAGCCCGCTGTGGTGAGCAAGGCACCCGCTGCCAGCAGGAGCGGAGCCAGACTGTCCCAAAAGCCTCCCGTTGCAGGAAGCCTTCTCTTCTTCTTTGCTTCAGCATTCATTTCATGCTTCTTTCTCTTCATGGCACAGCGTTGCCGTTTGCTCACGCACTGATGACAAAATCGTATAAGACCCAGCTCAGAAGTATCATAATCACATCATAGCCTCCTGCAAGCAACAGGGATTGAAAGTAGGTTTCCAAAAAGGACTCGTTTCCCACAATGACCGCTGTCGTTGCCGAGACACAGGCGTACAACAAGGGGTAGACCAAGGGGATGAACAGCACGGCCAACATGACGTCCTTGCCCCGCGTGTTGATGGTGATGGTCGCAAGCAGGGTGCCGATGCCCGAAACCCCCACTGTGCCTACCACCAGGGGCAGCACAATGAGCCAGAAGCTCTCGGCCGGTGTGGTGGTGGTAAGGAAGAAGAAATAGAACAAAGGCACGGTGAGCAGCTCGACCGCCGCCAAGAACAGAAGGTTCGAACTGGCCTTCGCCAAGAATACGACCGACCTGTCCAAGGGGACCAGCAGGATACCCTCTAAGCAGCCGTTCTCCTTCTCGTGGGAAAAGGAACGGTTCAGTCCCAACAACGAAGTGAACACGATAAGCACCCATAAAAGGCCGCCGCTCATCTGCAGGATGTCGAAACTGTTCGCAGTCTGAGCGAGGGCGGCGCCAAAGACCACCAACACCAGCAAGGCATAGATCCCCATGGAACTGAGCATCTCTTTTGTATGGAACTCCTGCCGAAGATCCTTGGCAAGCAATGTCCGGTATTGCTTGAAGGTGGTGGGGCGGGCTACCTCAAGCGGCATGGCTAGGCCACCCCCATGCCCACGGTCTTGGCATAAACCTGTGAGAAATCCTGATAGTCCAGAGATTCCCGCTTATCGAACAACACCATGCCCCCCTTGGCCAGCACCAGCGCATGGGAACACATATTGAAGCCTTTCTGCAGGTCATGGCTTACCATGATGGAGGTCCGATCCTCACGGATCGCCGCTATGAGCCCATCGAATATCTCGACTGCATGGGGGTCGAGCCCCGAATAGGGCTCATCCAAAAAGACCACCGCAGGATCATGGATCAAAGCCCGGGCAATGCTGAGGCGTTGCGTCATGCCTCGCGAAAAGGTGCGCACCTGATCGAGCCGGCGGTGTTTGAGCTCGACCGCCTCAAGAAGCCCGCTCACGCGCTGCGCAGGGTCCGCTACGCCATAGAGCTGCGCCGCGAACAACAGGTTCTCTTCTGCGGTCAGATCGGGGTACAACATGGAATTATGGGATATGAGCCCTATATGGTCGCGTGCCTTGTCCGGTTCCTTCCTGACATCGATGCCCCGGATAAGCACCGTGCCTGAAGTCGCCCGCGAAAGCGTGGCCAGAATGCGCAGCAGGCTTGTCTTACCAGCGCCATTGGGCCCGAATATCGAAAGGAAGGCACCATGCGGCAGCTCGAAGCTGAGGTTGTCGACCGCACGACGGTTGCCGAAGGTCTTTGTCAGGCTTTTGACTGCGATTGCTGGTTCCGGGGAAGCCATGGTGGCATGCGCCCCTTAATCCTGCTTGTCGTCCGAAGCAGCCGCTGCCTTATTACGCAGCCCTTCAGCCTCTTGTTCGGACTCTGCTGTCGCCTCTTGGCTTGCCAAGGGCTCTTTCCCGGTGCCTGTGGCAGCCTCTTGGCTTGCCAAGGGCTCTTGCCCGGCATCTGTGTCCTTCTTTGAGCCTGCCCTAGGCTTCGCATCGGCACCTGCGCCCTTCTTAGGGCTTGTCGGAGGCTCCGCATGGGCATCTCCGGCTTCTTCTGTCCCCGGAGGGGCAACCTTGACAGCTGTCGTCTTGTCGGAGTCCGCCAAAGCCAGTATCGCATCAATATCGGGTTCGACCTGCGCTTCTTCAGCAACAGCCTGCGCTTCCTGGGAAAGCTTCTTGCCCTGAGCGGAGACGGCTGCCTTTGCACCCGTGCGCTTGCGCCCGCCCACGGTTGACACGACAACACCGAAGGAAAGCAGGCCGAAGCCTATCCATACCAGGGAAATGAGGGGGTTGACGCGCACATCCATAGAATAATCGCCCGCTTCACTCACGCCACGGAACACAATGAAGAGGTCTTCGGTCGGAAAGCTCATGACGCTTGCGACAAGCTTCCGCTCGTTCATGCTGACCACCTCCATCGATGGTGCGACCTCTCCGACCAACTCCCCGTTCTTGTACACAGCGAAGCGCACAGCGTAATCGGTGCTGGCAGCCTTCTTGTTCTCCTCTATCTCAGCGCTCTTGCAGACCAGCGTGTAATCCCGAATCACAAACTCGCTCGAGCCATCGCTGCTCGGTTTGATGTAGGCGACCTTCTCGGTCACATACATGGATGAACCGATAAGGCCTGCCAAGATGATAGCCATGGCCAGGTGCGATATGAACCCGCCATAGCTTGCCGCATGGCCCTTCAAGACACCGAAGGCTGACACGAACACATTGGTGCCCTTGGCCTTGGCATAGCCACGGATTCCGCGCCCCAGCAGGAAGAGCGAATTGAAGAACAACAGGCTAGCAACCAGGAAGCCCAGCACTGCCCAACCGTTGTATTGCCAAGAAGCACCCGACTCGAGCAAGGCATCGACATTCTGCAGGCCTTCGGCATTCATGCTGCCCGCCGCGATAAGGGCATCATAGCCTGGTAACAGATACGTTGCAAAATAAACCATGAACAGCGCGAACAACACCAAGCCACAGATACCCGGCACCAAGGCGCGCTTCCAGAAACGCTTCCCCTGCGTCCTGCCCCACGACAACAAAGGGCATACTGCCATGATCAGCAGGTATAAGATGCCTATCGGGCGAGCCAGGGCGTTGTATTTGCCTGTCAGCATCTTCTCCCCACCGAAGGGCAGCCATTCTGGCAGCGCAGAGGCCAAGGTCATATAGGTCAGCACGATGGCAGCAACCAGCATTATCAGGTTGTTGGCATAGTAGGCCGCATCCTTCGAGGCGAAGCTATCGAAATCATCGCCGCCTTCCGTATCGGCAGAGAACACCTTCCAACGGATGAGCACGCCCACGAACCCTGCCAGCACGGCAGCAATGATAAGCGCCAGGAATAAGACCAAAGAAACGGGGTCGCCTTCAAAGGCATGGACCGATTCCTGGATGATGCCGGACCGCGTGATGAAGGTGCCCAGTACCACGAAGGCGAAGGCAAGGCAGGCGCACATGACCGACCAACGCTTGAAGGCGCCGCGATGCCGGTACACCGTGAAGCTGTGAATCAAGGCGACACCCACAAGCCAAGGCAGCAGGCTGGCATTCTCGACGGGGTCCCAACCCCAATAACCGCCCCAACCCAGCACGACGTAAGCCCAAACGGCTCCCAGGCCGATACCCAAGCCCAGGAACAGCCACGAGAATATGGTGAAGCGAGAGCATTTCTCAACCCATGCCTTCGAGGGGTCTTTGACCAGCAATGCCGCTATCGCATAAGCGAAGGGCACGGTCATGCCCGCATAGCCGATGAACAAGGTAGGCGGATGGATGGCCATTGCCCAATGCTCGAGCTGGAGGTTCATGCCCCAAAGCTGCGCCCCACCGGTCAGGTTGCCCGCAGCATCGAAATACTGGGCTGCCATGGCCGTGAAGGGCATGTTGGCCTCCGAGAAGAGCAAGACCCCCACAAAAGCCGCAGTGACCAGTTGAAGCACGAACAGGGCCGCGTTGTCGAGCCTTTCCAGTGCTTTCATATTGCGCACGGCAATGACGGCGTTGAACACCGTGATGAGCCACGCCCAGAACAGGAGGGATCCCTCACGGCCCCCCCACAGCCCTGAAAGCTTGTAGAGCCAGGCGAAGTCGCCTGTCGCGTCAGAACGGTACTGCACCACATAGCGGATAGAGGTATCTCCCGTCATGAAGCAGTACACCAACAAAGCGCAACAGAAGGTCAATGCCACGGTGGATAGGACGACGGCGATATGCCCGCCCCAGCTCAAGGTCTCGGCCAGCGAATCACGCCTTTTCGAGACCAGGTGCCCCACTGCGAAGCACCCCACCGACACAACGATGCCCGCAAATGCTACAAGAAGTCCGATCAATCCATAAACAGACATAGGTTACCTTCCTATCGCAACCGCTGTTGCGACAAAGCTCTTGTCTTTGCCCAAGGAACCCGTCACAACAAGTTCCGTGCCTTCTTTGGCCTCGTCGGGCAAAGCTCCCTCGTATTCGATGGGAAGCTCGGTGCTTCCGTCCGCGTCAACCAGGATGAAGCGGTCGCCTTGACCTATTGCCTTCAAGCTACCTGGCTTTATGGTGCCCGCAAGCTTCACTGGCTTGTCATAGACCCCCGAATCATAGCTGAGAAGCTGCGAGACCGAAAGCGCATCGGTCGCGTTCTCGTATTTCGAGGGGCACTTCGTCACCATTTCGCTTGCCTTCAGCACCCCGTCTTCGCCGATCTTCCCCGTGCAGATGGCAACCACATCGTTTCCGAAGGTAGCCGAGACGCCCCCGTCATAGCGCACGCGGATGGTTGCCGGGGCATTGCTGTCGGGATCGTATAGGTCGAAGACCAAAGCAGTGCCGGTGGTCTCGAAGGAATTGTTGACCACGTTGCCTGTCACCTGGACCTTCTGGTTGATATAATTCCCGCTGGCCGCATCGGCTATCGAGATGACCTTGGCGGTGGAGGTGCCATTGAAGAGCGCCAACAGCACGATGAGCACGACGACAATGGTGCCGGAAACTATTATCAGGCGTTTCTTGGTTCTTGAATTCACATCTGCCTCTATTCTCAGGTAATTCGTCTATTCTAATATCAAGCAAGGGTTTGAAGAAGGCAATGCATGAAGAGTACAGAGAATCCCATTCGAAGGGATTGGGGGCCCCTACAGGATCCCCGAGGGCTGGGGGTCCCTGAGGGAGCCTGGGGTCCCCGGAGCCCCTGGGGTCCTGGGGTCCCTGAGGGAGCCTGGGATCCCCGGGAAGCTCGGCTCCCTGTGGATGCCTCTGAGGTTCCTTGGGGTCCCGGGAAGCTCGGGGCCTTGTGGATGCCCCTGAGGTTCCTTGGGGTTCCCTGAGGGCTGCATTGTGTTCTTCAAGCCTTTGCTTGATGGCATCTTGTCTGGCAGGGGGATTTCCTGCACTTGATCCTGGCCTAAGGAATGCCTCGCGCACTGCCCGATCGCAGGGTCCTTATACTCATTGCCGGGCGGCTGGCATGCACTCTGCACCCGGTCTTGGGCTTTCGGGCGGAAAGAGCCCGCTTGACCGCTGTTCGTGGTCAGGCAGGCTCCCTCTCCTTTGAATATATAGTGCTTACGTGCAGGTGGCTTCTTATGCCTTGTTCGGCAGCTTTGAAGCCTGTGCGCTGGTCAGCCAGCCATCCGGAATCGGTGCGTCGCTGTGGCACTGCGAGCAGTAGTTGATCGATGCACGATGTGCCTTGTGGCACTGGTTGCAATCGACTTCGCCATGCTGCGGTACATGCGGGTTGCGCTTCAGATCGGCAGTCGCTTCGATCAGGTCGTCGCGAGTGATGTCATGGCAGGTCGAGTTCAGGCAGAACTCTTCGCCTTCAATCCCGCGCGCTTCGGTCAACTCGTCAAGGTCGCGCTCTTCCAGCGGGTTCAGGTAATTGCCCGTCACCCAGTTCATGCCTTCGGAAATCTGTTCACCGATAGACGGAACGTGGCATGCGAGGCAATCCTCACCGGCGTCTTTGTGCACAACGACCATCATGGCGCTTGAATTCGTCACATCGTTGCCCCACTTGTCAACACCGGGCTCCCCGGCTTGTGCATCGTAGGTGGCGTTGTACGGATCCATGGGCACATGACAGATCGCGTTGCAGAAGCTTGGCTGCTCATGCCAAACCCAGAAGCCGGCACCGGCTGCAATCAGAACAACCACGATGACGCCAACGACAATCGGCCACTTCTTTTTCTTCTTCTTGGGAATGGCGATTTCATCGGCATCCTCGGCAGCAGCTTCGGCTTGTGCTTCGTCAACCTGCGCCTCTTCGGCTTCTGCGCTGGCCTCTTCTTCGGCCTGCACCTCGTCGACGGGCACTTCTTCGGTAGCGGCTTCTACTTTGGTCTCCTCTTCGCTCATCTTACCCCCTTTCTCAATAATCTCGTTGCCGTTTACTCGCCTGCACATCAAGTCATGCAAACGGTAATCATCTTACAAGGCAATGCCTCTTACACGGCAATAGTAATCGGAAAAGCACAAAAAACCTATCACCTTATAAGGGGGATTATGGGCGAAGGGTCTCCTTTTTCGGGTGATTTTTTACACCATAGCCGGATATCAGCCGTTCGCCCGCTTGATGTCAGCCGTTCGCCTGCCGGGTGCCAGTCATCGTGTGGTGCAAGGGATGCCTTTGACGAAGGGAAGGAGGGCGCGGGAGCACACCCCCCTTCTTCGGGAAAAGCATGTCCTTTAAAGCATGGCCAAAGCCTCGTCAACCGCCTTCTCTGCTTTGTCAAGCGTCGCTTTGGTGAATTTGGGGTTATGGGCACCTTCGCTGTTCTCGACCATCACGAAATCCCAGTAGAACTGTGAGTTTCGATGGAGCTTTTGAAGCTGGGCGAGCTTATCGCCGGCAAGGGTGCCGGCATTGACCTGGTCGGTCATCTTCTTTGCCAGCTCTTCGATCTTCAGGCTGATGGCCTTTACCCGTTCGTCTTCGGTGGCCTGCCAATCCGCTACTTGCTTCTTGAGGTCAGGGTGGCAGCTCTTGCAGGTAGAATCCAACAAGCCCTGGTTCTCAAGGGGGCTGGTCCACTCATGTGAGGTGTATTCCGACCCATCAGCAGCTGTAGCGGGAGCCATGTGGCAATCCGAACAGCCATAGCCCAAAGCAGCCATGTTTGATTGGGTACCGCCACCATAAATGGTCTCGAACTCAGGATGCTGGATCTTTATCATGGGGGTTTCGGTGACCGGGTACTTCCAATCGCTGAAGCCCATCTCGTCGTAGTAGGCCAAGATGGCATCGGGTGCCATGGCCGCAAGCCCGACATAGGGGTTCGTGGTAGCCTTGGTATCGGCATTGAAATAGTATTCGTTGTGGCATTGCCCACAGACCTGGGCGTTCTCGGGCACCTTCGATACATCGTTGCCCAGGGCGGCTAAGAAGAACTTGTTGCCCACCGTGAGTTTCGTGGGGTCGTTCTCGTGGCAGTTGTAGCAGCTGATGGGCTCGGTCATCAGCGCTATCGTCTCGGCGAAGGGCTTGGCGTATTCCGCAGCCCCATTCGAGTTCACCAAAGCTGTGAACTGCGGACTCTTACAGGTGATGCAGTTCGCCAACGATTTGTCGGTGATACGCGGGGTCGTGCGTATGGCATCAAGGGTGTAAAGGTGCCCTGCTGCCTCTTCGTAGCCCTTCGAGAAGGCCATGCCTGCATACAACGTGTTCAGGGCGGGATACAGCTCCAGGTAGTCATGTTTGCCGGCACCAGGGGCATTGCTGAGGTTCGCCTGATAAGAAGCATATTGGTCGGGATAGATGTCTTTCCAGCCCTCGGCCGTGATAACCCCGAAGCTATCCGGCTCAGGCATCTTCACCTCCTGCTTCGAACCTGCAGAGGCATCTTCCTTCTTGGTCTCAGCGGGTGGGGAGCACGCTGCAAGCGCTGCTACCAGCCCCAAGATGCACACGGTGGCAAGAAGCAGGTGCGTCTTCTTCTTGTGGAGCGTTTTGCTCATACCATTTCCTCCTCTTTCTTCGGTACTCGTCGGCTTTTGGTGCCCGGGGGCCTTCGTTGCCTGTGGGCCTTCGGTGCCTGTGGGCATTCGGTGCCTGCGGATCTTCGTTGCCCGGGGGTCTTCGTTGCCCGTGGGCTTTCCTTGCCTGTGGGTACTCTTTCTTGCAATACAATCCTTCATGAAGTCTACACATAATCGTCCTTTTTAATAAGGGACAATTTGCTAGTATTTGATGGGTACAATTTGTTCCCGAAAACCGAAGGGAGGAAGCGCTATGATTATTGACCCCTCACGGGAAAGCCCGCTGTATGTACAAATCTACGAACAATGCAAGCGGGATATCATCGAGGGCGCCCTTTCCGTTGGAACACGCCTGCCCCCCATCAGAAAGCTTGCCGATGACCTTGGTGTGGCCCGAAACACCGTGGAGACCGCCTATAGGCAGCTTGTGCAGGAAGGCTTCGTGTCCGGCAAGGTCGGCAGTGGCTTTGTGGTGGAGCGCCTGAACTTGGGAAAAATGGCCTTCGCCATCACCGCCGATGACAGTTTCAACCTGTTCAACGATGAGCAGCGCCGCCTTCTTTCCGTTGGCACACCGGCTTTTGGCGCCTGTGAATACGATTTCACCTACGGCAACCTCCTGCCTGGCTCCTTCCCTGCCGAAGCTTGGCGCAAGCTTACCGCCGATGCCCTTTTCAGCATCGAGGGCACGCAGACCAGTTGCTACAACGACAACTTGGGTGATTTCCTTTTAAGGCTCAATATTGCCAACCATCTGCGAAAAAGCCGCGGAGTGCGCTGTTTTCCCGAACAGGTCGTCATACAGCCGGGCACCCAGGCGGCTATTCAGAACCTCTTGCAGCTCTTCAATCCCGCAAAAGACAAAGTGGCCATGGAAGAGCCGGGGTATGACGGGGTGCGGAAGGTGTTCGAACACGCTGGTTTCAAACTGATCCCTTGCCCCACCCATCTTGATACCGAAGCCTATCTGGATGCCGTCAACCACAGCGGGGCGCGTCTTGCCTATGTCACCCCATCGCACCAGTTCCCGATTGGTGCCATCATGCCCACCCAAAGCCGCCAACAGCTCCTGGATTGGGCGCGGGTCAACGACGCCTTCCTCATCGAAGACGATTACTGCCATGAGTTCCGCTACCGAACGCGCGCCATGCCTTCCCTCCAATCCCTCGATACCTATCACCGGGTCGTTTATGCGGGCACCTTCTCGAAGGTGCTTTCGCCCGCCTTACGGATGAGCTACCTGATCCTGCCTCCCACCCTGCTTGCTTCCTGGCGGGAACGTTACGACGGCTATTATTCAGCCGTTCCCTGGTTGAACCAGGCAGTCCTTCGGCGCCTCTTTGAAGAAGGCCTTTGGGACAAACTGGTGCGCAAGGCATACACGCGCAACAAGCGCAGGCATGAGGCTTTGCGGGATGCCCTGCAACGTTACCTGGGCGACAAGATAGACATCATCGAAGGCGGTACAGGCCTGCACCTGCTCATAGGCGTTCGTGACGGACGAAACCAGGAAACCCTTATAGGGCAGGCGGCAAGCGCTGGCGTGCGCGTCTATGGAACCGACCGCTATTGGATTGCCCGAGAGCATCCTTTGGGCAACCACCTGCTCTTGGGCTTCTCGGCGATAGCCGAAGAACGCATCGCACCCGGTATCGCCACCCTGGCACAGGCATGGTTCCCTGAGGGTTCCGGATGCACTTGAGCCCGTCAGGTCTCGTGTGGGCTCGTTTGGGCTTCTCGGGGCATGTCGTGGCCTGCTCAGGCCCATGTGGGCCTTGTCGGGGCATGTCGTGGCCTGCCCGAGCCATGTGGGCTCGTTTGGGTCTTTGAGTCCATTTGAAGCACCCATCCCCGTCTTCCGCTTTTTATTTGACAAACACAAGAGTTGTGCGAAAATACATTCCTGCGGAAAATTCGACTTGTCCGAGTTGATTTCACGTTTTATTGGGGCTATAGCTCAGCTGGGAGAGCGCGGCGTTCGCAATGCCGAGGCCAGGGGTTCGATCCCCCTTAGCTCCACCACGCACCTACCATCCATTGACAAACTGCGGTTTGTCAATGGATGTTTTTGTTCTGGGGAAAAATGGCTGCTTTGCTGGCACGCACAAGTCACGCAACCACGGCCTTCCGTTGTGTTTTCATTTTGAGAAGAAATGGCCGTTTTGCTGGGGATTTCTTGTTTTGGTTCGTTGCCGAGCAGCGGTGGCCACCTCATTTGGGTACCCATCCCAATGGGATTTTTCTGCGTTGCTCGGGTTATCTTTTCAGGGCTCTTCGGTAGCTATCAACAAAAGGTGATGGCTACCGAAAGGCACTGAAAATCATGGACGGCAAGGCCAGGTGGGTGGACAGCGTGCGGACCGAGCGCTTTTCCTCGCGCTGAATGCGGAATGTCCCTCCATCAATTGGTCCTCAAGCTCAAGGGAGCTGACGTGCGGCATTGCTGGGTTCATCAACAAATGCGACAGCATGCGCCTACACGAGTCTTTGGGCTACCGCACCCTTGCGGAAGCCTGCTCGCAAGCGTTCGGGATTGCGGCTTGGGCGCATTCAGCTGCTGTGGAGAATCAAATCGATACAGCGGTTTTGTTCTCTACAGCCAGATGCAAGGTTTGTGGTAGGATAGACGAGTGGCAAGATTCACTGAGGAATTGGCCTTGCGCGTCAGAGAATTTCAGCAACTTTAAAGAAAGGGTTTAACTTGGCGGCGATTCTGCTCTTCGGACGCGATGACGTAATCAACTCGTGTGCGCCGGGGGCGATGACGGATGCTTTGGTGCGTCGCGTGAACACCGACCGCTTCGATGACAGGCTGATGGTTCGCACAAA
>JAIRPR010000010.1 GCA_031256895.1 Coriobacteriaceae bacterium
CGCAAGCGGCGCATCGAATCATGCGGGCGATAAATTCCTTCGCGTGGTGAAACCGCCAGCACACGGTGAATGGTCAAGATGATTATGGCGAAAAGGTTCGAGAGGCCTTTTGAATGACACGGTACTCGAACCTCTAATGTCGAGAAAACCGTGCTTTTTCGGCCCTCTATTCGGTTGTCAAATGGCTCTTACTGAGCCTATGGTTTCGGATAATCGCCATCCGTGCATGAATGGCGAAACCTTATTCGAAAACCGTGTCGCTCGTGCCGTATTCTACCAGAAGACCGCCTCTTCTTCGCCAACAATTGCCAAGAGACCGAAAAAATGAGCCAATTGCGGGCGAACGGCAGCCCTAGCCTTTGTTGCCGGCGTTCTGCACTGTTCCTGCCTTCAACCGCGCATAGACCTTGCCGCAGGCAATGGCATCGTCAAGCGCATTATGGTAGTTGCCCAAGGGGATGCCCAGATGCTCACAAACCTGATTGAGCCGATAGCCGGGCAGATCCAGTGTCCTTCGCGCCAAGGCTAGGGTACAGGCGAAATGATAGGTCTTCCTGATGCCGAAAAAATCAAGCGCCCCATGAAAGTGCCGTGAATCAAAGGGGGAATTGTGGGCGACCAGCAAGCTGTCTCCTATGAAGCCTCCTATTTCGTCGTACGCCTCGGCCAAAGTGGGGGACTCGGTCAGATCGGCGGGGGTTATGCCGTGCACGGCCACACAGTAATAGTTGAACTCGCCGAATTCCTCGGGCGGACGGATGAGGGAATAATACTGCGATACCAGTTCATCATCTTCGAAGCGTGCCAGCCCTATGGAACAGATGGCCCCTGCATGGTTGTTGGCTGTCTCTACATCCAAGGCCACGTATTCCATCACAGAACCGCCAGGTCTTCCGAAACGATGATCCGCTGGGGAACACTGCATGGTGCCTGCACGCTGGACAGCAATAAAGCCCTGTGATCGTGGTAGCCCATCTCGCGGATGAGTGCGGCCAGGTTATCCACCCCCATCAGCGCAGCCACGTTCACCAGAACGAAATGGTTGATGCCGGTGAGCGCTTGCAGCACGTCGCAAAACTCAATGGTCCTTGCCACCAGGTTCTCGGTGTTCAGGAATATCCTGAGGCCCAAAGCCTTTATCAAGGCAGACACATCGAAGCTTTCATCGGTTGAGACCTCGAAGTCGAAGCCCAGCTCTTCCACAAGCCCTAAGCCGTATTGTTCGACAAGGGCTAAGAGCTCTTGGGTGCGCTCGATATGGTCGGCATTCTGTGCGCAGGCCACCACCTGCTTGAACAGTGCGTTGCTCACCGTGCGAGATTTTGAGGGATTCAGCATGAAGTAGTAGTCGTTTATGGTGTAGAGGTTCTTGTCCAAGGTGGCCGGCTTGGCATCGATGGATGCGACCCACTGGCCTTCTGCGGCATCGAAGGCCTCGTAGAGGTCGAAAAGGGTCTTGGCGAAATAGTCCGGGTCCTCAACGACCATTTCCACGATGGGATGCTCGTCGAAATCGACCAGGATGTCCAAAGGCTTGTAACAAAGCCTCACAGGATGACCTGCCTTTCGGTCGATTGCAGGTACTCACTGCCATCAGCCCCGACCAGCAGGCGGCGTCGTGCGTATTGCTTCTCGGTCAAGCAGAAGTATTCCACCGTGCCCCGGTCGGGCTTTATCTTGGCCAGGTATTCCTCGGTCCTTTTCTGTTGGGTCGAATTGAGGCAGAGCTTGGAGTACAGGGAGTACTGGTTCATGACGAAACCATACTTGATGAGGTCCTTGCGAAACCGGCGATAGACCCGCTTTTCCTTGAGCGTCACCTGCGGCAGGTCGAAGTTGAGCACCAATCTCATGTATCTATAGCTCATAATCGAGGATTGTTCCTGTGTTGCTGCCCAGCACATCGAACACGCTGCGCAGGTATATGGGCACGGCGTTGTCCAGGGTCTGACGGGTGCCGTCTATGGTGACCTCGGCGAAGATGAGGTTTGCAAGCCGGTACTTGGCCGCGGCATCAAGCGTGGCCATGTCCCCCAGCAAGACCTCCCGATCCACGATGCTGCGGTAGGGCTCCATCAGGTCGCAGCTCAAGTTGAACTGGTTCTCGGCTCCCCGATGGAATATACCCAGTTGGGTCGAATAGCCAGCTGCCACCACATAGCGGTTGAAGAGCGAGGTCAAAATGGCATAACCGTAGTTCAGGGCGGCATTGTATAGCCCGGCTTCCTCTAAGTCTTCAGTTGCCAGACCACGTTGGCGGTTGAAGTCAAGGCCGAAGATGGCGTTGAAATAGATCCGTGCTGCCATGCCTTCACGGTTGGTGCTGTCGTCGGGCATCACGTTTTGGCATTCCGCTTGCAGGGCTGCGCTTGCCTGGTCGCAGCCGAGCTCGGCCAGCAAGGCTGCCTGATGGCTGATCTTCTGACAGATGATGGCCTGCCACACCGCCGCCTTGCGGCTTTCTTCCCATTGCGTCTGCGCCTTCAGCTTGGCCGCACAGTCGTAGGAGCCATAGAGCGGCAGGGCTTCCGAGACGGGGTTGTGCTTCTCGTCGCAAAAGACCAGCTTGATGTTGCGCTTTGCCATCTCTACCGCACAGTATGCCGTGATGGAGCTTGCGGGGTTCTCGATTATCACGACCTCCACCTCGTCCAAGAACACCTTTTTGGTGCCCTCGTGCGAACGCACGACCAGCCAGTTGTTGGAATAGGTGAGCAATGCCTTACTGGCAATGATGAGCTCTCTGAAACCGGAGGTCGCCATGGCGCATGAGGCCTAGTAATGACCTATGACCGATATGACCACCACATCGGGGTCAAGCACCACGTAGACCAGGCGGTTCTTCTGGTCGATGCGACGTGACCAGCGGTTGTCATCGAAGTATTTGAGGCGTTCCGGCTTACCGATGCCGGTATAAGGGTCGGCACAAATGGCATCAAGAAGGCTTTGGAGCTTGGCTTGGAATCGTTTGTCCTTTGATGCCTTACGGATCTGCGACTTGGCATCGGTAGTGAACTGCAGCTCATAACGCATAATCGTCACCGAGAATGTCGCGCATGGCCTCTTCGCCGGTGGAGTACCTTTGCGAATCCGGATCATAGCTTGCCATCGACTTTTCCATCATGCGCACGAAGGCGGGATCGTAGGGGCAAGCCTCTATCTCGAAGGGGATCTTGTGGGTCTGGTTTATCTTGGTGAAGAATATGTTGATGGCGCTCGAGAAGGTCAAGCCCATGCTTTGGAGGTTGCGCTCGGTTTCCTTCTTCAGGTCGCTGTCTATCCTGATGCTGAGTGTGGCCATATCTGCCTGCCTTTCCTTGGTCGTTACCTCTAGGGTATCAGCATATGACTTGTCTGTCAATTGCGATGCATATATGATACATTGCTGTCATAATGCACTCAAATCGATGACTTTCTTATAGAGGCCAGTGACAGATGGAATGATGAGCTTGATATCTTCTTCGTAGGTGGAAAAATAGGTGTTTCCGACATTCTTTTTTCCGCCCAATAGAGTGCAATCAACCGAACTGGAGCTAAACGGCAGCCTTTGAAATAGCTTAAGAACAGCTACCAATAATGTTATTTCTTCTTCGACCGCAAACTGACTGAACCTTTCGTCACCTTCTTCCAGTAAGCCAACGACACCCCCGATACCTGGTCGATTCTTGTAGCAGCCTCTTGCCAACTTGATGAATTTACCATAAATTTCAACATTTGACTCACGATTTATCATATCCCGCTTTTCATCAATCTGATAATTCTTTATATTAACCATTCTCCCCTTTGCTTTAAGAAGTTTCGATACATAGGCTGCATCTTTGTCAGACAAAACAAGGTTCTTGCAATTAGAACACATCATGTTCGTTCCAGAGCTTCCGTCAAGGGTTACAGGATGCCCTTTCACCAGAAGGGTGCTCTTGATAGGTACCCTTTCAAGGAGAACCTCGCATCCGGGAAATTCTTCTTCCAAATATGCAAGCGGCTTTTCCTTGAATCGAAAGGGAATCGCTGCGAAGCGCTTCTTGCCTTTCGCTGTCCTGATATAGGCGAAATACACCGTGTACGACCCCGTGTACCCGCCGTATTTCTTGACGTCCCTTCCCTTCTTGATGGGAAAACGGATCTTGCCCTCTTCATAGCTCAACAGGTTCTGATCGAAGATGGAGCCCCCCTTCTCGAATGCGCGAACCGTCACCAGGATGTCGTTGCGAGCGTAGGTCTTGATGACCGTTTGGAGGCTTTCGTCATCCCAGACCAAGACGCCGTTACGGTCGGGGATCTTCTTGACTTCACCACGGGTGCCGTCGGGCATTGTCTTGCGATCGTCATACATCACCGTGCGCATGCTCAGCTTGACAGCTTCGGGCTTGTCGCCGAACTTGTCGCGCAGCCAGGTACGGGGGTTGTTGGTGAACAGGGTCGCATACACGTTGCCCACCAC
>JAIRPR010000124.1 GCA_031256895.1 Coriobacteriaceae bacterium
TGTTGGCGACGAAGGCGGCTTCGCGCCCAACTTCTCCAACAACGAACAGCCGCTCGAATACATCACGAAGGCCTGTGAAAAGGCCGGTTACGAGCCAGGCGCGGACATCCTGTTCGCCATGGATCCCGCCTCGACGGAGTTCTACGATGCCGAGAAGAAGAAGTACGTGCTTGCCGGTGAAGGCCGCGAACTGACCAGTGCGGAAATGGTCGATTACTGGGCCGACTTGGTCGAGAAGTACCCCATCGTGTCGTTGGAGGACGGCATGGCCGAAGAAGATTGGGAAGGCTGGAAGGCGTTGACCGAACGCATCGGGGACCGGGTGCAGCTGGTCGGCGACGACATCTTCGTCACCAATCCCAAACGCCTGGCAAAGGGCATCGAGATGGGCTGCGCCAATGCCATTCTTATCAAAGTCAACCAGATAGGCAGCCTGACCGAGACACTTGAAGCCATCCAGATGGCCAAGCAGGCAGGCTATACCTGTGTCATCAGCCATCGTTCCGGCGAGACCGAGGACACCACCATCGCCGACCTGGCGGTTGCAACCAATGCAGGCCAGATAAAGACCGGTGCGCCGTGCCGCAGCGACCGCGTGGCAAAATACAACCAGCTGCTGCGCATCGAAGAAGAGCTTGACGGGGCAGGCCGTTATGCCGGCATGGCTGCGTTCTACAACATCGCACGATAGAGCAGGGAGGCTTGGAGAATGCCCGAGATGCTTTCGCTCGAAGAAGCACAGGAACTGGTCTTAGCGAAGGTCGGCGTGCTGCCGACCGAAAAGGCATCCCTGCTCGATGTGGTCGGGAGGGTCTGCGCCGAGGAATTGGTCAGCGACATAGACATCGCCCCTTTCGCCCATTCGGCCATGGACGGCTTTGCGGTCTTTGAGCAAGACATAAGATCAGCCTCTGCCGAAGCACCGGTGGTATTGAACGTGGCAGCGGAAATAGCAGCGGGGGATTTTTACGAGGGCACCCTGGAACACGGCCAATGCGTGCGCATCATGACCGGAGCCCCGGTGCCGGCACAGCTTGACGCGGTTGTGAGGTACGAGGTGGTGGAGGCTTTGGCGAACGACGGCAAGTCAGGCGGCAAAGTGGCGTTCAGCGCACCAGCAAAGAATCGCTCAAACATCCGCGAAGCGGGCGAGGAAGCGAAGGCGGGTGAGGTGGTTGTTGAGAAGAACGAGGTCATCAGCAGTGCTGGCGTGGGCTTTCTGGCAGGTTGCGGCATCTTGGAGGTGCTCACTTACGCACGCCCCCGGGTTGCCGTCATCTCCATAGGCTCCGAGCTTGTGCCGCCGACAGAGGTTCCCACCGGCGGCAAGATACGCAATTCCAACAGCTACGCACTTGCGGCCTGCGTACAGGCTGCCGGTGGCATACCCACCATATTCCCTATTGTGGAAGATTCGCACGAAGCCCTCAAGGCAGCCATCCAAAGCGCTGTCCCCTGTTACGATTGCGTAGTGACCAGCGGCGGTGCCTCAAATGGTGATTATGATTTCATCAAGCCTGTGGTGGAAGACCTGGGCGAGCTCTTCATCAGCACGGTGAACATCCGCCCCGGTAAGGCGCAGACCTTCGGCATCGTCGAAGGGGTGCCGGTGTTCGGGCTGCCGGGCAATCCCGCAGCAGCCTTTGTGGGCTTCGAGATGATAGTGCGCCAGGCCTTGCGCAAGATGCAGGGCTATACTCATTTCGAGCGCCCCCGCCTGAAGGCACGTTTGTCACGTGACGTGAAGAAGAACGACCCGCGCCGTATCTACCTGCGTTCGACCCTCTATAAGAACGAAGAGGGAGAATACATCGTGGCGCCCGCAAAGAACCAGAGCTCTGGCCTTTTCGGCGTCATCCAAAGGAGCAACTGCATGGCCATCATGCCCGAAGGCCTCGAATCCCGTGCGGCGGGATCCGTCATAGAATGCGTGCTGCTCGATGTGGCTGAAGAACTCAGCATCTAGGGAGAAAGGTTGGGCATGTCTGAACAACCGGCAAGCACACAGGGAAGCGACCGGGGAAGCGTCGTGGCCGACGCAGTGGGAAGCGCCGTGGCGGGCGCGACGGGAAGCGCAGCAGCGGGCGCACCGGGGGGCGATCCAGCGGGCACACCAGGAAACGCACCAGCGGGTACCCCGACAGACGCACCAGCGGGCGCACCAGGAAGGAAGCCGGTTCGTTTTGCCATCGTTACCTGCTCTGACACGCGCAGCTTGCGGGAAGATTCGGCAGGGGCCGCACTCGAGGGCCTTATTGCCGCAAAATCTTGGGAATGTGCGAGCCATGTGGTGGTCAAGGACGAAAGGGCCCTTATCGCGGCGGCAATCGTGGATGCCGTTGATACCCTGAAGGTCGATGTCGTGCTCACCTGTGGCGGAAGCGGGCTTTCTTTGCGGGATGTGACCCCCGAGGCGACCTGTGACGTGTGCGATCGCAATGTTCCCGGCATTGCCGAGGCAATGAGGGCGTACAGCCTGGCCATCACACCTTTTGCCATGTTGTCGCGGGCTTTGTGCATGCAAAGGGGCCGCACCTTGGTCATCAACCTGCCTGGCAGCGAAAAAGCGGCCCGCGAGAACTGGGCTGGCCTGGTCGATGCCCTGCCCCATGCGGTATCCATGATGGCAGGTTCCGGCCACTGACCTGGCAAGAACCAAACAAGGATCCCTTGGTGCTGATGGCACAGGCAAAGCCTGGGTCTGGCGGCCTCGGCGAGTCCAAAAAAATGTCCGCACCCCCCGGGCAATCTCCTGTCCCTTAAAAAGTCCAAGATTTTGTCCGCACCCCCACGGCTCGATACGAAACCTGTTTTCTCAACTTGACGTATGCTAGATCGGAAAAGTTTCGAGTTACAAAAGCCGACCCAAACATCTACTATTTTACGGCATGAAAGATTGATAATATTCGGGTTATAATCTATAATTGCATCATGAGATACGTTAACAGACTTTACGACACGCAACTGCAGGATCGGCTTAAATCAGCCGGCGCGGTGCTTATACGCGGCGTCAAGGCTTGCGGCAAGACAGAAACGGCCAAGCGGCTCGCAAAAAGCTCTACCAACCTGTTGCTCGAAGCAGATGCCCGAATTGCGTCGTTCTCGCTTGAACAAGCTTTGCAGGGAGACAAGCCACGGTTGATAGACGAATGGCAGGAGTTCCCTAAAATCTGGGACTCAGTAAAGGTTTCTGTTGACGAATCCAGACAAAAAGGCCAATACATTCTTACCGGCTCGGCTACGCCAAAGGACGATGCCAAGCTCCATTCTGGCGTTGGCAGGTTTTCCATTATAGAAATGTATCCCATGACTTGGATAGAGAAAGGGTTCGCCAGTGGAAAAAACTCGATGAGCGCGCTACTACAAGACGGGCAAGTAGAGTTTGAGGAGATCTCTACCACAACGACAGATATTGCTGAAAAAATTATTCTTGGCGGCTGGCCGGAGTTGCTGGATTCGTCTGAGCAAGAAGCCATGCAGTTTCTTGACGATTACATTGCTTTAATCTGCGAAGTGGATATAAACCGCGTAGGCACTACTACTCGCAGGCGAGACCCACTAAAGGTGAGGAGACTCTTTGAATCTATCGCTAGGAATATTTCTACCGAAGCAAGTTATGCCACTTTAGCGCGTGATGTCGCTGGCAATCAAGACGTGAATAGTGAGACAGTTGCAGAGTATTTGGATGCGTTAAGCAGGCTAATGCTTGTCAACATGCTCCCTGCTTTCAAGCCTCATATCAGTTCTACTTACGCACTGCGACTAACGCCGGTAAAACACTTCGTAGATGCTTCTTTGGCGGCAGGAGCGCTGCGTCTCAATATTAGCAAGTTATCAAGCGACCCAAAGTATCTTGGACTGCTATTTGAGTCCTGCGTTGTACAAAACTTCAGGGCTGCACTAGCGAACACAGGTGCCGTGCTATCGCACTATCGCAACTCCGCTGGTAAAGAAGTAGATTTGATTGTCGAGTTGCCGCAGGGTAATTGGTGCGCGATTGAGATAAAGCTAGGCTTTGGTCAAGCAGACGAGGCCGCCAAAAACCTCATGAACTTTCACGACTCCATTGACGTGAGCAAAACCGCCAAGCCAAGCCGCCTGATAGTCATAACAGGCAACGGCTTTGCCCACAAACGCGATGATGGTGTAATTGTTGTCCCCTTTGCGTCGCTAGGCAAATTATAGCTGCTCGTCTTTTGCGCGCGCCTTTTTCGCACATCTTCTGCAAGACTGACCGCCTTGTCACCTATTGCGCACAACCATTCTACACTCACGACTCCCCCTTGTTAACCGCGAGCCGGCATGAAGACGGAGTGTGGTTAGGTGCTCTGTTGATGGTGTTGATATTTTGCGGGAGAATTGACGGGCAAAGAACCAAACGGTATCCTGTTGCGCTACCAAGCCAGGGCACGGGTAGACAGCACTCTTTGCTATTCTTTGCTATTCTTTGCTATACTTTGTTACACTTCGCACAATTCTGTCGCTGAATGCGCGGAAAGGGGTCTGTTATGCATGACAATCAGGAACACCTTGAGGCTTGCACTTCAGGAGGCAGTGTCGGGAAGGTTGAAGGCGGGGTGCATGACAATGCTGGTGAACGTCTTGAGACGCGCACTTCAGGTGGCAGTGTCCTGCTCACGGTATCGGGTGCCCTCCTGCTTGCCATCGGAGTGCTCCAGCCGCTCATCATAGTGGTCTTTACACCAAGCTTGCCTGAGAACCTTTTGTTCAACGGGTCTCTGCTTCCCACGGTAGTCTCTGAGTTATGGTTCATGGCACTGCGGGCCGATGGATGGACCATCGATGCGCTGAGGGCGATTTCGATGGCACCTGTGGTGTTGAACGGCCTCATGTTCTGTGTGCTTGGAATATCCGCCTTTGTCTTGCGGCGGCGGAAATGGGCGCTTGTCATGCTGTTCGTCCTTTCGTGGAGCGGCTTGACCATTGTTTTGATGAATGCAATCATGTTCTATGCAGGACCAATACCCGGACTGTACGCAGAGGCCTTTGGGCAGATAATCTATGCCTTTGCCGTGGCAGGCCACATCAAGACCTTCATCCCTGCCATCATGCTTAGCGTAGGCAGCTCTTCTGCTCTTCGGGCAGCCACTGGCTTGTCAGGTGCGATGCAAAAGGCTAGCGCCCAATACGCCTTCGGGACGGATGCGAGCCCCACAGCTTCGGCATTCTTCAACCCCTTGACAGGCGAAGTCCTATCAACGCCGAACAGGCATTTAGATCCCCCTGTGCATCATTCACCTTTCGGTGGGCCCTTGACAGGTGAAGTCCTGGCAACGGTTCCGCCGAGGAAAACCGATGCTGCTTCATTCGGCTTCGCCTTGTTGGGCTTCCTTATCCCTCTTGTCGGCCTCACACTGTTCGTACGCTGGAAGGGCGAATTCCCTCTGCGCGCCGGTTCTGCTGGCAGGGGTGCGCTTGCAGCCTTGGTCGGTGGAGCAACGATAGCGCTGGCGTTCATTATGCCCATCCATCTTTCTGCCCCTCTGATCGCTTCCTTATAGAGGCAGTTTCTTCCTGGAAGGAGAAAGGGGCATTTCCTGCCCTCGATTTTCCCTGGACAGGTTTGTACAGGCACAAAGGAAGGCCGTAAGGCCGAAGGGGCAAAAGTGTCACGAGGTCGGTTGGCTGTACCGGTACACGGCGAGAGGAAGGCGGGATACAACGGCAACCATTACTGAGGGAATGGCCCCGTTCCCTCACTAAAAAAGCTCAAGCTCATAGGATGTTGGGATATAACGGCAACCGTTAGGGTGTGAGGCTGAAAAGCGAAGAGCAACACCGCTATTAAGAGGATGTTGGGACACAGCGGCAACCGTCGGGGTGGGTATTGCATGTGATGGCATCCT
Source organism: Coriobacteriaceae bacterium (assembly GCA_031256895.1). Lineage (GTDB taxonomy): Bacteria > Actinomycetota > Coriobacteriia > Coriobacteriales > Eggerthellaceae > WRIS01. The sequence continues at coordinate 5,868 of JAIRPR010000124.1, forward strand.
CTGCCGTTCGTAAAAGCGGGGCGCTGCGCTATACTGTGAACGATGCGGATACAAGAGGCCAAAGAAGAGAAAGGCACGCCAGTGAGTGAGCTTCCCAATGGGTTTACCGGTTTCTCGTCGAGTTTCTCGACTGACACCCAGCTTCCCTATTCACGGGAGTTCTTGCCACGTACCAAGACGGAGCCTCTCAGCTTCGATCCCGAGAAGCTTGCCTCTATTCCTGGGCCAGAGAGAAGATGGGCTTGGGTCGAGATAGATCTCAACGCCATCAGGCACAATGTGATGGTCACCAAGCAGCGCATCGGACAGGGCTGCCGTCTTATGGCGGTGGTCAAAGCCGATGCCTATGGGCATGGGGCGGTGCGTGTGGCAAAGACGGCAGTGAACTCGGGTGCGGAATACCTGGGTGTTGCAACCATCGACGAAGCCATTGAGCTGCGCGAGGCCATGATAAACGTACCCATCCTGCTTTTGGTTGAGCCGCCCATGTCAGCCATTCCCCTGTTGTTGGCCTATAAGGTCATGCCCACGGTGTACACGCCAGAGTTCGCCATCCTTTACGCGGAAACAGCCGATGCCCATCGCTTGCGGGCCCCCTTCCATCTCAAGGTCAACACGGGGATGAACCGTATAGGGGTGCGTTTCGACGAAGTGGTCGATTTCATGGCGCGTATCGATTTCCATCGGGCCTTGGATCTGGTGGGCACCTTCACGCATTTCGCTACCGCCGACTGCGACGAGACCTTGGACTTCCAGATCCAGATAAAGCGTTTCCTGGAGGCTGTGAACGCCCTGCGTGCGTCGGGGGTCAACCCGGGCATCATCCATGCAGCAAACTCGGCGGCGATATTCCGTTATCCTGAAGTGCACTTCGACATGGTGCGCCTTGGCATCTCGCTCTACGGCTTCCACCCCTGCCGCCAGACCCGTATGGCGGTCGAGCTTCATCCGGCCATGAGCGTGCATGCGTGCATAACCGATGTCAAGACCGTGCCCATGAGCGAAGGCGTCAGTTATGGCATGTTGTACCGCAGCCCAGGCAGTGTGAAGATATGCACCCTTCCGCTTGGCTATGCCGATGGCCTGCGACGTGGTCTTTCGGGGCGTATCGATGTCATCTTGGACGGGCAGCGATGCCGTCAGGTGGGCACCATCTGCATGGATCAATGCATGTTCGAGGTGGATATGCGGGTCTATGGCAACAGGCCACGACTCAACCCGCAGATAGGCGATGAGGTAATCGTGGTAGGCCAACAGGGCGATTCTGTCATAACCATCGACGATTTGACCGGCATCCTTCAGACGGTGCCCCATGAAGTGGCCATCGGCTTCGCAAACCGTATGCCGCGCGTCTATTGCTAAGGCACCGGTTGTGCCAAGGCAAGATGGACGGCAAGAATGACGGCAGTCAAGAACCCCCTATCCCTTGAAGAGCTCGCCGCTACGGTCAGCACCTGCAAGCGGTGTCCGCTTTGGGAAGGGCGCACCCAGGTGGTGTTCGGTGTAGGCAACCCTCATGCCCGTGTGATGATCGTCGGCGAGGCGCCAGGGAAGAACGAGGACCTGCAGGGAGAGCCTTTTGTGGGCGCCGCAGGGAAGTATCTGAACGAGCTTTTGGGAATTGCAGGCCTTACCAGGGAAGACGTTTATATAGCAAACATCCTGAAGTGTCGGCCCCCCGGCAACCGCGACCCCTTGCCCGAGGAGATAGAGGCCTGCACCCCGTATCTTCGGGAACAGACACGCACCATAAGCCCGGACCTCATCGTGACCCTGGGGAACTTCTCCACCAAATTCATCCTGAAGACCGAAGTGGGCATCACTCGGCTTCATGGTATCCCACAGATGGCAGGAAGGTTCAAGGTGTTCCCCATCTTCCATCCGGCGGCGGCCATCTACGACCGCAGCAAACAGGAGGCGATGGAGAAGGACTTCCGCACCTTGGGCGCGCTGCTTGCGCAGGACGACGGGCAAGTCACGCCCGAGAAGGAAAAGGAAGGGCTTTGATGTATCCTATCAGGAAGGTCGAACAGCTCAACAACGAAGTGACCCGTATGGAGATTGTTGCTCCGCAGGTGAGCGCCAAGATAAAGCCTGGCCAATTCATCATGCTGAGAATCGATGAATACGGCGAGCGGATCCCCTTGACCATGAACGACTGCAACCCCGATGCGGGCACCGTGACCATAGTGTTCCAAGCGGTGGGTGCCACCACCAAGCGATTGCGCCACCTGAAAGCGGGGGATTGCCTGCTTGATTTTGCCGGCCCCCTGGGCAGGCCCACTGGCCTTGAAGGTGCCGCTCGTGTTGCGGTCATCGGTGGCGGCCTGGGAACAGCGATAGCGTACCCACAGGCAAAATGGCTTTATGACCAGGGTGCCGAAGTCGATGTTATCACCGGCTTCCGCTCAAGGGAGCTTATCATCCTGGAGTCAGAGATAGCAGCTCATTCAACCAGGCAGATAATCATGACCGACGACGGGAGCAACGGCAATAAAGGCCTCGTGACCGAGGCACTGCGCCGCCGCATCGAGGAAGGCGCGGGCTACGACCTTGTCTTGGCAGTAGGCCCCCTTATCATGATGAAGTTCGTCTGCCTTTTGACAAAGGAACATGGCATCCGCACACTGGTCTCGATGAACCCCTTGATGATTGATGGTACCGGTATGTGCGGGGGCTGCCGGGTGAAAGTGGACGGGGCTTATCGCCATGCCTGCGTCGATGGCCCCGATTTCGATGGCCACCTAGTTGATTTCGATGATGCAATGAGCAGGTCAAAGCTGTACCAGAGCTTTGAAGCCGAGGCAGCTGGCCACGAATGCTTGATAGGAAGAGACTGAACAACAATGCCGCACTACAACAAGCAGAAGGAAAAGACACCCATGCCAGAGCTTCCCGCTGGTCAAAGGATTGACAGCTTCGACGAGGTGGCCTTGGGTTATGCGTTTGAAGATGCCATGAACGAGGCGAACCGTTGCATCCATTGCCCAACCGAGCCTTGCGCAGACGGCTGTCCGGTGGGGGTCCCCATCTCGGCCTTTGTCGCCAAGGTTGCAGAAGGCGATTTTGCGCAGGCCTACGCCCTGGTGAAAGGCACCAATTCTCTTCCTGCAATATGTGGCCGGGTGTGCCCCCAGGAAACACAGTGTGAAGGAAGGTGTACCAGGGGCAAGAAAGGCGATCCGGTGGCCATCGGGCATTTGGAGCGCTTCGTTGCCGATTGGGCGTTCGCCCATCCCGAAGAAGCTGCCCAACCCCTCCTGCCTCTTTGCAAGGAGAAGCGTGTTGCAATAGTCGGCTCTGGCCCTGCTTCCCTCACCTGTGCAAGCGAGCTGGTAAAACAAGGCGTGCTTGTCACGGTGTTCGAGGCGCTCCATCTTGCGGGCGGGGTGCTGAGCTATGGCATCCCCGAGTTCCGCCTTCCTAAAGGCCTGGTAGCGCACGAGATTGACGGCCTCAAGAAAAAGGGGGTCAAATTCGAGCTGAACTCGTTCATCGGCAGGCTTTACAGCATAGAAGAGCTGAGGGAGTCGCAGGGCTTCGATGCGGTGTTCATCGGCACCGGAGCAGGAAGCCCTGTCTATCTGGGCATCGAAGGCGAGGGCCTGAACGGTGTCATGGCTGCAAGCGAACTGTTGACCAGGGTGAACCTTATGAAGGCATACGAGTTCCCCCGCTATGCCACCCCGGTTTACGCCGGGAGGCATTGTGTGGTGGTGGGTGGCGGCAACGTTGCCATGGATGCCGCCCGGACTGCCCGCCGCCTGGGGGCAGAGGTCACGGTGGTGTATCGCAGGACAGAGGCAGAAATGCCCGCGCGCGCCGAAGAGGTCCACCATGCCAAGGAGGAAGGTATCAGCTTTCAGATGCTTGCCAATCCCACGCGGGTGCTCGGTAACAGCGAAGGCTGGGCCTGTGGGCTTGAATGCGTACGCATGGAATTGGGAGAACCTGATGAGAGCGGGCGTCGAAGCCCGGTTGAGGTTGAGGGGAGCACCTTTGTCATCGATATCGACATGATGGTCGTGGCAATCGGCTCACGCGTGAACCCCCTTATCGCGCAGACCACCCCGGGGTTAGAGGTCAGCCCAAGGGGGCTTGTGGTCGTCGATGGGGAAAGCTGCGCCACTTCGATTCCCGGCGTGTATGCAGGAGGCGATGTGACACAGGGCTCGGCAACGGTCATCTTGGCCATGGGGGCTGGCAAACGCGCCGCTGCAGGGATCCTTGCGTATCTGGGGCATCATTGACCTGAAAAGCTCTCGACAAGAAGAGCAATACTTCTGTCGTCATCAGGCACTGATGCCTTTTTACGGGATTGCGAATACAGGACAAGACCGTCGGAAGACGGTGAGATTACGACACAAGGAAGAGAGGTTCGATGGATTTCGATCCGGTCGCCTATATCAGCGAGCCGCATTGGCTGGAATCAAGGCTTGGCCTCGACCGCATACAGGGGCTTTTGGACTCTTTGGGCAAACCTCAGGAAAGGCTTCGCTTCGTGCATGTTGCAGGCACGAACGGCAAAGGTTCGACCTGCGCTTTCCTCGCGCACATCCTGCAAGAGGCAGGTTTTCGCACGGGGCTTTTCACCAGCCCCCACATCATGGAGTTCTCCGACCGCATTCAGGTTGACGGCACGCCCATCTCTTCCGATGAACTGTTGTCGGTCACGCTTGCCGTCAAGGAAAAGGCTGATGCCATGAGCGACCATCCCACCGAGTTCGAGATCATGACCGCGGTGGCCCTTGAGCATTTCGCCCGCCGGAAGTGCGACATCGTGGTGTTCGAGGTCGGCCTGGGAGGCCGTCTCGACGCGACAAATGTGGTGGATGCTCCGGAGCTATGCGTCATCACCCCCGTTGGCTTCGACCACACAGAAGTCCTGGGCACAACCTTGGGGGCAATCGCCTGGGAAAAGGCCGGCATCATCAAGCAGGGTGTGCCCCTTGTGTCGTGGCCGCAAGAAAAAGAGGCTATGGATGTCATCAGCCAGGCAGCCGCCGAAAGGCAGGCCAAGCTTACCATTGTAGACTTTGCCTGTCTTTCCGTTTCTGCGAACGCAGGGTTCAAAGCCCCTCGTGCCATTGACGGGGTGCAGGCAAAAAACGATGAATCGGCACCAAAGGGTACCGGTCAGGCGCACGCTTCCGGAAACGCAGAGGCAGAGGCGCAAGCAGAAGCGGAAAGGGGAAGCCAAGCTGCTTCCCCAGACATGCATGGGGGACATGTTTCACGTGAAACATTC
>JAIRPR010000128.1 GCA_031256895.1 Coriobacteriaceae bacterium
TTTTGCGATAGCCTGCTCTATCTGTTTGTTTCCAAAAAGAGCGAACCGCTTCTCTGTCAGGAGTTCGTCGAGTTGATACAAAGCAAACTCGGCGTCATTATGCCCGGTAGCTATGACAGCTTTCGTGAGGTTTTCCGATTCCTTCTTCTTGAGTCCAAAAAACGCCATATCACGCTGGTTATAGACGAATTCCAGGAATTCATGACCATAAACAAGTCGTTGTATAGCGAGATGCAGAACCTTTGGGACAGTAATAAACACGACAGCAGAATGCACCTCGTTCTCTGCGGCTCGCTCTATTCGTTGATGAAGCGTATCTTTGAGGATGCCCGCGAGCCCTTGTTCCAGCGTGCGAACCACAGGATCATACTGAAGCCGCTTGATGTCGGCGTTCTCAAGCAGATCCTTGGCGAGCACTTGCCCGGTTGCAACAACGAGGATCTGCTTGCCCTCTTTGCCGTCACTGGTGGAACACCGCGCTACCTGGAGCTACTCATTGACGAGGGATCTTTGTCAAAGAAGCAAATCCTGGACGCGGTGGTGGCAGAGGACTCATTCTTCCTCGTCGAAGGAAAGAATGTCCTTATTGAGGAATTCAGCCGTGAGTATTCCACCTATTTCTCTATCCTGGCACTGATTGCTGGATCCAAAGGTACACGCAGCGCCATTGAGGGAGACCTCGGGCGCTCAGTTGGACCACAACTCGGCAAATTGGAAAACGAGTTCTCGGTCATCGGGCGAATCACGCCCATACTGGCAAGCCAAAACACAAGGCAGATAGCCTATGAGATAGACGATGTCTTTTTAACGTTCTGGTTTCATTTCATCTACAGGAACCAGAGCGCAGTCGAGATCGGCAATCTGGATTATGTTCGGCGGCTGATAGATCGCGACTACCAGACCTTTGCCGGCAAAGCGTTGGAGCGCTACTTCATACAACAGCTAGCCGACAGCAAACGCTATTCGCGCATAGGTAAGTGGTGGGACAACAAAGGCGGCAACGAGCTGGACATTGTTGCCCTGAACGAGGAAGAGAAACATGCAGACGTCTTTGAGGTCAAGCTGAGTCCGAAGCGCCTGTGCACCGGAAACCTTCCCCACAAGGCAACCCGACTGCTGGAGCAGCTTAAAGGCTATAAGGTCACCTATGGAGGACTGAGCATAGATGACATGTAGACGCAACAGCTGTCAGCAGCGGAGCCAGAGACGGGAGCCAGCGACAGGGGTCAACGGCGGAGCCAACGACGGGAGCCAGCAGCGGAGTCAGCTGCGGAGCCAGAGCTGGGAGCCAGCGACAGTCCGTCCGTGCCCTGGGAAGCATAGGCGGCTGCTGGTCAGCAGCGGAGCGAGCGGCGCGAGACAGCGGCGCGAGACAGCGTCTCGAGTCAGCGGCGCGAGCCAGCGGCGGATACCAGCAAAAGGGATCAGCGGCGGGAGCCAGCGACAACATCACCCTTTCGCTGTTGCATAGCCGGCAGTGAAAAGCGAAACGGTGATGAGAGGGTCTTAGGATCGATGCGACTACCGAAGGGGCGGATGCGCAACTTGGCTCAAGCCTGATCAAGCTTGGTTATCGGCAGTAGCGCTTCGAGTGATTGCAATCATGTCCGACAGGGTGAACAGTTTGATGCGGTCATCCTTATGTCCCATTCTGAGCAGCTCGTCTGTGAAGGCGCTTTTGGTGAATAGGAACAAAGAGGCATCGACAAACCCGAGCATCTCCGCTTTGCGTTTCAGCGTGTTATAGACATCAACGCCAACAGGGGCTTTGGACCATGTGCATTCTGCAAAAAGGGCATTTTCGCCCCTTGTGGCCATGATGTCTATCTCTTCCTGTTCGCGGCTGAGCGCGTTTGTACCCCACCAACGCCCGAATTCGCCCGCAAAGAACGGAAGGCTCCCTTGCCTTGCATATTCGTAGAGCCATTGCTTGCAGACATCTTCGAAGATCAAGCCCATGTATGCGTCGAATTGGGGCTTGACCTCATGCCTGAAGACATCTTCACCAAGGCCTGCGGTGATTGCACTGGTATTCGGCATGATGAACTTATACCAGAAGCGAAACATCTGATCCTCGAGCCGATGAAGCTATCGCTGGCATGCATCTCATTCAGCTTCTGAAGCTCATCTTTTCGACCATGGAACAAAACAGGACTCCGATCATTAACCCAACTCATGAGTTTGCAACTCGTGAGTTGCATTGTATCATGTACTGTTCGTTCCCGGCTACAAGAATATGGCACCAGGATTGCTCCTGGTGCCATATCGGGGGAGGGGGCTTAAGGGTTACAAGGTGCTCCCAGGCGGGTCGGACGTGCTGTCCGGCAGGCTCCCGGGCGGGTCGGACGTGCTGCCTGGCAGGTTCCCGGGCGGGTCGGACGTGCTGCCTGGCAGGCTCCCGGGCGGGTCGGACGTGCTGCACGCCTGGCTCCCGGGCGGGTCGGACGTGCTGCACGCCTGGCTTTTGCCCGGCAGTTTTCCTTCTAGTGGCAGGTGCCGCACTCGAAGACCTGGGCATGGTGGCAGGTGTAACATTCGTCTATGACCTCTTCGGCCACGAAGGTCTTGTGGCCTTGGTGGCAGGTCGAACAGCTCAAGGACTTATGGCCATCGCCTTGTGGCAGGTCGTGCGGGTTCTTCGTGGTGCCGTTGGTATCAGTGAGACCCGTGAAGGTGGCCGTTGCCGCGATGCGTTCTGCATCGTTGTCGTGACAGCCAGAAGCGGTGCAGGTCTCTGTTTTCACCTTGGTCTTCTTAAGCGTCTTGGAGGTTGCTTGCCCGGCTTCGACCTTTTCGTGGACTTTTGCAAGTCCTGCCTGGTCATCATGGCAATCCATGCACTCAAGCCCTTCTGTCTTATGGATACCGGCTGCGGACTTGGTGTTCGTCAAAGAGCTTTCCTCGGTCTCGTGGCATGTGGCGCAGTTCACCGTGGGGCTCCATTCCACAACCACCGCAGGCGTATCGGCATCCGACTTCCCGGAACCGGTTGCGCCCTTATCGGAAGAGCCATCGGTCGACCCCGACTGCTGGGGGGCGCAGCCCGCTATGAACACCCCCATCGTGAACAAGATAATCAGCGCCCCCGTCACAAGGCTTTTCTTCGTCAATTTCATACCTTCCTCCATTTCCTCAAATACATTCGCGTAAGCTATTAAACCATGGAAGGGGGTGCGCAAATATACCCGAAAGGGGTGGTTTTTGAGGAAAAGGAGGTAATACGAATCGAATGATGCCCGAAGGGGCGCAGAATGTGCGCCCCTTCATCAAATTGTGGTCAAGGTTCTGTCCAGGGCGGCGGCTCTGTCCGTTTCTGCCGTTGTCGCCAAGGTTCTGTCCAGGGTGGCGGCGCAGATGCCCTGCACCCTGCATCAGGCAGCGCGGGTGGCGGGTGCCTTGCCTTCCTCTATGGCTACGACCCTTCCATATGCCTTGGTGTCGCTGAACACCGGCTTGCCACTCCAGGGCATCACGTGGTTCTTGCGCACCTTGTAGACCTCGAACACGGCCACCCCTATGTTGGCCGCCAAGGCCAGGAAGCTCACCGTGAAGAGCGCGGTCGGGTTGAGCGAGGCCTTGACCGCAAATGCGCTGGTATCGATGAATGCGGGCATGGTCTGCGCGAACATGCACCAGATGGCCAGGGTATGGGCGCGATGCTGCAACCAGGCGCCCTTCTTCAGGAAGAAGGCTGCCAACGTGCAGCTGGCAAGCAGCATGACCCCGGCGTAGAAGCTGTGGTCGCCGATGCAGTTGTAGGTATAGGCGAAGTTCCACAGGTCGTACGCGATGATCCATGGCCATATCTGATCGACCCACAACATGTCTTTCGAGCTTCCCAACTTCGAAGCCTTGATGGCGAACCACCCGGTGATGGTCAGGATGTTCAAGATGCCGGCAGCGGCATTCATCAGGTTCCAGGGGCCAGACGACATAGCCATGCCATCGATTATCTGCCCGGTTGCCCCAAAGGTGTAGACCTGGATGTCGCGGATAACGGCTTCCAGTATATTGATTGACAGAATGAGCGGCGGGAACGCCAAGGCAATCTTGTTCTTCTGCAGGCGGGGGATATAACGGATGGCCATGAAGCCGACACATCCGGCCAGCGCGGAATAGACCTTCGCGTAATGGAACCAATCGTTGACCGAGCTTCCTTCAACGGTGGATGTGCTTGGCCACACGAAGATGGTCAGCACGATGGGCGCCGCCACAAAGAATGCCAGCCCCGTCCACTTGTTCAAGCGGCTCAGCTCGTTGGCTCCGATAAGGGCAAATAGGACTATGATACCCATCATCCCCTGTTCAAGTGATAGCGGTTGGTAAAGAAACATCGTTGATCTCCTTCCTTTCTTGTTCGGTCATGTTGTTTGTTACGTTGTTCGGTCACGTTGTTCGGTCACGTTTTTCATTGCGTTGCTCCGTCACGTTGTTCGGTCACGTTGCTCCGTCACGCTGTTCAGTCATGCTGCTCGGTTGCACGGCCACGTTGTTTGTCACGTTGCTCCGTCACGTTGTTCCGTCACTTTGTCCAATCATTTTGCTCAGTCGTGCTGCGCGGTTGCACGGGCTTCGTCATATCCAGATGCAAGGTCTGTGCGGCAAGCTGCTTCAGGGTTTCATCGCTGATGTCAGGATGAGTGCGGATGAGCGCGATAAGGCCTATTATCAGCAGATAGAAGGTCTCATAGACGTGTTCTATCTCTATCGTGTGGTAAAGTGCATACTCCTTCACGGTGGAATCGACGATATAACGCGCGATACGGTCGGCCACCCGGTTGGTGAAGCTCAAGTAAAGCGCGGTGTTCTCATAGCTGGCAAGGCCTCGGCGAAAGGAGTCCCCATTGAAGATGGCCGTGCGGAAGATGCACAGGAGGTCTTCGAGCGCCTTTTCCACATTCCCGAACTCCCGTTGCGCGTTCCACTTCCGCAATCCTTCAATGAATTCATCAACATAGGTCTCGAACACCTGGTTGGTGATGTCGTCCTTGTCTTGGAAATAGCGGTAGAAAAGCGATCGGGTCACCCCGACCTGGTCGGTGATGTCCTTCACCGTTGTGCGGCTTTGTCCTTTGGTCTCGTACAGCTCACGCGCCGCAGCTATTATCTGGCTGCGCCTTCCACCGGCCACGGTTGCGCTTCCCTTCCCTTCTTGCATGGCATTCCTCACTTCCTGCTGGTGAAGAGCCGGCCGAGGCAAAGCCCCCCTGCCATGACCACAAGGTTTGCGGCGACACAGATGCCGAGCAAACCATTGAGCAGGGAATAATCGATCTCGACAACGTTGAAGCGGGAGAACAGTTCGACCGAAAGGAACACCATCAGGGTGCCGGAAAGCGCCGTTGCAGCAATCAGGAATACCGCCAAGACAAGCGCTTTCTTCCGCGATCTGCTTGCCGCGCTGACAGCCGCAAAGACCAGGGATCCGCCCTCGAGCAGCAAGGTCCAAAGCATCAGCAGCGTCAGGATGGCCGGCACCACAACCCCCGAAGAAGAGCCCGGCTTCCCGCCCAGCTTGGAAGTGACAGAGGCAAGTTGGACATCGGATATGGTGGCCAGGAAGACGAAGGCGAACACGCCTATTATGATAACAACAGCAACGGCAGCCCAAAGGGCGAACACGGCGAACTGCGCCATGAGTGCCGGGCGTCCCGGGGAAGCCGGGTGCCCTGGGGATGCCGGGCGTCCCGGGGAAGCCGGGTGAGTTTGAGCCGATGGGGATGCCGCAGATGCTTGATGCCCTGGGGAAGCCGGGTGATTTTGAGCCGATGGGGATGCCGCAGATGCTTGATGCCCTGGGGGTTTCAGGCCACATCCCACAAGGCTTTTGGCAAAGCGCCAACCTGCAGCGCCGAACAAGGCTGCCACCACCCCGCCTATTATCCCCCCGATGGCCACAAAGGCGACGACGGAAGGGCCGGTGAATATCTCGCACATCTGCTCAAGGATGGTCCCCGTACCTGAAGTGGCGTAGACATAGGGCAATGCCCCGCGCCCCTCAAGAAGCCCGAAGGCCAAGCTGCTCAGCAAGGCCATGACGATGGCGCAGGCAAACGTTGCGATGCTCGCGGGCAGACTGTCCTTCAAGCTGCTTCTGAATGATTTCATGGCGCAAACCTCCTTACGGCCTCATCAGCCTATCTCGTTGGCAACAGCCGAGCCTCCGGCAATATAGCCGCCACAGAAGGCCAAGCCGACATCGCCCATGATGGATCCAAGCACCGGTTGGCCGATGTAGCTGTTCTCGCCACAGGCGCCGCCTGCGGTATGCCAGCCCGCATACAGGCCGGGGATGGGAAGCCCCTTGGTATCGAGGACCTGCATCTTTGTGTTTATCATCAGGCCTGCCTTGGTGCCGTAGATGTTCCCGCCGATCCGGCAGCCATAGAAGGGCGGCTTCTCGATAGCGTGCAGCCACTCAGAGGGCAAGGGGTACAGGTAGTCGTCCTGGCCTTTTGCGCAGGCCTCGTTCCAACGTGCCACGGCCTGCGTCAACACACCCGTGGCAAGCCCGAGGTCACGTTCCAGTTCATCCAAGCTGTTGCGACGCTTCAAGACATCGGCTGCCAGCGCCTCGTTCACGCCGTTTCGCCAATCGCGGAAACGTTCGGGGATCTTCTCTTCCTGTTCCAGGCCGGGGCTGAGCAACATGCGGCAGTGTTCCTGGTCGAAGCCCTCCAGGTAGTCCTCGTACCTGCTGTCGAAGATGACGTATGAACGGTGCCCCGGGCGCGCCATCTGCAAGGTGGCCAGGTCGCCCAAGGCATAGATTGCGTTCGGGCCGTCCTTGGCAACGTTGGAGTCGAGGTAGCGGACGCGCTGCCCCGAACGGTCGATGGTCAGCCAGGGTTGACGGGCAAGCTGGGTCATCCCGTCATAGAGGAAGCGCCCCCACATGCGGCCTTCCGCCTGCCAATCGACGCCGCCATCGAAAGATGCACTGGAATTGAAGCCTGCGACATCTGCGCCGACCCCCAGCCCCATGCGCATGCATTCGCCCTTCTCTTCGCCTATCAGGTAGTTCGAGGCGCAGGCCATGGCCGCGGTGGGGCAGTACCGTTCAAGCAAGGCCTTGTTGTTGCAGAAGCCGCCTGCCGTCATGATGACTGCCTTCGTCGCATGGATGAACAAGGGGCCATCAATGGTATCGCACCTGACACCCACGATACGTCCCTTGCCATCCTGGACCAGGGCGCGGGCAGGTGCGCTGAAGACGAACTCGCAGCCATGCGATCGGGCAAAGTCGAACATCGCGTCGGTGGCATCCTTCATCTTCAGCACATGGTGCTCCAAGGTGGCGTTCTTGGGGGCCACATACACGGGAACCGCCCCCAAGCGCCAGCGCACGCCGCAATCCGCCATCCAGTCCAGGGCACGGTGCCCTTGATCGGCTATCAGGTAGAGCAGGTCTGGATCCATGGCGTAGTGGTACTGCTCAAGGGCATAGCTTGACAGTTCCTTGGGGTCGAAAGGCCACCGGGGAAAGCCGAAACGTTTCTCATCCTGCATCTTCATTCCGCCGAAAATCCCGCACATGCCAGCGCTTTGGGCATTGCCGCCCCAAAAGGCCATGGCCTCGACGCAGATGGTATCCGCACCCAGCTCGGTTGCGCGGGCTGCGGCATTCAGGCCGCCGCCCCCCGCGCCTATCACGCAGACCTCGCATTCCTTGTCCCAGAGCTGGGGCACCGGAAGCGGTGGGATAGGGCTCGCGTCATCTGCAGGAAAGCAAGCGCTGTTCAGCCCCCGAGCCATGCCGCCCAAGGCAGAGCTGTTGTTTTCCCTGCTGGGTGTGATGGCAACAACGTAACGGCCATCACGCGCCCAACTGCCCACACCAGGGCCTTTGAAGGCATCAGGCGTAGCGGAACCTGCGGCATCACCTGGCGATGAGGCAGGGCTTGCCGTTTGGCCTGCTGTTTGACCTGCTGTTTGGCCTGCCTGTCCTCCGGCATTTTCCAGACCATCGCCAGGGCTTGAAGGGGTTTGGCTGCTTCCCTGGTCACTCAAAGGCTCCTGCCCAAAAGCAAGTGCGGGGATGGCCGATAATGCGGCAACGGCGGTTCCGGCGGCGAACATGCCTGAAAGGAAGTCGCGACGGGTATAACCTGGGCTTGGGTTGCCTGAGTCGGGGTTGCCTGGGCCTGGGATGTCTGGGCATGGGTTGCCTGGGCCGGGGTTGCCTGGGCTTGGGATGTCTGGGCCTGGGTTCCCTGGGCTTGGGTAGCCTGGGCTTGAGTAGCCTGGGCTTGAGTAGCCTGGGCTTGGCTGGTCGCCCGCCAAGCTTGATGGGTCGCCCGCCAAATCCCCCGCGAAGAAGGGGCTTATAGACCGGTCGCAACCCACGAGGGCTATGGCATCATCGCAAGGTTTGTTGGTTTTGGAATCATTCGATAAGGCCATGGGAGGCCCCTTTCTCGAGAGGGGGGATGGTCTACTCGGCCTGGGCGAGTGCCCGGGCAACCGCAGCCTTGATTGCCGCAGTGGTAATGGTAGCGCCCGAAATGGTATCGATATCGGGGCCTTGGGCTGCATCGATCATCGTGGCATAGACGCCGTCCTTGATGGCCTCATAGCCACCAACGCTCTGCGTCTCGCAATCCTGCCATATCTCATCAGTGGTGATAGTGCCGTCCTTGATGACCAGGGTCACCCGGATAATGCTCGACATCCCTTGGGCGATGCCTGCGTAGGTACCGTCTCGGTAAGCCATATCGCCTCCTTCCGTGCTGCGCAGGTACAGGTTCCTACCATGGAGCCAAGCGGCCTTCCCAATGCCTGCAACCCTGGTGCGCAGAACTGTGCTCGAGTCCCATTTTGTCCTTGGGTGAAGGGTACACCGCGAAGTGACACAGTGTCAATCTGACACTTCCTCGAATCCGTCACGCACTGCCAGGGAGGCACAGGGGCGGGCAGGGGGGCTGGGGGAGGGGGGCACAAGACGCGGACAGGGGGAC
>JAIRPR010000182.1 GCA_031256895.1 Coriobacteriaceae bacterium
GGTGACCGATGTCATGAAGCGGGGCTGCAAGCTCATAGCCGTTGAGCCGCGGGTCACCTGGTTCGCCGCGCATGCCGACATCCACCTCATGTCGCGTCCCGGCACCGACACCGCCGTGGCCATGGCCATGCTGAAGGTCATCATCGAAGAAGACCTCTACGACCATGACTTCGTTGACAAATGGACCTATGGATTCGATGAGCTGGCCGATCGCTGCCGTTCCTTGGACCTGGACGAGCTTGCCGCTATGTGCTGGGTACCCAAGGAAAAGCTCATAGCAGCCGCCCGCCTGTTCGCCACCTCGAAGCCTGCCTCGGTCGTCTGGGGCTTGGCGGTGGACATGCAGAGCCAAGGCACCCCGTGCGCCCAATCCATCGCTGCACTTTGGACGATCACGGGCAACCTGGACCGGCCTGGCGGCATGGTCTACACCACAGCCCCCATGGGGGTCGACCCTCCTTCGGCCGGGGCTTGGGGCTATTATGACATCCTGACCGCCGAACAGCAGACCAAGCGCATCGGCTGGAAGGAATACCCGATGTACCGCTATGGCCTAACCCAGTCCATGCCCGATATGTGCCTTGAGGAATGCGAGGCCGGCCGGGTCAAGGGCCTGTGGCTCCAAACCTCCAACGGCATCAACTGCATGAGCTGCGAGTCAGAGCGTTGGTACCAGGCGCTCAAGAAGGTCGAGTTCTGCGCGGGCGTCGATATATTCTTCACGCCCACCATCGAGGCCTATGCCGATATCGTGCTTCCTGTTGCCACCTGGGCAGAGAAGAAGGGCATCCGGGCGCACTACTACTTCTTGTCAACTATCAACCCCACCTGCGCATCCGAAGGCGAGGTATTGAGCGATGCCGAGATCAACCGACGGCTGGGCAGCCGTTTCGACAACGACCCCGCATATCTGGAGGCTGTGAAGCACGCACGCAACCCTCAGCCGGCATGGGCGCAATGGGCAAGCGACGAGGAATGCTTCGACGAGATGATCAACATGACCGATTACACCTGGGAGCAGCTACGCGACCGCGGCCCGGCGTATCCGGTCTACAAGTACTACAAGTACAAGACGGGCGAGCTGCGCCCCGACGGGCAACCGGGCTTCAACACCCCCACTGGCCGCGTCGAGCTGTACGCAACGCTGTTCCAGAACTTCGGCTACGACCCGCTGCCCTATACCGAAGAGCCGGGAATCGGACCGAACACCACACCTGAGCTGGCCAAGGAATATCCCTTGATCATGATAACCGGGGCGCGGACCACCTCGTTCTTCCATTCCGAGCATCGCCAGATACCCTGGCTGCGCCAGCTGACGCCCGACCCTTGGGTGCAGATACACCCGCGCACCGCTGAGAAGTACGGCATATCCGAAGGCGATTGGGTATGGCTGGAGAACAAGGTGCGCAAACCGGACCGCACCATCACCGAGACCACCTTCGACCCACGTCCGGAAGACCTCAACGATGGGGGGGTGTGGGAGGTCCGCCGTTGCCGTCAGCGTGCCCGCATCACCTATGAGGTGGCGGAATACGAAGTGGCAGCCCAACACGGCTGGTGGTTCCCCGAACAGGACGCGAACGAGCCGAGCCTCTTCGGGCGCACCCAATCCTTTGTGAACGAGCTCTTGCGCAACAAGCCGGGGAGGACCGGTTTCGGCGCAGACCTCAAATGCACCCTGTGCAAGGTGTACCCCTGCACGCCCGAGGAAGTGGCCGCCATGCCGAAGAACCATTGGCGCAAGTTCGATGTGCGCGAGCTGGCTCGCGGAGTCGATCCGGTGACCGGGGCTTATGCTGCGAAGAGCGAGAACGGCGCCACCGGTGCAGGCGGCAGTGCAGCGCCAGGCGGCTTTCAAGGAAAGGAGGCCTGACATGGCCCGCAACGGTATTCTGGTCGATTATCAATACTGCACCGGCTGCTATTCCTGCGAGATAGCCTGCCAAGCCGAACACGACCTCTTCTTGGGGCAATGGGGCGTGAAGGTCCTGCAGAACGGGCCATGGCCTATCAAGGACGCCCAAGGCAACGAGACCGATCGCTACGTCTATGACTTCATCCCGTCCTACACCGCGCTCTGCGACCTGTGCGCCGAACGTGTCGGAAAGGGCAAGAAGCCATCATGTGTCCATCATTGCCAGGCCGAGATAATGAAGTTCGGCCCGGTAGAGGAACTGGTGAGGGATCTGGGGAAGAAGCCCTGGCAGTACCTCTGGGTGCCGCCTCAGGCATAAGCCCAAGCCCACAATGATGAGTAAGGCCTTTTGATGAGAAAAGGCACCCGCCCCCTTCCCTGCACCTTGGGAAGGGGGCTTCCTTTCTGTCTTTCTGTTCGGTGCCTCATCGTGAACGCTGACCTCGCTTATCACGATTCGTTGCTGTTCAGACCCCAGGCAATAAGACGAAGCACGCATGAGTCCAATCGTCATCTTGGGCTTGACCCTTGGAAAGCAGCGCAAGGCAAACGTTTGGATTCAAGGCACAAAGCCATACATTCCGACCGGCGTGTGAACGGTAACCTCTGCCACACATTCAGACCGGCGTGTGAACGGTAACCTCTGCCACACATTCCGACCGGCGTGTGAACGGTAACCTCTATTTGCGCTGTTTTAGCGGGGGAAAACATCGTGGCTTGCAAAGGCGGGGCTTCGTGGTACAATTCGCTAGTTTATTGATTACACATGCTTTTGCGACTTGGGGCTGCCAGTGGCCAAACGGAAAAGGCTGCAGCACCCAAGGAAGACCAAAGGCAGAGGACTAACGAATGGAGAATTCATGACCAAGGTCAGCATCACGACCCTGCTCGACGCAGGCAGCCATTTCGGCCATCAGACCCGCCGCTGGAACCCGAAGATGAAGCCCTATATCTTCGGAAGCCGTGGCGACATTTACATCATCGACCTCAAACAGACCCTCATCGGCTTGGACAAGACCTACACCTTCGTGTCCGAGCTTGTCAAGAAGGGTGGCACCATCCTGTTCGTGGGCACCAAGAAGCAGGCGCAGGAAGCGGTTGCTGATGCCGCAAACCGTTGCGGGATGCCTTATGTGAACGCACGGTGGCTTGGAGGCATGCTCACCAACTTCGTCACCATCCGCTCAAGGGTGACCTATATGGAGGACCTCGAGGCCATGGATGCCGATGGCCGTATGGAGCTCCTTCCCAAGAAGGAGCAGATCCTGCTTCGTAAAGAGCTGCTGAAGCTCCAGACGAACTTGAACGGCATCCGCAACATGAGGCGCACCCCTGATGCCATCTTCATCATCGACACCAACCGCGAGGCCATCGCCATCGCGGAAGCCCGGCGCCTGAGCCTTCCCATCGTGGGCACGCTCGATACCAACTGCAACCCTGACGACGTCGATTTCGGCATTCCCGCAAACGACGATGCCATCCGTTCGGTCGCCCTTCTGGCAGAGTTCGTGGCCGATGCGGTGATAGCGGGCGGCGTGGTGCCCATCACCGTCAACGACATGGTCGGACAGCCGCAGGATGCTCTTGTAGCCGTGCATGCCGCGGAGGCAGGTTTCGCGCCAACAGACGAAGCCTGGGACCCGACATTCGATGGGGCTGGTGCGCAAGACCTGGTCTACAGCCCTGAAGCCGAGGAATCGCCCTTCGAGGCGCAGGCTGATGAAGAAGAGGCTCCGGCAGATGCCGAACCTGCCTATGAAGAGGCCATTGGCACCTTCAGCCCCGAGCCTGCCGAGGGAACGGAAGACTAAACAAGGCGCGGCGCCCCATGCATGAAGTGCGCATCGCGAAAGCGATGCCCCATGCATGAAGTGCGCACCGCGAAAGCGATGCCCCATGCGTGAAGGGCGCACCGCGAAAGCGAAGGGCGCAACGCGAGGACGCAAACCGAAAATTGAGACGATCGGGCAGGAAGCCCCAAGAAAGGAAGTAAAGAATGGCCGAGATAACCGCCACTTTAGTGAAAGAGCTCCGCGAGATGACCGGTGCTGGCATGATGGAATGCAAGAAGGCTCTCGTCGAGGCCGATGGTGACATCGAAGCTGCCGTAG
>JAIRPR010000183.1 GCA_031256895.1 Coriobacteriaceae bacterium
CAGTACAGCCGCCACAACCAGGGCAACGGTCACGCCGATACAGAGGCCGGTGACCGGGTCTTCCCCGATGGCAGCCGCGAATTCGACCCCCTCGAAGAAGCCCCCGACGTACATCATACCGAGAATAGCGAACACGATAAGCGTCACAATGGGGATTATCAGGTCGAACACCTTCCCCTTATCTGAGACCTTTATTCCCTTGAAGTCCTCTACGGCGTGCGTCGAGGCATGCTCCAAATCTGCCCCTTCAGCAATCTGGATGGGCATGCTGCCGTTCGAGGGAACCGCGTCGGCCTCGCAGCCGTCTGAGATCCGCGAGGTCGCCACCGATTCGAACATGCTCTTCTTGTCGGGGATGCGCTTCTTGTCCGCCATCGACACGGCAACTTCCTTTTCAGCCGTTTTCATGGGGCCGAAATCGAGGTTGGTAACACACATGAAGAACACGAATGCCAAGGTGAGAAGCGCATAGAAATTGTACGGTATCGAGGCAACGAAGGTGTTGAAGCCGCCTTCACCCAAGTAGCCGCCCACGGCAACCGCCCAGGAGGAAACCGGGGCGATGATACATACCGGTGCCGCCGTCGAGTCAATCAGCCAAGCAAGCTTCTCACGGCCGATATTGAAACGATCTGCCACCGGGCGCATCACAGCACCGACCGTCAGGCAGTTGAAGTAGTCATCAACGAAGATGATAAGCCCCAGGGCTGCCGTGAGCAAGCGTGCCATGCGCGCGCTCTTTATGTGCTTCGAGACCCAATCGCCATAGGCACGGGAGCCACCAGCAGCAGCAATGACTACCACCAGGGCACCCAAGAGGGCAAGGAACAAGATGAGCGCCCCGTTTCCGCCGATCTGTTCAGCCATCATACGGGGCACCATGGTAAAGCTGTCGATGAGCTGGCTGAAACCTGGGCCACTGAGGGTGAATTGGTAGATTATCATGCCCACAAATACCCCTATGGTCAACGAAGAGTAGACCTCTTTGGTGATCAGCGCCAGGCCAAGTGCCAAAATAGGCGGCACTATCGACCAGAAGCCTGTGTTGATAAGATCAAAACCTTCCATTTTTTCCTCTTATCCAGTCGATTCCTGCACGGTAGGAGAAGCGGTGGTTTCCTCATGTGGCCTCGTTCTTGCGCGGTACGGACTTACCTGTGTCCCATGCACCCGCATCCCTTGCACAAGACGTGCCCGCATAAGAACCAAAACACAAGATACAAACCCGCGAACTCGCTTTCGCGCCCAACGCGCATAAGTATAACGGAATTTCCCAGCGAGGAAGGCTTGAGCAATCGAAAATCAAATCCATACCAGATGAACGGTAATCCTTCAGGGGACACGGGGGCGGTTCAGGCGGACACAGTGAGCGTTTATCTGTCCCGCTCCCAGATGACCGTCCCCCTGTCCCGCCCGGGGTAGCATTGTGCCCTAGTTGCTATCGTTTACTGCTGCTGGTTGGCTGACAGTAAAGAGGATCTTTTGCAAGAGCGCAACGATCTCTCCTACAGCAAACAACAACAACCCAAATATTGCAGCCATGCAGGGGTAAGGGAGCAACATAAACACGCCTTCCGACCCAGTTCTGGGATTGTAGACGGCGAAGCAGAGAGCTATGAATATTAAAGCTATCAACCATGCGATTACGGCAAGGCCCTTTAATGCTGTCGCGACACTATTCTGATATTTAACCATGGAAAACTCCTTCTAATATTTTACCGTTCCGGACACTTTGCTCCGATTGGAATGCGCCAGGGACGTCTTGGCGCATCTTGCTCGGCATACTTGCAAACAGTTGTCTCTTCGAAGACCAACCCTTCGCGACACCACTTCCTCACTTTTTCTTCGGGCACCTCCCATTTCTTGGCAGCCTCTGGTACACCCATATAGCTGTTCCCTGCCTGTTCACACACCAATCCTCCAATCTTTTTTGATTTGGTGAGAGCGCCTCATGCGCACTGAGGTACAACTTGCTTTTTGTCAAAGACAAAAAGCAACGCATAGGATATCCTATGCGGACGCATGCTGGCGACAGGAGGACACAGAGCGGGACAGAGGGACGGTTCATCCGTCCACATTTTCAATGTGGACGGATGAACCGTCCCTCTGTCCCGCTGGACTGTCCCTGTGTCCCGCTCTCGCCTGCTTGTGTCCCGCCTATTTCTGGACTTTCGGCTTTTATTTCTGTTTCGGTTTAGCCTTGGCTTTACCTGCCGTTCGGGGCTTCTTCGCTTTTTTCTCGTATTCTTCGATGCAGTGGCTCACCAGGTCCATGAAGAAAGCTCGCGAGCTTGTCAGAAGGAAGTCAAGCTGATCCATAGCCAAGGCCATCTCTTCACCCGTGCCAGGCCTATAGCTGCCGGGGTATTGAGGCTCGAAATCTTCGTTCAAACCCAGATCGAGGATTGCGTTGGCGATGAAGGTGGCACTTTCGGGGATCTGCTTGGTCAGCTGCTTGAGGTATCTCAGGGATGCCTCGCTTTCCCCCACCTTATGATGGAGTGCGGCAAGCGATATGAGACTCCAGGCGTTCTGTTCCTGTTCATAATGGTCATAGAGCTCCATTGCTTTTTCTTTTTCTTCGAAATAGGCATAGATGCCGATGAGCAGGTAGCGGCATCCTTGGTTGTCGTTGTCGTTCCAAGCAAGGATGTCTTCGTACTTCTCCTGCGCAAGCCGAAACATACC
The DNA here is from genome assembly GCA_031256895.1 of Coriobacteriaceae bacterium. Lineage (GTDB taxonomy): Bacteria > Actinomycetota > Coriobacteriia > Coriobacteriales > Eggerthellaceae > WRIS01. The sequence goes on from JAIRPR010000183.1 coordinate 2,689, forward strand.
TTGATCGAGATAGGCATCAGCAAGGCGTTTCTTTATCCGCAGGAACGGACGCATCTCGATGGTTCTCCAAGCGTGACCAAAGACATCCTCGTGCTCGACTTCCCCGTCTTTGAGGCATATGTCCTCTGCCGCCTCTTCCAGCTCTCGCAGCTTCCTGATATAGACGGCCACCTCTCTTTCTGCTTCGAGCATTTCCGCCTGGGCATCTACGAACGGGGGATCCAGTTCTATGGCCTTCTGCAAATGCTTCAAAGCCTCTTTTATGTCCTTCGGGTCATCGCTATCCATCAGGTCGCATCCGATCTCGTATTCCTCGAACGCCTCGTCTACCGAATCTGTGGATAATCCCAGCTTCTCGAACCCCTCCCTGTTCATCACGTCAAGAAATGATTGAAGCTCTTCATCGGTCTGGAAGTCATGCTTGTCGAGTTCTTTCTCCAACAGTTTCAGCAACTTCTCGGTTTCTCTTGACATCTTGCCTCCTGGTTGTACGGATAGGGCTGTTCTTTGAGGTTACCAATTATACACGAATCAACAGTGCTGCCTTGTGGGAACCTGGCTCAATGCGGGGGTCGAGACATTCGCGCACTTCCTTTATCGGGGCGCCTGGCACTGGCTTATCCCTGAACGGCAACCCTTCAACCGAATGGCTTACCGAACACGCCCTTGAACACGAGTTGATGCTTGCTTCTAACCGCCATTCTAGCCGTTAGAAGCGGTTCAGTGGGACACAGGGGCGGTTCATCCGGACGGACAGGGGGACGGTTCATCCGTCCAC
>JAIRPR010000191.1 GCA_031256895.1 Coriobacteriaceae bacterium
CTTGTGACGGGCTGAAGAGGGGCGGTACTGCCTGGGGGGCCGTTGACGTCCCGATTGAGGGACGGTGCCGGTGACGAGGCTGCCAGAAGCTCGGGGCTGGACCCAAAGGATGCCCCAAGGCCTTGCCCGCTGGCACCATCAGAAGCCGTCGGCACATGACAACTTGTTGTTTTCTGCGGCAACCGGGAAAAGCCCAAGGCATGTGCCATGGCGAAGAACTCCCGATCGGCAACCGGCTTGTTGCTTGCAGCACCAATCTGGCGTACCTGGTCGCACAGAAGGCGGGTCAATGGCCCATCATCGCGGAAGCCTTGCTCACGAAGCTTCATGCGCACCGCACCCACCCCGCTTTGCCTTCCCAAAAGCAAGGTACGCTTCTGTCCTACCTCTTCGGGGGGGAAGGGCTCGTAACAACGGGGCTGCTTGGCTATTCCGTCAACGTGGATGCCCGACTCGACCAGGAATATCCGGCTTCCGAGCACCGCTTTGGCAGGAGGGGTCTCCCTTCCGGTGACAAGCTGAAGCAACGCGGCCATCTCGGGGAACTGGGGGTGGCATTCGCTTGTCTGGCGAAGCCCTTGCGTGCGCAGGCACATGATGAGCTCTTCGGTAGGGGCGAAGCCGCCGATGCCTCCGAAGGAACCGACCAAGCGTGCGCCCGCACAGGTCAAGGCCCATTCGACCGCCAAAGCGGTGGCGCAGCGTGTCTCGTCGGTGGGGCAAAGCTCGATCCCTTGGGGGAACTCTGCTTTCAGCTGACCGAAGAACCCCAGATAATCTTCGGTAGCCAGGAAGCCCAGGCCGCTTAACCGGGTATCCGAGGAAGGGGGTTCGGCGAACAGCCTGCTCAAGCTTGCCTTCGTATCAGCCCTTTGTTCCTGGGTGACCCTTTGGGCAGTGCGCACCCCTTTGAGCCCCCCACATCCTTCCCGATCCAGTGGATCTGCGGCACAGACGAAATGCTTGATGGCAGGGTAACGTGCGCAGGCGGTGGCATCGTTCATCCGCAGCACATAGGCCGGGTGTTCGGGCAGTGGGGCAAGTGCTGCATACATCGCCTCTGAAAGCTCGATGGACTCTACGCCGGTCTCTATCAACAAGGTCAGGAAACGCTTGAGCGCAGGAAGCTGGGCACGGGAAGGGGTGAGGCAGGAAAGCGTCCGGTCACAAATGCTTATCATCGCGGATGCCTGCCTTATGCAACCTGCAAGGGGGGGCTGTCATGTTTGCGGCAAGTCCCCGGGGCGCAGGCTTCCTCATCAAGGAAATTGGAAAGGCTTCTGCCCAGGGGCCCTGCGGCATCGGCACGGCATTGGCGGCAGTGGGTCATTTGGGGGATATGGGCTTTGCAGGCAGCACGCAGGGATGCAAGCTCTTGGTGGCTTATGCGCCCAAGGCCTGCGAACAGTGTCTGCGCCACGGGTATATGGGGCATGATGTTTGCCACGCAAGCCCCCATTTGGGCAGCCTTCTTGGTCACAGCGCTGATATGCCCCAGGTTGATGCCTTTGAGGGCAACGCAATTGACCTTGCAGGCCAAGCCTGCTTCCTTGAGCATCCGGATGCCTTCGAGTTGGTTTGCCTGCAGGATGGCGGCGCCCTCGGTGCCGGTGTAGACCCTGCCCTGATGGCGTATGTACGCATAGATGCGCGCCCCGATACGGGGGTCGATGGCATTCACGGTCACGGTGACATGGGAAACCCCGAGGCTCACCAGGTCGGCCACGCGCAAGGGAAGGTCAAGGCCGTTGGTGGCGAGGCAAAAGGCGACAGTGGGGTCATACGCGCGAACAAGCCTCAGGGTTTCTGCGGTCTCGTCAAAGTTCGCAAGCGCATCCCCAGGGCCTGCGATGCCCACCACACTGATAGAAGCGAACTGCCCCTTGAAGGCCTTGTAGCGATCGAGTGCCTGTGTTGGCCCAAGCACGGCAGAAGAGACCCCCGGGCGGCTCTCGTTCACACAATCATAGCTGCGGCTGCAATAGTTGCATTGGATATTGCAGCGGGGTGCGACGGGCAGGTGCACCCTTACCTGGTTGCAGGCGTGTTCATTGAAGCAGGGATGGATCTGCGTACCTTGGGCCCCCCATGTCTCCTTATGCGCCATAACAGCCTCCTTCCTTGAAAGCCTCCGCTTTATCGGGGCATCCCTCAATGCTTCTCGACTGGCCTATGCTTTCTTGGAAGAAGCGTCCGTGCAGGTCGTCGCGAAAACCTGCATCGACCACATCTATCAGGGCGTTGGCAATGGCATCAAGCAGCCAAAGCGATCCTTCGAAGCCCAGGGTGCGTATCCTTTGGCCTCCTACATGGTCGTGGATAGGAAAGGCGCAACGGATAAGGGGCAGATGCAGGCGCTGGGCTATCCGGCGGGCATCGGAGCTGCCTATCAACAGGTTTGCGCCCGATTCGAGGCAAGCAGACTCGATATCCGAGAAGTCGCAATCGTCCATCACACGGGGCACCGGGGCGAAATGGAAGGCGGCGCAGGCCTGCGCTTCTTGTTCGACCACCTCTTTAAGGGAGGGGCACACCGATCCCGTGGCAACGACTGCAGGAAGGATGCCGTTCTCGCACATAAGCCGCACCAAGGCGTACACGAAATCGGGGTCGCCGAACACAGCAACCCGTGCATCCGCGCAGTATTTATGGGAATCAGCCATGGCATCAAGATAACGTGCCCTTGCCTGAAGCGTCTTCGGGGGGATGACACCGCCCGCTTCTGCGACCGTCTGCAAAAACTGGTCCATCCCGCGCAAGCCAAGGGGCAGGGGAAGGCGTACCACAGGAACGCCGTGCGCCTTGTCAAGGTATGCAGCGGGCGAGCTTTCTTTGCCGATGAACGTTGAGAACTCAAGGGCCAGCCGACAATCGCCAAGCCTTGCCACATCGTTTAAGGAAGTGCCGCCCTTCTTCAGGCGCTGGTAGTCTGTCTGGACGCCCCCGTCAAGGCTTTCCGCTATATCGGGCAAGAGTATGCAGTCAAGTCCACAGCTTTCGAGGAAGCATCTCAGCCATCGCGTGTCAGCGCACGAGAGCAGGGGGGTCACGACTGCCACGCGGCTATGAGACGCACAATCGGTTTGCCTTGTCCCGACCGTGGCATCACCTTCCGGCCAGCGTGGATTGGCGGAAGTGTCTTTTGGGAAGCGCATTGCAACGGAAGTACCCTGGGGCATTGCCTCGGTTGACATGGGCAATGCCCGGGGCGAAGAAGGCTGGGGGCACAGTTGGGCGACCAGGGATCGCAAGGCTGCAAAGAAACCTTCGTTATGGCTGCCGCTGTAGCCTGCCGAGCTTATCGCCACGATCCTTGTCGTGCTTTGAGGCCTGCTTGCCTCGAATTCCTTGATGATGGCGTCCACATCTTCCCCTATGGTTTCTGCCAGACAGGTCGTGCATACACCGATGAGGTCGGGCTGGTAGACGTCGATGAGGTTCTTCAAGCCCTTCATCAGGTTTTCCCGGCCACCGAACACCGTGCCTTCCTCGGTGAGGGAAGAAGAGGCGATGTCTATGGGCTCGTTGTAATGGGTGGCCATGTGACGCCTGATATAGGTTGCACATCCTTGTGAGCCATGCAGGATGGCCATGCTTTTGCGGATGCCGAAAAGGGCGCTGACCGCACCAAGGGGCATACACATCACACAAGGGTTCACGTTGAGCGCGGTAAGTCCTTTATAGCCGCCTGCGTGCCCTGCAATCAGCGGGTTTGACAGGCATCCATCGGCAGACGGTCGCCCGCCGCCTGACGGTTGCCCGCCGACTGTGGGGCACCCGCCGCCAGGCGGGCATCCATTGGCTGTGGGGCACCCGCTGGTTGGCAGACAACCGCCGTCTGAGGGGAACTTGCTCTCAGGAGGACACCCGCCGCCTGACGGGCGCCCATCGACTGGCAGACACCCGCCGCCTGACGGGCATCCGCCGCCAGCCGCGGGGGCTTCAAGCCAGCTGTCAGGCGCTTGGGATAGCACAACGCCTTGCGCCTGCTTGACGTAAGGCCAGACGGGGCTGTTGAGCGACTTATGTATCTCGGAAACGAAGTTCCGGATGCCCTCGAAGCCGGCCAGGGGGTGCTTGCGTTCGTGGTTGTGGTCGCAGAACGCAATGCCCAGCTTGTAGGCCAAAGGCCGCTCTTTGACGCCGCCGACCAGGATGTCTGCCCCTTTTTCCAACAGGAAGGCCTCAAGTTCAGCGGGGTTGGCATCGTCGAGCACCACGGTGCCCTCGTCGACAAGGCTGGCGATGGTGGCATACTCGTCCGGCTTCCCGGTCTGTGTGCCCACCAGTACCGTTTTCATGCCCAGCTCTTTGAACTGCCGGATGAGCGAGATAGCCTTGAAGCCCCCGCCCACAAAGATAGCGGCACGCTTACCCGTAAGACGCGGCCGGTAGGCTTCTATCAACGGGATCACCTCGGCCGTCTTGCTCGCTATGAAATGCTGTGCCATGGCCTCGACGCGGGGGTCTTGGGCAGCGCGTGCGATGCGCAGCAGGGAAGCCGAGCTGTCCTCGATACCGAAGAAGCTCACCTTCATGAAAGGGATGCCCCATTCCTTTTCCATGCGCTGCGCAAGGTATGCCGAAGATCCGGCGCATTGCACAATGTTGAGGTCTGCGGTGGGGGCTTGCATCAAGCTGTCCAGGCAGGCATCGCCGGTTATGGTGGAAACGACGTCGATTCCCAGATTGCGAAGGTAACCAGCGATTATCCACATCTCACCGGCAAGGTTGTAATCGCCCAGGATGTTCACCTTCAGGCGCAGGTCCTCGCTGGCAGCCTGAGGGGCGCCGTCGCCCCTCTGCCGTCGAAGCATTGCGGCTTCGTGCCAGTCTTGCGGTTGCGACCTTTCGGATGGGGCAGCTAAGCCAGCAAGGGGGGAAGCGGTGCCGTCGCCCGTACGGGTGCCGCTGACGCCGTGGGCAGCATCGCCCATACGGATGCCGCTGACGCCGTTCACGGAAGGCGCAGAAGGGGCTATCAGGGTCATGATGGCGTCGCAGGCAAGCTTATAGCCGGTCGACTTGGTGCCCGAGAATCCGGGGGCTTTCACGGCTATCACACGGATTCCGTAGCGGGCTTCGGCGCTGCGGCAGACAGCCTCGACGTCGTCGCCGATGACTCCTACGATGCAGGTGGCGTATACGAAGATCAAACGGGGCGCGGGCTTCACGGTCCTCATCAGTTCGTCGATGGCGGCTGCAAGCTTCTTTTCGCCACCGAAGATGACATCCTTTTCTCGCAGGTCTGTGGAGAAGCTGGTACGGAAGACGTCTTCCCCCGAACTCAAGGAACCCCGGATGTCCCAGGTATAGCTTGCACAGCCGATGGGGCCATGCACGATATGGTAGGCATCGGTGATGGGGTTCAGCACGACGCGGGCGCCGCAGTACACGCATGCACGCTGGCTGACCGAGCCGGAAACGCTCGGCTGTTCGCAGTGTATTGCCAAAGCAGCACCTGAGCCCTGCGCCACCTGTGCCCTGCGGTCCTCAAGCACTGCTGTTCCCGTTCCCATTCCTGCCTCCTTACATGACCACTTCGAAATCCTCTTCGGCGCAATCGCGGTCGAAGCGGTCCATCAGGGCGTTGCTTATCTTCTCGATAAGGCGTATGCCGCCGGTATACCCCACCACCGGCAGAAGGGAATGCCCATAGCGGTCCAGGACGGGAAAGCCGGCGCGCACGAAGGGGATGTCCTCTGCCCGGGCGATCTGCTTGCCGTAGCTCGAGCCGATGAGAAGGTCGACCGATTCACGTTTTATCCATTGGTGAAGCTCGAAGAGGTCCGAGCCCGCACGGGCGATGCAGCCTTCTGCGCCATACTGTGCGAACAGCGCTTCAGCCTTGCGCGTGAACGTCTCTTTGGGCGTGCCGGTTATCACGTAGGCGGGCACCATGCCTGCCTCAAGCACCAACGATGTCAGCGCCAAGACGATGTCGGGATCCCCGAACAGGGCGACCCGCTTCCCATAGGTGTATTGGTGGGAATCCAACAGCAGGTCCACCAGGCGGCCACGCTGCGCCTCCAGATCGGCGGGCACCTCGAGCTTCGAATGCCGCTGGAGCGCCATCACGAAGGCATCGGTGTAGGCCACACCCACCGGCAGGGGCAGCAGCGTGTAGGGAACCTTCCATTTCTTCTCAAGAAGCTCGGCAGGCTCTTCGTTGATTATCTCGCCCAAGGCTATGGCTGATTCGCTGTCGCCGAGGCCGCGGATCTCGGCAATGGTGGTGCCCCCCTTCGGGTAAAGTTCGTAAGTGCCGGTCATGGGCGCGTCAAGCACGCCGCTCTGGTCGGGGAAGAAGGTGCAAGGCACCTCCATTTGGGCGGCTATCTGCTTCAGCTCGCGCAGGTCGCCGGGGTTCACCCAGCCGGGCAGAACGGCGCATCTTCCGTTGGGCACGCCCGTCTTTTGGGTGAGGTAGCTCATGAAGCCCATGGTCATGCGGGCATAGCCAACGATGTGCGAGCCGGCGTAGCTGGGCGTGTTGGCGTGCACGACCAGCTTTCCCGGTGGGACCTCCAGATCCATGATATAAGAGCCCAGGTCGTCGCCGATGGTCTCGGAAAGGCAGGTGGTATGGACCGCGATGATGTCGGGGTCGTAGATGGCGAAGATGTTGCGCGTGGCAGCAACCAGGTTGCTCCTGCCGCCGAACACCGAAGCACCTTCGGTGAAGGAGCTCGAGGCTGCGATGGCAGGCTCTTTGAAGTGGCGGGAAAGCACCGTGCGGTGGTACGAGCAGCAGCCTTGGGAACCATGGCTGTGCGGCATGCAGCGCTCGACGCCCAGGGCTGCGAAAAGCGCACCTACCGGCTGGCAGGTCTTACAGGGGTTTATCCTCAGTGCCCGGCGGTCCAGGTGTTCAGAGGGGGTCAGGTCAAGCATCGGTCAATCGCCTCCTAGGGTGCCTTCAAGCATCGGTTGGTTCTTCCAGGGGGGCACGACCAACCCCCAAGCATTCGTGTACAAGGACATGGTGAGGTCGTGCGCGAAGTTCAATGCCCCCTGGAAACAGGTATAGGGGCCGGAATAGTCATAGGAATGGATCTGGCGCGAAGAGACGCCTGCCTTCTGGATGGAGTACTTGTCCTTGATGCCCGACAGGAACACATCAGGCTTGAGCCCCTTGATCAGGGCATCCGTCTCGTGGTGGTTGTAGTCGTCCACCACGACGTCTCCCGCGCCCATATCGGACATCATGCCGTCGTAGGTGTCCAGCTCGATGCCTTCTGCCACGCCGCCTGCCTTCAACGCGGCTATCTGGCTGGTTGAGTAGCGCTCGCGGTAATGGAGCGGATCAGGCTCTACCGTGATGGTCTCGATGTTCTTGCTGTCGGCGTCTTCCTTGATGAAGGGGATGACGTCGCGCCCCTCGTAATCGTCGCGGTGCGCGAACTCGTAACCGGCTATCACCGTTCTCATGCCCAGGCTCTCTAACAAGGCCTGGTAATGGTGCGAACGCGAGCCGCCCGAGAAGATGCCTGCGGTCTTTCCCGCAAGGCGTTGGCGGTACTGGTCCATCTGTTCCTGTATGGCGTCCATCTCTTCGGCAATGACCTCTTCCACCCTTGCGGAAAGGCCGGGATCGTCGAAATAGCGGGCAATGCTGCGCAAGGACTTGCAGGTGGCCTCGATGCCGATGAAGTTGACCTTCAGCCAGTCGATGCCGTACTTCGTCTTCATCATCTCGGCGATGTAGTTGATGGAACGATGGCACATGACCAGGTTGAGATGGGCAAGGTGGGCGCTTTTCAGGGCTTCGCAGGAAGCATCGCCCGTGAAGAGGTTCAAAACCTCTATCCCGCAGCGGGCAAGCAGGCGGCTTTCTTCCCAGCCGTCGCCGCCGATGTTGTATTCGCCCAGTATGTTGACCGAGAAGGCGGTCTTGGGCTGGGCATCGCCCGTTCCTATCACCGAACGCATCAACCCGTTGTTGGCGATGTGGTGGCCGGCCGATTGCGAAACGCCCTTGTAGCCCTCACAGGAATAGCCCACGGCGGTTATGCCGTACTTCTCTTCGGCGCGTCGTGCGACGGCCTGCACGTCGTCGCCGATAAGGCCGACGGGGCAGGTGGAGCATATCATGATGCTGCTGGGCTTGAAGAGGGTCATGGCTTCGTCGATGGCCTGCTCGAGCTTCTTTTCGCCGCCGAACACGATGTCGGATTCCTGCATGTCGGTGGAAAAGCAGTAGGGGACGAAGTTCTTGTCGGTATGCTCATCCGGCTTGGCCTTGTTGCGGCGCGTGCCCCAGGTGTAGAAGCCGCAGCCGATGGGCCCATGGGTGATGACGCACACATCCTTCAAAGGGCCCACCACCACCCCCTTGCAGCCTGCATAGCAGCAGCCCCGCGCAGTCATGACGCCGGGTATGGCGCGGGTGTTCGCGGCAATGGTGTTTTCCTCGGCGGTCTCTTCCAAGGCCAGGATATGATCCTTGCGGTTCTTGTAGACCTTGGCAGGGTAAGCCTCAAGTATCCTTTCCCTGCTTGCGGCTGCCCGATTGGCATGCCGTGCGCTTGCCGGGACCGCTGGGGCAAACGGGGCAGCCGTCACTGTTGAGGCAACCGGGCTTGCAAGGCCGGCTGTCGCTGCCGGGGTCGCCGGCGTTGCCGTCGCTGCCGGGGTTGCCGCCGCAGATGTCGCTGCCGCTGCTGCTGAGGCCATGGTACCTTCCGTATCCGCATTCATGCCGCTCATCCTTCCTCTTCAAACCCGGTGCCCAGGCCTTCGCCTTGGGTAGGGTGCTCGGCTGCACTCGGTACAGCCGGTCCTAGATCCAAGCCTTCAGCCAGCGAGGCCTCGCCGGTGCTCACGCGGTAGCTTTCGGCTATGGGCAGGACGAAGATCCTGCCATCACCGGGGCTGCCGGTCTGATTGACGTCCACAATGGCAGTGACGGCTTTCTTCACCTGGTCGTCCTCTACCACGATGATAAAGGCGCGCTTTGCTATCAAGCGTGATGCCTCGGTCATGTTCTCCCCCAGGTAGTTGCGGGGAAGCTCGCCCTGTGCAAGCACCATGTCCAGCAATTCGGGGTCGATGCCCTTCTTGCCGCGCCCCAGGCAGCGCAGGCAGGTGAAGGCGGGAAAGCCGCTTTCGGCAAGGGCCAGCTTGGTGGGGTTCACCTTGTCCGGGCGGATGATGGCGATAAGCTCACGCACAGCAGCCACCCCCTATAAGCCGGTCTGGCCGCTGGATATGGTGTAGGCGGCCTCGACGGGCGAAACGAAGATGCGTCCGTCACCATAGCTGCCCGTGCCCGTGCGGGCAGTGCGCATGATGATGGAGACCAGATCGTCCTTGTCTTCATCGGCGCACACGATGAGCAGCATCTCCTTGGGGATCTCGTCGTAGTGGATCTCGCCGACCGAGATGCCCTTCTGTTTCCCGCGCCCGTACACGTCTATCTTGGTGACGGCGGGGAAGCCCGCCGCTGCCAACTCGCTTAGAACAAGCCCGGTCTTTTCCGGCCTCACGATCGCCTGTACCAACAACATGGGTGTTCTCCTTCCCGGGAAGGGGCATAAAGCCCGCCTTCCCACACAGCTTCCTTATGGTGTCTTATCTTTGCACAACTGCTCATTTGCTCGGTGCCCGCGCCCTGGCAACTGCTGCCAAACGGCCATGCCACCGCTTCCTTGCAGGTTTGGGGGGGGTACCGGCTATAACCCGGCTCCCTGTATGCTAATCCAGTATCCCGTGTTCCATCAGTATCTCTTCCAAGCGGTCGATGGCCATGGGCTTCGGGATGACGAACATGTCGTTGCCGTCTATCTTGCGGGCAAGCGCGCGGTATTCGTCTGCTTGAGGCTCTTGGGGGGAATACTCGATGACGGTCTTCTTGTTTATCTCGGCACGCTGCACGGCGTTGTCGCGGGGGACGAAATGGATCATCTGCGTGCCTATCTCGGCTGCCACGGCTGATACCAGCTCGGCTTCGCCATCGACCTTGCGGGAATTGCAAATAAGGCCGCCCAGGCGCACCCCGCCGCTTTGGGCATACTTCGAGATGCCCTTCGCAATGTTGTTCGCTGCGTACAAGGCCATCATCTCGCCTGAGCATACGATGTAGATCTCGCGCGCCTTGCCTTCCCGGATGGGCATGGCAAAGCCGCCGCATACCACGTCGCCCAAGACATCGTAAAAGACGTAATCAAGGTCTGCCTCGTAGGCCCCGAGGCTCTCAAGCAGGTTGATGGAGGTGATGATGCCGCGCCCCGCACAGCCCACACCAGGCTCTGGCCCGCCCGACTCGACGCCCTTGATGCCGGCATAGCCCACTTTGAGGACGTCTTCGAGGTCGATGTCGTCGCCTTCTTCACGCAGGGTGTCAAGCACGGTTTTCTGTACCAGCCCGCCCAGCACCAGGCGGGTGGAATCGGCTTTCGGGTCACAGCCGACTATCATGATCTTCTTTCCCATCTCACCCAGGCCTGCCGTCAGGTTCTGCGTGGTGGTCGATTTCCCGATGCCGCCTTTCCCATAGATAGCAACTTGTCTCATGCCTTCTTCCTCCTTTGGTCTTTTGCGCTGGGTCAGCACGATTTCTTGGATGGTTCCAGCATGAAGGAAGATTGCGGCCACCCTTTTTCGGTCGTGTTTAAAGTGGGTGGCCAGCACATTGAGGCCAGGTGTCCGTTATGTTGAATCCCGGTAAACAAACGCAGACCGGATTGTTTCGGGGCATCCGGGCTTAACGCTGTGCTTTGCTCAGGCGCATCCGTAGTTGGGTGGGAAGGAGATCTGGAACAGAACGGATCGGATAGCCCCGTTCAGGTTGCCCGCCATGCCGATGCACAGCACGAGGTTCACCATCAGGACAAGGGCTACAATCCCGAAAGCAAGGAACAGCATCCGGAAAGCACAGCGGATGGGGCTTTTCCTCTCTGCAAGCGCAGGTGTAGCTGCGTTATTGATGTTGTTGTCAACCTTGACAAAGAATACCCTGAAGGCAACCGTCAAGAGGAAATAGGCGAGCAAACAAAGGTAAGGGATGGTTTCCAGAAGATTTTGATGGAATATTCTTTGATCGGCCAAGGATATCCCCAGCATGGTATGCGACTCCCACGAGAATGCATGGAAAGCAGCATTTATGCCCATAAGGGTGATACATGCCAATTGGGAAAAAAGCATCATCAATGCTACTGTGTGGATGGTTTTTGACACGGTTTTTCCGGCAAGGTTGAACCTTCCCGGGTCTTTGTTATCCGCCGAAATGCCCATGTCCTGCCTTCCGTTTTCCATTCTGCGCTTTGCTCAGGCGCATCCGTAGTTTGGCGGGAAGGAGATCTGGAACAGAACGGATCGGATAGCCCCGTTCAGGTTGCCCGCCATGCCGATGCACAACACGAGGTTCACCATCAGGACAAGGGCAACAATCCCGAAAGCAAGGAACAGCATCCGTCCAATAAAGTGTTTTTTCAATACCTCGGTTTCATCAGGAGCTTTGGCGGCGCTCATCCCGCTTTTCCGTGACCGGCAGAAGAGCTTCCTATATACCTGAAACAACAAAAAGCAAAAGGCCAGACAGAGCAAAGGGGTAAATACCTGGACGCTCCCGTGGATGAAAGCCTGCAGGTCGTATGCGGGATCGGGCAGAGAGGGCCCGGGTTCGAGGAAATTCCAGAAATACGCATGGAAAAGCACGACAAGCCCCATGGATATGAGGCAGGCCAACAACGAAAGAAGCATCAGCACCGATAATGCGCGTATGCTCTTCGGCAGTGCTTCATGTCCGAGAGCAAGACGGAGAAAGCGAGCTATCCCCCTATCCATCGATGTCGTTCCTCCTTGTATCATCCGGTGTCGCAAGTGCCTGTGCCTCCTGCGGGCCTGCATCAGTCCAAGCCCGCATCCATTAACCTTCACCCCATGCCGGGGTTTCCATTCTATCGCAGAAATGAATGGCTGACAAACAGGCAGCGAAAATTCACCATCCACCAGGCTCTTTCGACTGAAGCCACTTTCTCAGACGGGTGCGCCAGCTTAAAGCCAATCATAGATGAAGGCTGGCGGTCTGAGGCCTTTACGCGACAAAGGACAGTTCCCTGTCACGTTCATCCCTTGGAACCATTGCCTCTATCCAATCAGTCTGTCATGATAGGGTTGACATCAGATATCAAACGACTATACTCAGATTTATGATAAACAGGTATGCATCAGAAAAAAGGCGCAGGCGGCTGTCACGCCGCAACCCACAATGAAAGGCTCGATAGATATGAACAAAACAGCAACAGTGCACAAATGGGGCAGCGGGCTCGGAGTTCAATTGTCCAAGCCGATCGCAGATGCCCTTGGACTGAGGCGCGGAAGCAAGGTCGAGCTGAGCATGTGCGGCGATGAGCTGCGGGTGCGTCCCTTAAAGAGCTACCGCATAGAGGATCTGCTGCGTGACTACGATGGCCCAAGTCCCGATGAATACGACTGGGGCGCCCCGGCTGGAAAGGAGGTTTGGTAGTGGCGATCTTCGACCAATGGGACATTGTCGAGTTCGACCTCAGCCCTTCATCAGGACATGAACCGAACGGGCGCCGCCCAGCGCTCGTTGTGAGCAACAGTCACTTCAATGTTGGCACATCTATGACGCTCGTCTGCCCCATTACATCTGCGAGCAACGGCTTCCCCTTGCATCTGCCTCTTCCCGATAGCCTTGAGACCAGAGGCTTTGTTGTCACAGAGCAACTGAGGGCGCTTGACTTTTCAGCCAGGCGGGCTCAACTCATAGAGCGGCTCGACGACAAGGCGCTCTCCGCAGCCATCTTGGAGTGCCTGCGCTCGTTTATCTGATCTGCCCACAAGGTCGCACACAACATGTCATACAAATCCTGACAGGTAGACTTCCCGTCTGAAAGCTTTTTGAACAATGACTGTGGCCAGGTAGCGTACAACGCTCTGGTGCCTCATGCTTATCAACAATGAGCAGGGCAGCAATAATCGCACTCCTGCGTTTGCGTCCGTCAGCGGCACCCTTAGGGCATCATAAGGGTGGCCTAAAAATTCCATTTTTTGAAAACCCCAGATGGCCGCCCAAAAATCAGAAAAAGTACATACTTGAAAAAACTTTTTCTTGACGGGAACCGCTCAAGCCCCTATCCTGAAAACTTGTGACTTTTTCACGAATACGCGCATTCCCATGAAGGAGGAAAAGCCCCGTGGCCAAAGGTAAAAACACTGCTCCAACCAGCCTTTATAGAGACCGCAGAAGCTTCGCCAAGACACCCGACCTGATGGATGTCCCCAACCTCATCGCCATTCAGACCGAGAGCTTCGAATGGTTCAAGCATGAAGGCCTGGCACAGGCCTTCGCAGACATCAGCCCCATCGAGAACTCTGCGAAGGACATGGCGGTCGAGTTCGGCAAGCACGAGTTCGGCGACCCCAAGTTCAGCGTTGATGAATGCAAGGAAAAGGATGTGTCGTACCAGGCGCCCCTCTTCGTTGAGATACGCTTCATAAACCGCTCGACGGGGGAGATAAAGGAACAGGACGTGTTCGTGGGCGACTTCCCGCTCATGAGCCCCCGCGGCACCTTCATCATCAACGGCACCGAGCGCGTGGTGGTTTCCCAGCTTGTCCGCAGCCCTGGCGTGTACTTCGCCTCCGAGCGCGACAAGACCTCCGACAAGACCATCTACAATGCCAAGATAATCCCCTCGCGAGGCGCCTGGCTCGAGTTCGAGACCGACAAGCGCGACATCCTTTCGGTCCGTATCGACCGCAAGCGCAAGCAGCCGGCCACCTTGCTGCTGCGTGCCCTGGGGATAGCCACGACCCGCGAAGAGATACTGGGCATCCTGGGGGAAAGCGAGATGGTCCAGCACACCCTGAACCGCGACCCGGCAACCACCAAGGAGGAATCGCTCATCGAGCTGTACAAGCGCTTCCGTCCCGGCGAGCCGCCCACCATCGATTCGGCACGTACCTTGCTCGACGGCCTGTTCTTCAACCCGCAGCGCTATGACCTGGCCAAGGTCGGCCGCTATAAGATAAACAAGAAGCTTGGCTTCGACCCCGAGAACGCGCATCCCACGCTCACCGAGGAAGACGTCATCAGGACCATGCAATACATCGTGGCCTTGCATGAAGGCGAGGAAGGCTACCTCACCGACGACATCGACCACTTCGGCAACCGCCGTATCCGCACGGTGGGCGAGCTCATCCAGAACCAGTTCCGTATCGGCCTTTCCCGCATGGAGCGCGTGGTGCGCGAGCGCATGAGCATGCAGGAAGCCGACGAGATAAGCCCCCAAAGCCTGGTGAACATCAGGCCAATCGTGGCGGCTATCAAGGAGTTCTTCGGCTCTTCACAGCTCTCGCAGTTCATGGACCAGACGAACCCTGCCGCAGGCATCACCCACAAGCGCCGTCTTTCCGCCTTAGGCCCTGGCGGCCTTTCGCGTGAACGCGCCGGCTTCGAGGTGCGCGACGTCCATACCAGCCATTATGGCCGCATGTGCCCCATCGAGACCCCTGAAGGCCCAAACATCGGCCTGATCGGCTCGCTCGCGACCTATGCGCGCGTGAACCCCTACGGCTTCATCGAGACGCCCTACCGCCGCGTCGTTGACGGCAAGGTCACCGACGAAGTGGACTACCTGACGGCCGATGAGGAAGAGAACTATATCATAGCCCAGGCCAACGACGAGTTCGACCCCGAGACCCGCGAGTTCGGCCATCGCAGCGAGGACGGCAGCTTCAAGAAGGCCGCCCGCATACTCTGCCGCACCAAGGACAGCAACGGCACCTATGGCGAACCGGACGAGATCGATCCCTCACAGGTCGATTACATGGACGTCTCGCCCCGCCAGATGGTGTCGGTGGCCACTTCGTTGATCCCCTTCCTCGAGCACGACGACGCGAACCGCGCCCTTATGGGCTCGAACATGCAACGCCAGGCCGTGCCGCTGCTGCGTCCTTCCGCCCCGCTCATCGGCACGGGCATAGAGCACCGCATCGCGGTCGATTCCGGCGAGATAGTGGTAGCCCAGCGCTCGGGTTCGGTCGATTATGTGGACGGCCAGACCATCATCATCCTGAACAGCGAAGGGGAATACGACGAGTACCTCATCCCGAAGTTCCAGCGATCGAACCAGAGCGGCTGCATCAACCACCGCCCGCTGGTGCGCAAAGGCGACGAGGTGCAGGCTGGCGACGTGCTGGCCGATGGCCCTTCCTGTGATGGCGGCGAGCTGGCACTCGGCCAGAACCTCATGATAGCCTACATGCCCTGGGAAGGCTACAACTACGAAGACGCCATCATCGTGTCCGAGCGGGTGGTGGCAGAAGACCTGCTGACCAGCATCCACATCTCTGAATACGAGATAGACGCCCGCGACACGAAGCTCGGCCCTGAAGAGATAACGCGCGAGCTGCCCAACACCTCTGACGACATGATATCCGACCTCGATGCCGACGGCATCATCCGCATCGGTGCCGAGGTGTTCCCCGGTGATGTGCTGGTGGGCAAGGTCACCCCCACGGGCGAGACCGAGCTGACCGCAGAAGAGCGCCTCTTGCGCGCCATCTTCGGCGAGAAAGCCCGCGAGGTGCGCGACACCTCGCTCAAGGTGCCCCACGGCGCCGGCGGCCGCGTCATCGGCATCAACCGCTTCTCGCGCCTCGATGACGACGAGCTTGCCCCCGGCATCAACGAGCTGGTGCGCGTCTACGTTGCCCAGAAGCGCAAGATCCAGCAGGGCGACAAGTTGTCCGGGCGCCACGGCAACAAGGGCGTCATATCGCGCATCCTGCCGGTCGAGGACATGCCTTACCTTTCCGACGGGACGCCCATCGACATCATATTGAACCCCTTGGGTGTACCTTCCCGTATGAACGTCGGCCAACTGCTTGAATGCCATCTCGGCTGGGCAGCCAACTGGGGCTGGTCAGACGATGAGGGCTCTGATGCCGTTGTCGAAGGCCCCATCCACATCGCAAGCCCCGTGTTCGACGGAGCCACCGAGAAGGAGATCTCCGATGCCATCGAGAAGGCGAACCGCAACCTGATAAACATCAACCACAAGAAATACGGCGCCCAGGCGCGTGACGAGTTCGTGCCACAGCTCTCGCGCACTGGCAAGACCATCCTGTTCGACGGGCGCACGGGCGAACAGTTCCGCGAGCCCATCACGGTGGGGCAGAGCTACATCCTGAAGCTCGGCCATATGGTGGACGACAAGATCCACGCCCGCTCGACCGGCCCCTACAGCCTGATAACCCAGCAGCCCCTGGGCGGCAAGGCCCAGTTCGGCGGCCAGCGCTTCGGCGAGATGGAGGTATGGGCGCTCTATGCCTACGGTGCCTCGAACGTCTTGCAAGAGATCCTGACCGTCAAGTCCGACGACACGGCGGGACGCGTCAAATCCTACGAGTCCATCGTCAAAGGCGAGAACATCCCTGCAGCCGAGGTCCCCGAGTCCTTCAAGGTGTTGGTGAAGGAGATGAAGTCCCTGTGCCTGAACGTCGAGCTCGAAGGCGAGGACCACACGATGCGCGACTTCTCGGAATCGCTCGACCTCGACGATCCCGATTCCGCCTTGTTGGCAGCCCTGCGTGCCGATGCCCGCAAGACCGAGGAAGAGGCGCGGGACGCCCTGAAGGACATCATGTTCGACCTGGGCGACCTGATGGCCGAAAGCGATCTGCTCTCCGATTCCTCGAACGACACCAATGAGCTGATCGGCAACGACGACGACGATACCGATATTACCATAGGCGACATAGGCTTCCTCTTAGAGGATTCCGATGACACGAACAGCCTTATCGGTGATGGAGAGGAGCAATAATGGCAGAATTCGACGTCAACAACTTCGATGCCCTGCGTATCTCCCTGGCCAGCGCAGAGGACGTGCGCAGCTGGTCGCGTGGCGAAGTGAAGAAGCCCGAGACCATAAACTATCGGACGCTCAAGCCCGAGAAGGACGGCTTGTTCTGCGAGAAGATATTCGGCCCCACCAAGGATTGGGAATGCGCCTGCGGCAAGTACAAGCGTGTGCGCTTCAAGGGCATCGTGTGCGAGCGCTGCGGCGTCGAGGTCACCCGTTCCAAGGTGCGCCGCGACCGCATGGGCCATATCGAGCTTGCCGCCCCGGTCTCGCATATCTGGTACTTCAAGGGCTCGCCTTCGCGCCTGGGGTACCTTCTGGACATCCCCCCCAAGGAACTCGAGAAGGTGCTCTATTTCGCCTCTTCCATCATCACCTCGGTCGACAAGGCCGCCCGCGAGGAAGATGCCGACGAGCTGCGTGACGAACTGGCGGCCGACCTCGAAGAGCTCGATGCCGAGCGCAACCGCCTGGTAGCCTCGACGCGCAGGCTCTCGACCGCCTATGTGCCCGAAGCCGACGAGTTCACCGACGACATCGACGATGACGAGCGCCTGAGCCCCGAAGAGGTCGAAGAAGAGATAGCCGACATCTACGAGGAGTTCAACGAGCGCAAGGCCTTGCGCACCGAGGCCTTTGAGGCGTTCATGAAGATAGAGCCCAAACAGCTCATCGCCGACGAGGCGCTGTACCGTGAGATGCGCCTGAACTACCGCGACTACTTCAAGGGCGGCATGGGTGCGGAATCTGCATATGACCTGCTCGAAGCCATCAATCTTGAGGAAACGGGAGTCGAGCTGCGCGAGGTCATTGCCACCGGCAAAGGCCAGAAGCGTGCCAAGGCCATCAAACGCCTCAAAGTGGTCGATGCCTTCCTGAAAAGCGCCAACAAGCCGACCGACATGATCTTGGATGTCATCCCCGTCATCCCGCCTGACCTGCGCCCCATGGTGCAGCTCGATGGCGGCCGCTTCGCAACCAGCGACCTGAACGACCTCTACCGTCGTGTCATCAACCGCAACAACCGCCTGAAGCGCCTGCTGGACCTGGGGGCTCCCGAGATAATCGTGAACAACGAGAAGCGCATGCTGCAAGAAGCGGTCGATTCGCTCTTCGACAACGGCCGTCGTGGCCGCCCGGTGACCGGCCCTGGCAACAGGCCTTTGAAATCCATATCCGACATGCTCAAGGGCAAGCAGGGCCGCTTCCGCCAGAACCTTTTGGGCAAGCGCGTCGATTATTCAGGCCGTTCGGTCATCGTGGTAGGCCCGCAGCTCAAGCTGCACCAATGCGGCCTGCCTTCCCAGATGGCTTTGGAGCTTTTCAAGCCATTCGTCATGAAACGCCTGGTAGAACTTGAATATGCCGCCAACATCAAAGCGGCGAAGCGTGCGGTCGACCGCGGCGCCAGCTACGTCTGGGACGTCTTGGAAGAGGTCATCACCGAGCATCCGGTGCTGCTGAACCGGGCGCCCACCCTGCACCGCCTGGGCATCCAGGCCTTCGAGCCGGTCCTGGTGGAAGGCAAGGCAATCCGCCTGCACCCGCTGGTCTGCACCGCCTTCAACGCAGACTTCGACGGCGACCAGATGGCGGTCCATGTTCCGCTCTCAAACGAGGCGCAGGCAGAGGCACGCGTGCTCATGCTCTCGTCGAACAACATCAAGTCGCCTGCCCATGGCCGCCCCCTGACCGTGCCCACCCAGGACATGATAATCGGCCTGTACTACCTGACGGCGGCGCGCGAGGGCTTCCCCGGCGAAGGCCGTGCCTTCATCGATTTCGATGATGCCATGAACTGCTACAACGCCAGGGCAGAACTCGATCTGCAAGCGAAGATCTGGGTGCGCCTTTCCTACAACCTTCAGGTGGCTACCTCCTACGGGGTGTTCGAGGACCGCAAGGAAGGCGAACGGATCGAGACGACCATCGGGCGTATCCTGTTCAACGACGTGCTCCCGCCTGATTACCCGTACCTGAACTACGAGATGAACAAGAAGGAGATCGGGCGCCTGGTCGAGGACTGCTGCAACCGCTACGAGCTTTCCGAGATGCCGGTGATACTTGACGGCCTGAAGGACGCGGGCTTCCACTACGCCACGCGTGCCGGCGTCACCGTATCGGTCTACGATGCCACCGTGCCTCCCAACAAGGAAGAGATACTGGCGAAATACGACGCGAAGGTCGCTGCCATCGACGACGACTACGAGCTAGGACTCATGTCTGCCGAAGAGCGCCACAAGCAGGTCGTCGATATCTG
This sequence comes from Coriobacteriaceae bacterium, assembly GCA_031256895.1. Taxonomy (GTDB): domain Bacteria; phylum Actinomycetota; class Coriobacteriia; order Coriobacteriales; family Eggerthellaceae; genus WRIS01. Next base: position 19,096 of record JAIRPR010000191.1, read on the forward strand.
GAACACCGCCAACGAAGAGGTCGGCGATGCCATGGCCGACAACTTCGACAAGTTCAACCCCATCTATATGATGGCCTTCTCGGGCGCGCGCGGCAATATCAAACAGATACGTCAGCTGGCCGGTATGCGTGGCCTGATGTCGGACCCCAAAGGCGAGATCATCGACCGTCCCATCAAGGCAAACTTCCGTGAAGGCCTTTCGGTGCTGGAATACTTCATCTCGACGCACGGCGCCCGCAAAGGCCTTGCCGACACGGCGCTGCGCACGGCGGACTCCGGTTACCTGACCAGGCGTCTGGTGGACGTCGCCCAAGACGTCATCATCCGCGAGATAGACTGCGAGACCACCGACGGGGTATCATATCCGCTGCTCAACGAAAAGAACGAGCTGGATGAGAACCTCATCGGGCGCTGCCTGCTCGAAGACGTCACCGACAAGAAGGGCAAGGTGCTCTTTGCCGTGGGCGACTACATCGCCACCATGGACCAGTTGCATGCCATGCAAGAGGCGGGTGTCGAGGCGGTCACCATCCGCACGGTTATGACCTGCCACGCATCGCTCGGCGTCTGCCAGAAGTGTTACGGCTGGGACCTTGCCACTTCGCGCCCGGTCAACATCGGCACGGCAGTAGGCATCATAGCCGCCCAGTCCATCGGCGAACCGGGCACCCAGCTCACCATGCGCACCTTCCACACCGGCGGCGTCGCGGGCGAGGACATCACCCATGGCCTTCCCCGTGTCACCGAGCTCTTCGAGGCACGCAGGCCCAAAGGCCAGGCCGTCCTTGCCGAGATCGCGGGCACCCTGCAGATAACCAGCGACAAGCAGAACAAGACGCTCACCATACACGACGATCAGGGAAACATCCGCGAGTACGTCATCTCGGCCCGTGCCCAGATGCTTCCCGGCATAGTGGACACCTGCCAGGTCACGGTAGGCCAGCAGCTCACAAAAGGCTCGGTCAACCCGCACGACCTCTTGCGCCTGACCGACCCCAACACCACCTTGCGCTACATCGTTTCGCAAGTGCAAGGCGTGTATGTCAGCCAGGGCGTCGATATCAATGACAAGCATATCGAGGTCATCGCACGTCAGATGCTGCGTAAGATAGCCGTTCTCGATGCGGGCGATTCCGACTTCCTGCCAGGCCGCCAGATGAACCGCTACGAGTTCGAAGGTGTAGCGAACAGGCTGGTGGTCGAAGGAAAGCAGCCGCCGGTAGGCCAGCCGCTCCTCCTGGGCATCACCAAGGCCTCGCTCGCCACCGAGTCGTGGCTTTCCGCTGCGTCGTTCCAAGAGACCACCAAGGTGTTGACCGATGCCTCCATCGAAGCGAAGACCGACCGTTTGGCCGGCTTGAAAGAGAACGTCATCATTGGCAAGCCTATCCCCGCAGGCACCGGGCTGAACCGTTACCGCTGGGTCGGCCTCACCTACAAAGGCCGGCCGACCGACCGTGTGACCGGGGACAACCTGCCCGATTTCGCACCGGATGCCCTGCGCGACATCGAAGAGCTCTTGCCTCAGCCGCAGGATTGGTCGCTCGATTCCGAGAGCTACCTCAACATCAGCACCAACTATGGCGGCTATTACAACACCATGTCGCTCGGGCGCCGCACGCACAACCTGACCGACGAAGAGGCACGCCTCTACATCTACGACGACCTGGGCGTCTCGCAACGCTGGGCGAACAAGTTCTCCGAAGCCGGCATCGAGACCGTTGCCGACCTGGTAGGCCATACTGAAGAAGACCTCCTGCGCATCGAAGGCATCGGCATCAAGGCCATCGAGGAGCTGAAGGAAGGCCTCGAGGACCACAACCTCATGCACGTCATCGAAGACGACCTCAGCGCGACCAACGACGACATGAGCCAGCTGCTCGACATGGTGTTCTCGCCTGACGACACCATGCTGATCGGGGGCGACGCGCCGCCTACCTTCAACACCGAAGGCGAGGACATGCTGGGCGAGGCATTGCCGCCGCGGTCCTACCAGCGAAACCTTGAAGAGCTCGATGCCTTGCTCGGCTCGGTCGGCGTACCCGGCTTCGGGGCATTGAGTTCCCCGAACAACCGCAAACCGCCCAAGAGACATGACGGGAAATAAAGCAAAGACCTACCTTCCCGAAGGGGAGGAACTGCCCGCATCCCAGATAGGGGCAACCCTTGAGGCGCTCGAAGCAACGATTGCCTCAAGGGGCGCCCTGGTGCGGGGGCTGGTTGCACAAGGCGCCGCCACAGAGGGCGTGAAAAGCCAGGAGGCTTTCCCGGAGGGCGCTGCCACGGAGGGCGTGAAAAGCCAGGAGGTGTTTCCGCGGGAAGCCGCGCAAAGCCAAGAGGCTTTCCCGGAAGATGGTGAGCAGAGCTACACGTGCCGCCTTCTGTCCGGGGATGAGTCGTTCCTTTGCGCCAAGATAGAGGAGGAGGCGGGCGAGGTGGTCGCGGCCACCCACGAAGGCGATACCGACCACTTGCGCTATGAGGTGGCAGATGTCATCTACCACCTCATGGTGTTGCTGCAGCGCCACCGGATCCCCCTTGACGAGCTCGCTGCCGAGCTCAACATGCGGATGCGTCCCGAGGAATGCCCTCAAGGCGGCATCCGCCTTTTCAGCCGGCATGTGAACCGGGGGAAATGACGCTTGCGGCAACCCGCCAGGCATGAAATACGCGGCCTTTCGGGAGGGATGATACCCGTAGCAACCCGCAAGGCATGATGCCACGGCTGCCCGCCAGGCATGACGCCCGTAGCAGCAACCGCTTCGGGATGATGCCTCAGAGCCTTCCCATCAAGCCGGTCAGAGAAGGGAGGAAGGCTAGCAACCTTCCCGGTCTGGCTTTTGAGAACAAGTAAGGAGGGCGTCCATGACGCAACTTTTCGGTACCGATGGTGTGCGCGGCATAGCGAACACAGAACTTTCAGCTGATTTGGCCTTTCGCCTGGGACAAGCCGCAGTCGCCTTCCTCGGCAGGAACATCGTGGTGGGGAAGGACACCCGCCGCTCCGGCGACCTGTTAGAGGCAGCTCTTTCGGCGGGGATCATGAGCTTGGGTGGCCATGCCCTTTTGGCCGGCATCGTTCCCACTCCGGCGGTCGCCCTTCTCACGCGGGAGCTTAAGGCAGACGGAGGCGTGGTCATCTCGGCATCCCACAATCCGCCTGAGTACAACGGCATCAAGTTCTTCGATGCGCACGGCCTCAAACTGACCCTTGCCAAAGAAGAAGCGATAGAGGCGTACGTTTCTGCCGGAGGGGCTTGCCTCGAAGAGCTTGCGGAAGGGGAAGGTCTCGGCATATCACTTCCCCTTGAAGAAGCCTCTGAGATCTATATCAACCAGGTGGTGTCAAGCATAGAAAGCCAGGGCATCACACTTGAAGGCCTGCGCATCGCCCTTGACGTCGGGCATGGGGCGGCATCGTTCACCAGCCCCGAGGCCTTTCGCCGCTTAGGGGCCCAGGTCATCGTTGTCAACGACGATTTCGACGGCTATGACATCAATGTGGGCTGCGGCTCGACCCACTTGGGGCCCTTGCGTGGGCTTGTCGCCAAGGAACAGGCCGACATCGGCATCGCCCATGATGGCGATGCCGACCGTGTCATGATGATAAGCCCAGACGGGCGCGAGATAGACGGCGATGTCATCCTTGCGGTATGTGCCCTCGACTTGAAGAACCGCTGCCTGCTGCCCCACGACACCGTGGTCTCGACCGTCATGTGCAACCTGGGATTCGTGAAAGCCATGCGGGATGCCGGGATAGAGGTCGTACAGACCCAGGTGGGGGACAGGCATGTCCTTGAGGCGATGCGCGAAGGCGGCTTCGCTCTGGGCGGCGAGCAGAGCGGCCATATCATCATGCTCGAGCACAACTCGACGGGCGATGGCCTCCAGGTGGCAGCGCAGTTCCTTGCGGCTTGCAGGCGCAGCGCCCCTTCCCTGGCCGAAGCAGCCTCGGTCATACAGCGCTATCCGCAGGTCTTGGTCAATGTGACAGGCATCGATAAGCAGGCACTGCCCGGCAACCCCCGTATAGCAGAAGAGATAAGCAAGGCTGAAGTGGCGTTGGGCACCGAAGGAAGGGTGCTTGTCCGCCCAAGCGGCACCGAGCCCCTGGTGCGCGTCATGGTGGAGGCTGCCTCAGCAGAGCATGCCCAAAGCCTGGCCGAATCCCTTGCCGAGACCATCAAGAGCGAGCTCTCATAGACGGAGGCCGCCTGCGTGCCTTCACAAAGGCTTGCGTTGCCCGCCCCCAACGTGCGGAAGACTTGCGTCAACGGTTCTGTTGTGACTTCTGTTGTGACGAAAGGAACCACACAAGCTTGTGTTGCCCGTCCCTCAATGGGCACCCATGCCTTCCGCATACGCACAAATTTTCGACATTGATAAGAACTTGCCTTGCACTCCGCCTCAGACTTGGGTAATATAGCTCGGTAAGGCAAAAACGAAGCCTTGCAGGCAGTGAAGGCCGCCAGGCCTGTGCTGGACGGACTAGAGGGGCAAGCGTGCAGGGTGCTTGCCGCAGTCCTTATCATGACGGATCGAGTAGCGCTGTGAAGCGGCGAAATGGAGAGACATATGGACTCGTTAACCTTGTTCGGCATCAGTATCCCGGCGGAAGCCGTGTGGATAGCTGCTGGTGTCATCGTACTGGCAATCATCGTGTTCATCGTCAAGGGCTTCCTTGACGAGCTGAAGAAGTGAGATGAGAAGCATCCTTCCAGCTGCACAGAGCGTGGAATTTACGTACAGAAGCCCTTTTAACGTCCCCGGGTGGGGACGTTTTGCTATTATGGTAATGAACAGAAACCGAGGGACGTGGCGGACGGGAGGCGCAGGGTCAAGATGTCGGACAGCCTGCGTTTCGCGTCGCACCCTTAGCGCTCAGACTGAAAGGCCTTTCCATGGGTGATTACCAGAAATACCCTGCCCCTTCCGGGCGACATACGGGTTCAAAGGGCAGCCCTTCAAGGGACTCGGCCCGTGATGCATCGAAGGCGCAGAAAGGCACGCATGCCCCGGCCGCAAAGGCCGAAGGGCGCCATGGCTCTTCTGCAGCATTCCCCCAAAACCTTGTCCCTGCCGCGGCACACGACGGCTCCGCCCCGTCGAACGGCCAAGCGGCCTATTATGGCTACCAGGGATCGAAGAAGCGCAACCGGGGGAAGAAAAGCCCCTTGAGCCGCATCGTGTTCTGGGTCTCGCTGCTCATCTTCGTGGTATCGCTTGCCGTGCTCATAATCATCGGACTGAGCTATTGTCAAGGCCAGAACACCTACAAGAGCATAGCGGCCGAGATAGGCTTCACCCCGCCTCCCGACATACAGAACAAGGCTCTCGCAGACCTCCAGGTCGATTGGGAGGCGCTGCGCGAGAAGAACCCCGAAACGGTCGCGTGGATATACATCCCCGGCACGGTGGTCAACTACCCCATCGTCCAAGCCACTGACAACCAGAAATACCTGACAACCGACTTCCTGGGCGGCCAAGGAATGGTGACCACCTTCGGCACCCCCTTCCTAGCGGCAGAGAACAGCCCCACCTTCTCTGACACGAACAACATCCTGTATGGGCACCACATGAACGATGGGTCCATGTTCGCCTGCATCGACGACTTCCGCGACAGCGCACTTTTCAACAGCCATCGCACCATCTATATCCTGACCCCGCGGGGGAACTACCGCTGCAACAGCTTCTCGCTGGTCATCTGCGGTGCGAACGACCCCCTGGCCCAACCGAACTTCCAGAATGCCGAAAAGCTCCTGGAATACGTGCAGGACAAGATGGCGCGCAACGTGGTGACCCCCGACCCCGACGATGTGGCAGCCGCGAGCGTATATAAGATATTCACGCTTGTCACCTGCGATTACACCATCAATGACGGAAGAGCGGTCCTTTTCGCCTCGGTTGTGGAAAGCACGATGATCACCGATGTGAACAATCCCGACGAAGAAAAAGCCGTGAACCCCGACGACATCGGCAACGTGGGCAATGCTGCTGAGGGAATCCAATGAGTCCAGCCCGCAGCTCGATACCGATCCACGGCACCCCGGGCAGGGGGGCCTGGCGTGCGTCAGGGCACGGCACCCCAAAGGGGGCGTCATGAGTCTTGAGGCCTTGCCCGGCGAATGCCCCGACCATCCCCAAGAGGAATGTGCCGTTTTCGGGGTGTTCGCCCTAGGGGAAGACGTCGCCCGCATGACCTGTTACGGCTTGCAGGCCCTCCAGCACCGGGGGCAGGAAAGCGCAGGCATTGCCGTAGGCGATGGGGAAACGGTAACGGTGGCCAAGGAGCTCGGCCTGGTGACCCAGGTCTTCGACGAGGCAAGCCTTGCCGCATTGGACGGCTTTGTCGCGGTGGGGCACAACCGATATTCCACCAGCGGCGGCGCCGCTTCTTGGGAAGCCGCCCAGCCCCACATCTCGGCCATCGACACCACGCTGATCGCCCTTGCCCATAACGGCACCCTGATCAACACCGATGAAGCACGCGAGCGCTTGAGCAGGCAAGGCCTGCACTTCAGATCGATGTCCGACAGCGAGGTAGCGGCAAAGACCATCGGCATTGCCACGCAAAGGACCCATCACCTGCGAGAAGGCATCCGTCGGATGATGGAGACCCTGGAAGGCGCCTACGCCATGGTGATAGCAAGCCCTGATTCGCTCTATGCCTTCCGCGACCCCTGCGGTATACGGCCTTTGTGCATCGGCCGGCTGCCCGAAGGGCGCGGGTGGGTGGTATCGAGCGAGACCTGCGGCCTTGACATCGTGGGGGCTGAATACGTGCGCGATGTGGAGCCGGGGGAGATAGTGCGCTTCAACGAGGAAGGCATGAGCGCCGAAGAGGGCGTGACGCCCCGTGGCCGCGCCGCATGCATCTTCGAATACGTGTATTTCGCCCGCCCTGATTCGGTCATCGACGGACAGAGCGTCTACCAGGCACGGCGTGAGATGGGGCGTGTCTTGGCACGGGAAGCCCCGGCCAAGGCCGATCTGGTCTTGGGCGTGCCTGACAGCGGGGTGCCTTCTGCTATGGGGTATTCCCTGGAAAGCGGCATCCCTTATGCCGATGGCATCGTGAAGAACCGCTATGTCGGGCGCACCTTCATCCAGCCCACCCAGGCTATGCGCCAGCTGGGCATCCGCCTGAAGCTCAACCCGCTCCCTTCGGTCATTGCCGGTGCGCGCCTGGTTGTGGTCGACGACAGCATCGTGCGCGGCAACACCTCGAAACAGCTGGTCTCCATGCTGCGCGATGCGGGCGCCACCGAGGTGCACCTGCGCATCGTTTCCCCTGAGGTGCGTTGGCCATGTTTTTATGGCATCGACACCGATACCCAGGAACAGCTTATCGCAGCCCGCATGGACCTTGAGGGGATACGCCGTTTCATCGGTGCCGACTCCCTGGCCTTCATATCGCTTCCCGGCCTTCGGTCGTCGGTGTGCGCCGATCACCCTGGGTTCTGTGAGGCCTGCTTTTCGGGGGAGTACCCCATTGAGATACCGGTGCCCATAAGGAAGAAGAGCTTCCTTTCCAAGACTGCGTAAAGCCACGATAGAACGCGTAAGGCCTCGCAAAAGCCACGATAGAACGCGAAAAGCCGCGAAAAGGCACGATAGATTGCGTAAGACCGCGTCAAGCCCCGAAAAGGCAGCTGCGCGAAGAGCTTTGACGAAGGAGTTTGTGCATGACCGAACGAATCACGGTAAGCGCCGCCCAGGGAATGGACGCGCCTCATCTGCCCAGTTGGGTGACCGAGGACGTGGTGACCTATGCCAAGGCAGGCGTCGATACCGCTGAAGGGGCGCGCGCGGTGGAGGCCATCAAAGGCTCTGTTCATTCCACCTACCGTGATGAGGTCATAGGCGACATAGGCGGCTTCGGTGGCCTGTTCTCGCTGGCTGCGGCAAAGGGGATGGAAGACCCCATCCTGGTGTCAGGCACAGACGGCGTCGGCACCAAGCTCAAGCTTGCCCAGATAGCCGGCATCCACAACACGGTAGGCATAGACCTGGTGGCCATGTGTGCGAACGACATCCTGGCAACCGGTGCGGAACCTTTGTTCTTCTTGGACTATATCGCAGTGGGCAAGCTGAAGGCAGAAGCAGTCGCCCAGGTTGTCGAAGGCATCGCCGAAGGCTGCAAGCTGGCGGGATGTGCCCTTATCGGCGGCGAGATGGCCGAGCATCCCGGCGTGATGGCACCCGACGACTACGACCTTTCGGGCTTTTGCGTGGGGCTGGTCGACCGCCCCCACATGTTGGCACCCGACCGGGTGGAGACAGGCGACGTCTTGTTGGGCCTCGCATCGAGCGGCCTTCATTCCAACGGCTATTCCCTTGCCCGCAAGGTGTGCGTCGAGGGAAGGACGCACTACGAGATACGCCTTCCGCATGAGGAACTGGGGGGTGCCAGCATCCAGGACGCGCTCTTGGAACCGACGCGCATCTACGTGGGTGCTGTGCGCGAGGCATTGCACGCGCACCCTGGCGCCATCCATGCCCTTGCCCATATCACCGGCGGCGGCATCAGCGAGAACCTCGACCGGGCTTTGCCCGCGCACCTGGATGCCGCAGTAGAGCTGGGAAGCTGGGAAGTGCCCCCGATCATCGCCTATGTATGCCATGCTGCCCATCTGGATGAGGAAGAAGCGCTCAAGACCTTCAACATGGGCTTGGGCATGGTGCTTTTGGTCGATGAGTCGCAGGCCAAGGAAGTGGCCTCGACGCTCGAAGGCCTTGGAGAGACCGTGTACCGGATAGGCGAGGCCCGCAAAGGCACAGGCAAGGTGGCTTATTCGAACGAGGGGGCACTCAGTGCGGCGATGCAGGAGGCCTGGCAATGGACATGAGTGCTGCACACGGCACGGCTTCCGCACACGGCACGGCTTCCGAACAAGGCACGGCAGCCGAACAAAGTGAGGCGCTCCCTGCAGGCCAGAAAGGCACTTTCCGCAAGCCTATCAGGATAGGGGTCCTTATCAGCGGCAGTGGATCGAACCTGCAGGCCTTCATCGATGCCATCGGGCAAGGTTGCCTTGATGCCGTTATCGTGAAGGTCATATCCTCGCGCCCCGACGCCTATGGGCTTGTCCGGGCCCAAAAGGCGGGCATACCGACCTGTGCGCTCGACAAGGATGTGTTCTTGGATCCAGCGGCAGCGAACCGCCTGATCGCAGAAGAGCTTCTCAATGCCGGGGCAGAATACGTGGTGATGGCTGGCTATATGCGCAAGATAAGCGAAGAGGTGCTGGATGCCTTCCCTGACAGGGTCTTGAACATCCATCCGGCGCTCCTGCCTTCCTTCAAGGGCGCCCACGCTATACAGGATGCCTTCGCGGCGGGCGTCAAGCTGACGGGGGTCACCGTCCATTTCGCGAACGCCGAATACGACAAGGGCCCCATCATTGCCCAAAGGGGCGTCGAGGTGCGCGAAGACGAAAGCCTTGCTTCCCTGGAAGCCCGCATCCATGAGGTAGAGCACGAGCTTTACCCTGCTACCCTGCAGCTGCTCGCTGAAGGGCGCATCAGCATAGACCAAGAGAGGAAGGTGCGTATCAGTGGATAAACGGGTCTTGCAAACCATAATCGAAGTGCTTCAGGGGGGAGGCACGCCCATCCTGGCTCCTGAGGACTTCCCCTGTTTCTCTCCCGAGGCGACCGAGGGCAAGGATTTCCTGGACCAAAGGAGCCGAGAGCGGCTTGCGGCGTCTTGGGGGAAGGAGGACATCCCCACCTTCGAAAGGGCATGTCAAGCCATCGATGCAGGCGAGCTTGCCTGGCTCGGCTTCAAGATGGTCTTCGATGAACAGGCGGCAGTAGCCAACACCGACAACGAGGTCACCAAGAAGTACGGTGCGACCGGCTCGGCCGACGGCCAGCCCCTGGTGTTCTTCTGCAGTGAAGCGAAAGAGATTGTGGCCTCGCGCAGCTATTCGCCCCGCGACCTCTTCCAGATGAAGGACGCCACCCGCGGCCCCTCTATGCACAACGACCAGTTCCCAGGGCTCACCTGGACAAGCGTAGCCTTGTTCGACCCGGTGCGCGTTTGGCTTCTCGGCGCGAGCGATGCGGCAAGCGAGGTGGCCGCTTTGGCTGCCCACGTGGGGTTCAAGGTAGCAGTGGTCGATCACGATGCCGCCTACCTCAATGAAGGCCGTTTCCCTACTGCAGAGCGCATCCTGATAGAAGGCTTCGCCGCCCTTGACCAGGTCAAGGCAAGCCCGAAGGATTATGTGTGCGTGCTCACCCGGGGGCATATGTTCGACCCTGAAGGCTGTATATGGGCAATAAGGAGCCAGGCGCATTATATCGGCATGATGGGCTGTGCAGGCAAGAACGACCGCGTGTATGAACTCTGCCGCGAACAAGGCGTCACCGATGGGCAATGGGGGCGCGTCAAGCGTCCCATCGGTCTGTCGTTCGGGGCAAAGACCCCGGCAGAGCTGGCGATAGCCATTGTAGGCGAACTGGTCGACGTACGGTACCGTCAGCGCTACAGCGAAGAGGCACGGGCGCAGCACGATGCCGACCTAGGAAGATAGGAAAACGCGGATACCCGGGAAGCCCGGGAAGAGCGGTGTTCAGGCTTGCCCCGGCAGGGCTTGCCCCCAGGATTCGGCAAGCCTGAAAAAAGACACGAGGAAGGAAAACAGCAATGGAGAACCCAAAGGTCAAACGAGTGCTTATCTCGGTCACCGACAAGACGGGGGTAGCGGCATTCGCGGCAGCGTTGAGCAAGGAATTCGGTGCCGAGGTCATATCGACCGGCGGCACGGCGAAGGCGTTGGCCGCAGCTGGCGTGCCCGTCGTCGCGATAGAGGCATTGACCGGGTTTCCTGAGATGATGGACGGGCGGGTGAAGACGCTTCACCCGAAGGTCCATGGCGGCCTGCTGGCCAGACGCGACGACCCCTCCCATATGGCGCAGGCAGCCGAACAGGGCATCAGCATGATAGACATGGTGGTCGTGAACCTCTATGCCTTCACGAAGACGGTGGATTCCGGTGCAGATTTCGCCACCTGCATCGAGAACATCGACATCGGAGGGCCTTCCATGCTGCGCTCAGCCGCGAAGAACTTCGAGAGCGTCGCGGTGGTCACCAAGCCTGAGTCCTATGACGCCATCCTTGATGAGATGCGTGTGAACCAGGGTGCCACCACGCGCGAGACGCGCCTGGCCTTGGCGCTCCAGGTGTTCGAGACGACCCACGCCTACGATGCCTCCATCGCTGCATGGATGAGCGGGCAGCAATGCGCTTCTGGCGTGGTTGCGGGTACTTGCCCGAATGACGCCCCTTTCGCAGCCGCCGGTTCTGCCGCCACCCCCGATTGTCCTGACGCCCCTACCGGTTTTCCCGCTCGGCTTTCCTTGGGGCTGACCAAAGCCCAGGACCTGCGCTATGGCGAGAACCCTCACCAAACCGCTGCCTTCTACCGCCGCGACGATTACCAGCATCCTGACTTCAGCCTTGCCCATGCGCAGCAGCTGCAAGGCAAGGAGCTTTCCTACAACAACTACCTTGACCTCGATGCAGCCTGGGCAGCCGTGCGCGAGTTCGATGACCCTGCCTGCGTCATCGTGAAACATCTGACGCCCTGCGGCATCTGTGTGGCTGCCGATTGCGCAACCGCGTACCAGCGCGCCCATGCCTGCGACCCGGTCTCGGCCTTCGGGGGTGTGATGGCCTTCAACCGCCCCATCGGCTCTGACGTCGTGGTCGAGATATTCAACAACAAGCAGTTCGTCGAGGCCATCATCGCGCCCGACTTCGCGGCGGATGCCCTTGACATGTACCAGGCAAAACCCAATGCCCGCCTGTTGCGCACCGGCGGCGTGAACAAGCCTGGTGGGGAAGTCGAATACCGTTCGGTCGAAGGAGGCCTGCTCTGCATGGATTCCGACACGGCGACCGAAGCACCTGCCGCCTTCACGGTTGTCACAAAACGTCAACCGAGCAAGGAAGAGATGGCGCAGCTCCTGTTCGCCTGGAAGGCGTGTAAGTCTGTCAAGAGTAATGCCATCCTGATAGCAAAGGACATGACCAGCATAGGGGTTGGCGGCGGGCAGCCCAACAGGGTCAATTCCGCCCGAATAGCCGTTGAACAGGCGGGCGAGGCAGCGCGGGGAGCCGTTGCCGCAAGCGATGCCTTCTTCCCCTTCCGCGACGGCTTCGACGTGCTTGCCCAAGCCGGGGTCACTGCTGTCATCCAGCCTGGTGGCTCCATGCGCGATGAAGAGGTCATAGCCGCTGCCGATGAGCAGGGGATTGCGATGGTGTTTACCTCCCATCGCCACTTCCGCCACTGACGGGGGCGCTGGGCGGCACATAAGTCGCTCCAAGCTGCGCTCACGTACAATAGTACGCTTCGCGCAGCTTTCACGCCTTCTGTTGCCGCCGATCGCCCCCTCTGCGGGGGGGGCAGCAGCCAGGTAAGGCTTGCGCACTGCGTGCGCATCGCTGACGGGGGCGCTGGGCGCCCTTCGTGGCTTCACGGTATCTTCATGTTACTTGTGGACTCGGTGGAGTTCCTTTGGCAAAGGGACGTTTCTTGTTATCATTAAGGCTGCTTGTACTAAAAAAATCGTACTCGATGCTCAATCAAGGAGGTTTTTTCGATGAGAGAGCATGTTCGCAACATAAGTAGACGAGCTTTTCTTGGCGGTGCCGCAGCGTTCGGCACGGTCTCCTTGGTGAACCCATCCCTCGCTTTTGCGACCCCTACTGCGGCCGAGAAGCAGGCCGAAGCCGATGCTGTGCGCATCCGCGTCACGTCGATGCAGCACGAGCTGAACATGGCCTCCGACAACTACTATATCGCGCTGGAGGAACACGATGCGGCCGTCTTGGCCATGGAGGCCGCCCAAGCCCGCATCGACGAAACAAACGCGCAGATAGCCACTTTGCAGGGCAAATTAGGCACGCGAGCACGCGCCATGTACCGCAATGGCACCGCATCGTTCTTGGACATCCTTTTCGGGGCGACGTCCTTTGAGGAATTCGCCACGAACTGGAGCCTTTTGAACTCCATGAACCAAAGCGATGCCTCCATG